>CACWIW010000012.1 GCA_902761035.1 uncultured bacterium | reverse complement strand
GCGAACGTGGACGGCACTCCTGTCATCTTTGGCATAGATGAAAGCGGCATCTCCGAAGACGGAACTTGGGTGAGAGTCCAGCCTACCGGCGAGTCCGAAGTCGCCCCGGGCGAGTACGCGAACGTTTCGTTCGCTGCCGAAGTCTCCAAGGACGGCGCCACCGAGACGCTCACGCTCACGATCCCGACGCTCATCGTGCCGTAAGGAGGTGTGGCGTAAGAAGGTGGGGCGAACCCTCCGGGTGAGCCGTGGCGGCTCGCCGAGGACGCCTCGCCCCACCCTTGTAGCGGCTCGCCCCACCCTTGCGAAAGGCGGCTTTTCCGGGACAAGCGATACGAACGGGGACGCGCGGTTTGTGGAACCTTACATTTCCAGTGCATCGAGGAAACGCTCTATGAAGGCATCCACCTTCTCCCAGGTCTTGACCGCCTTCACCCAACGGTCGGGGATTGCGTCGAAGCCGTAGAAGGCTCCGGCGAGCTGTCCGTAGACCGCGCCGATGGAATCTGAGTCACCGCCGAGGTTCACGGCGGCGATGAGGCCATGTTTTTTGGGTTTTATTCGTTTTACTGCTCTACAAACAGACAAAATCTGCTATAATTTACGCCGACATCCAGAAGGTTTCATGGAAGCCAAGGAAGTTTAAAGGAAGAAAGAAGACTCAATGACAGATTCGACCCGTGCATCCGAACGCATTCTGTTGACAGGCCTCACCGGTTTGGTGGGGAGTTCCGTCGTTGTTGCCCTCGCTAAGGAAAGGCCCGAAAGTACCTTTGTCTGCCTTGTGCGCGGCGCAGGCGGCCTTTCCGCAGTGCAGCGGGCGCAAGACGTCATCCGCAGCGAGTGCGAGTTCGAGGGATGTCCGGAAATCTGCGACGAAGTGCTGAGCCGCGTCACCGCTATCGAGGGCGACGTGACGTCGATCGACGTTGACCAGCTCGCCGCGAATCCTCTCCTCAAGGGCGTGCAGAAGGTACTGCACTGCGCGGCCGACGTGAATCTCGGCAAAGATCCGACGGGACGCGTGTTCAAGATCAACTACGATGGCACCCGTCGCATGGTTGAACTCGCCAAGAAGCTAGGCGTGCGCGAGTTTCATTACGTCGCCACGGCATACGTCGCCGGAAAACAGACTGGCGTGGTATACGAGCAGGAACAGCAGCCGCCAGCCTTCAACAACCCTTACGAGGAGAGCAAGTGCAAGGCCGAACACCTGGTAAGGGAATCCGGCATACCCTTCACGATCTACCGCCCCGGAATCATCGTCGGGAGGAAAAGCGACGGAGGCATCCGCAAGCCACTTGCGTTCTACCGTATTCTCGAATTCCTCCAGAAGCTCAAGGAGCGTGCCGCGCGTCGGAAAGGCGTGTCGCCGGACGAGTGGGTTGACATGGACATGAACTGCCGCACTGTGGCCTCGGACCATATCTACTTCGTCCCGATCGACTACGTCCAGGCCGCCATCACAGACCTCTTCCAGCGTCCTGCATCCGGCGTAACCTATCACGTTACGGGCAACCGTCCCGTCTCCGCCAACCAGATACTGCGCGCCGTATGCCGCGTGTTCCGAATCGACGGACTCACCATCGGCATGGACCGCGCGTGCAAATCAGCGGAGGAGTCGATGTTCTCGAAGTTCGTGGGCGACCTGTTCCCCTACTTCTCCAGCGACCTGATCTTCGACCAGCAGAACATCGGCCGCGACTTCGCGGGACTCGCCAGCTACGACTACGGCAGCGATGACCTTGAGGTCCTCGCGCACGCCTACCTGTCTCAGCACTTCAAGTCCGCCGGGTGGGTGCAGAACATGATCAGCAACCCACCCGACCGCGACCCCCGCGCGCAGTAAGGAACTGCTAGATTTTCAATCCGTCGAAGGCTTTGCCGAGCGAGCTGAACGAATCGGTCTCGCCGGCATGCGCCTCCATCCAGTCCGCAACGTCCTGCGCTTCGGCATCGCGCGCGATTTCCTCGGGCGTGCGTGGCTTCAGGGGCTTGGCCTGACACTGGCGGATTGAGAGCGAAATACGCTCGCGCTCCCAGTCGAGGGAGAGTATCTTCACCGTGACGAGTTCGCCGGCTTTCAGGAAGTCGTTGGGGTCGTTCACCTTGTCCCACGAAATCTCGCGCACGGGCACTAGGCCCTCCACACCGCCGAGGTCCACGAACGCGCCGAAGTTCAGCACCTTCACGACAGTGCCGTTGAGGGTCTGCCCCTCTTCAAGCGTGTCGCGCAGGTAGTCCTTCGCAACGGCGAGTTCGCGTTCCTGCACGACGCGGTGGCTCACGATGAGGTTCACTCCCCTGTCGTCAGTGCCGTACTCCTGCACAACGAACTGCAGCTTCTTACCAACGTATGGATTCTCCGCACCGGGTGCGACCGGCTTGCGAACACGGTCGATCTGCGAGTACGGGCAGAACCCGCGCTGTCCGCACACCGTCACCTCGTAGCCGCCCTTCACTTCCTTCTCGACGGTTCCCTCCAGGGGGAGTCCGCCGTCGAAGGCGCGCTGGATGGTCTGGTCCACGGAGACGATAGCGGCGGATTCCGCCACGTCCGCCTTCGCGAAGAGGTAGGCGTCCTTCTGCATCGCCACGAAGGACACCTCAACCATGTCGCCGCGCTTGACGGTAACATCCCCTTCCTCGTCCGTGACGTCCGCAACGGGAAGGAGTCCAACCGTCTTGGCGTTGACGTCGAGCGTCACGTATTCTTCGCCCACGCGCACCACGCGCGCGTTCACCGTGTCGCCCGGGTTGAACCCCTTGCGGAATCCCTTGAACTGCTGGTCAAGCAGGGCCGCGAAGCCCGCCATCGATGAGTCTTTGTTCATTAGGTTTTCTCTTCCGTCAAATGGTCGGAATCTGCGCGGCGGCCACGGACTGTCCGAGGCGGCGCGCCTTCTCGTCGGGCATGAAGATGTCGATCTGCTCCGCGAGCAACGGGTCGATCGCCTCGAGTCCCATGCGGGCCGTGTTGAGGATGATGTCGCCGCCGAAGCCGCTCGTCACGCGCCCGAGGATCATCAGGTTCGAGTAGTCGTAGAACTCGCGGTACCACGCCGCCGCGTTCGCGAGGTAGCGTCCGATCATGAGGTAGATCTTCAGAGCGATCTCCTCGCGCTTCTCCATCGCGGCCTGGACCACCTTCAGGCGCTCGGGCAGCTTCATCGTCTTGGGGAACTTCATGCCGTAGCGGCACGCGAGGAAGTTGACGGCCTGCTGCGAGAAGTACATCGCGCCCACGCCGAAATCCTTGCTCCACTCGCACACGCCCGCGTTGGGGTTGAGGTCCACCGGCGCGAACGCGAGTTCGCTGATGCGGCCCGTGAGCGCGCCGTTCTGGTTGATGTAGCCAACGGCCTCGCTCGAACCCATCGCGACGCCGAGGATGCCCGTGCGCTTCATCGTGATCGCGCCTGCGAGCGCGGTGACGTCGCCGTCGTTGAACACCTCGAACGGACACTTCCACTCGTCCTCGACGCGGGCGAAGAGGTTCTGCGCGATCTCGTACTTGGACGGGTTCTTCTCCTTGACGCCGCGGATGAGCGAGGCGACGCCGAGCTTCTTGCCCACGAACGTGCCGGCAGAGGAGCCGCCGATCGCGTCGACCTTCCCGCCCAGCGCGGCGGCAGCCGCCTCAAGGCCGGCGGAGAGCTTCTCGTAGTGGTAGTCGGGGTCGGACTGCGGACGCGGATCCCACGGGAACTCCTTGGAGAACACGACCTTCCCGCGCTTGAGCGCCGAGATCTTGAAGTCGCTCGCGCCGAGGTCGAAGCCGATGCGGTTGCCGTTGGTGTTGCCCTTCACCAACACCTCGCGCTCGCACGTGACAGGCATCTTCTTGAGCGGGAGGATCACCGTCTCGACCGGACGTCCGTAGAGGTCGTTGAAGAATGCGTAGTCGAACGCGCGTGCGCCTTTCTTCGTGTACGCCTGCGCGATGGGCTTGACGATCTCGTCCGGGCCCGAGAGGTAGAGCTTCCAGCCGCCCGCGCTCCAGAGGACGAACTTCACCACGCGCTCAACGAGGTGCCGCACGCCAGGCAGCATAGTGGGATGGATGCGCTTCGGGAGCGTCACATCGTAGCGGTAGATGTGTCCGTCCTCGCGCTCCCACGCGATAGCCACTGTCTGCGCAGCCCCCTCCTGTGCCTTCGCCCGCAGGAAGTTGAGCGCCTTAAGCGGTGCCTGGAAGCCGACGTCCACGCCGCATCCACATTCGCATTTCTTCTTAGTTGCCATGATTTGTTCCTTTCTATGCCTTTCTGGCTGTGTGATGAGTTAATATTCTACCATAATTTTCCGCTTGCGCGGATTCTAATTGAGCTGCGTCCAGTCGAGCGCCCAGTAGCGGCGGTCGAGGGCGTACGGATCGACGGGTTCGTTGTCGAGGTCGAAGGTCGCGGGCAGCACGCCGTAGCGCATCATCTCGCGCAGATACTGCTTGGGCGGACGGAACCCCTGCATGTCGAAGCGCTTCACCTTCTCCAGCACGTCCTTGCCGTCCTGGATCATCGCGAGAATCGCCTTGTAGTCGGGATCGTCCGTAGATTTGAACACGGCCTTACCGGACTTGCCCATGCCGAAGCCGCCCGCCTCCTTCGCAAGCGGCGCCTTGAGGAAGAGCGACTTCTCGGGACGCGACAGGTTGAAGAGCAGGTGGCGGTGCCACTTCGTGAGGCGCGGGTCGTTCCAGTTCGGAGTCCAGAAACTGATGCCGTTTTCGTCCGAGAGGTAGTGCGGCAGGCGCATCCCGCCCGTGTGGCAGGAATCGCAGCGCTTCGCGATCACGGCCTGCGCGGCCATGGACTTCGCGCGCTTGCGGTCGTTGTTCATCACCTGCTTGTTCTGGAAGTAGCCGCCGATGGAACCGCAGCCAAGCGCGGCGTACGTGCCGGGGTACGGCGCGGAGCCGTCGAGCCACGCCATCACCGTCCTGCGGTCGGCGGGCGTCACTGTGGCCCCGTGGTGCTTGCCGGAGATCTTCTCCATGAGCGGACTCCCCCCGCTGCCGCGCTCGTAGGGTGGCCAGTCGCTCCGCGAAGAGTTCCGGCCGTCCAGCACCTGGTTGTGCGCGATGAGGTTGTAGTACGCCATCGAGAACATCGGGCCGTGGTCGCCGGAGAGGTCCACGTTCCCGCAGCGCTTGTCGGGGTTGTGGCACTTCACGCACGAGCGGTCAAGGACCGGCTGCATGTCGCGCGGGAAGTCCGCCACGTCGACGACGAGGCCGGATGCGTCGATCTCCGACGGACCGCGCGAGAGCGCCTTCGATACCGTGGCGGCGCGACGAACGGTGTTCTCCGTCTTCTTCTCGTGGCAGCCCACGCATCCCTGACGCTCGCCCGGCATCACCTGCGTGAAGCTCTGCATCCGCTTCACGGCGCGTCCTTCCGCGTCGAGGGCGATGAAGAAGAGCGACCGCAACGCCGGTGCCTTGAAGTAGGCGCTGCCGTCCGACTCCACCGGCACGGTGCCGAGATAGCGCGTGAGCGTGAACGATCCGCCGTACGTGAGCGGGTCCATGCCGCCCGTGTAGTTGATCGGCTTCGGCAGGGATTCCATAATCATCAGCTTCTTGATCGTGCCGGGCTTCACGCCGTCGAGGCTACGGCTGATCATCACGTTCTCAAGATAGAACTCGCCGGTCTTTGACTTGAGGTCGGTGCGGTCGGCGAGGATGCGCTCGCGCGGACGCGGCATGAGCGGACGCGGCTCGCTGATGCGCGACCCGCCGTCGCTCGCGCCCTCGAACACGGTGAACTCGCGCGGGAGCGTGAACAGCGTCTCCTTCTTCCCGCGACTGTTCATGAGGAACACCTCGTCGCCGTCCGTCGCCATGAAGAGCTCCGGCGAGAACGCCCACGGGTCGTAGCACTGCACAGGCGATACGTGGCGGATGTTGGCGCGGTTGTCGGGGCCGGACTTCGCGGAGAGGATACTGAGGTAGCCGCCGTGCTCCATCCTGCCGTGGCCGGGGGAGTCGATGAGAACGATGTCATCGGAGCCGGGGATCGGCTTGGCGTCGATGTACACGCTGCCCGCGTAGGTGTTGCCCTGAAGGATCTGGTGCTGCGTGCCGTCGGGGTTCATCGTCCAGAGGTGGTGGAACGTCACCTGGCGGCGGTCCACGTACTCCCAGCGCATGTAGGCGATGCGCCCGTCGTGAAGCGGCCAGGGCGTGTTGTCGTGTTCGATGTTGGCGGAGAGCATCCGGATGCCGGAGCCGTCCGGCTTCATGCGGTAGATGGTGGCCACCTGCGTGAGCCAGCAGTTCACCCAGCGACGCGCGCGGCCCGAGACGAAGATGATGTCGCCGTCCGGGAGCCATGCGGGCTCGATGTCGTCGTACTCGCCGAACGTGAGCTGCTTGAGGCCGGTGCCGTCCGCGTTGATGGTGAAGAGATGGTAGCGCTGCTCGTTGCCGGGGCGGTACGAGAACACGATCTGCTTGCCGTCGTAGTGGACGCACGGGTCGCGCACCGCGCCCGCGACGTCCTCGAGGAGCGTGCGGAACGACTTGGTGCGGATGTTGTACGCGACGAGCCGCCCCTGCCTGTTGAGGATCGTGTGGCTGGAGCCGTAGCAGTAGTAGCCGAAGTTGGCGTACCAGTGTTCGCGACGGTGCGTGCGCGTGGCAAACAGGATTTCCTCGACGTTGCCGTACTCCCCGGCGAACAGCTTCTCGCGCAGCTCCGCGACGGGCGGTGCGGGCGGACGCAGACCGGAAACGACCGGCTTCTCGTCCGTGTCGTAGAGGTCTATGTAGTCGATGTTCACGGGAAGTTTTGGTGCGACAATGCGCAGGTCGGCGCCGGCGGGAATGGCGAGCTTTGCGATCTCTACATCATCAATCCGGTGAAAGTCGCCGGTATCGGGGAACACGACGTCGCCGAGGTGCTTGTCGCCGTCGAAGAACTGCACCGTTGCGTCCTTGCCGCCGTTGTCCGTGGAGAACGCAATGACAAGCCATTTCGCCGCCGGCACCTTGCCGTACCGCACGCCCTTGCCGTCCCTGAAGAACGCGAGGATCGAGCCGCCGGACGTGCCCGGTATCTTGTTGTACGGACCGGCCTTTTCGCCTTTGGCGTCGGGCAGCATCTCGCCCTTCTCCGCTTCGATGCGGAACGGCGCAGATTTCCCTGGCACGGCCGCAAACGACACGCTGACGAACGCTACAACCGAGACAAGCAGCGAAGCGATCGTCGTTCCGGGCATCCATCCTCGCCTCATCGACTACTTCCCTTCTGTGTTGAATTTTCCATAAGGAGCGGAGCCGTAGGGGCATACCACCTGGGGTTGCTCAAACGCCTTGCCGTCGACTGACGCCTTCCACCCGCGTCCGTTCGTGGGGAAGCGCACGATGCGACCGTCGGCGTACGTCACTTCGATCATCGCGAGGAAGGCTGCGCAGCCGAGGTTGTTCTCGGCGGCCACTTCGATCACGTTCTTCCCCGGCACGAGGTTCGTGCGCGACGGGCCGATCACGGCCGTCGGCGTCATCCAGAGCTTGCCGTTGTTCTGCCAGCCCACTTCCTTGCCGTTCACGGAGAACACGGCGGAGTCGTCGCAGGAGAAGATCAGCGCCGACTTGTCGATCTGACCCGGAGGCAGTTCGAGTTCGGCCCGGAACGCGACCTTTGCGCCGTCCTTGTTCTGCGCCGCTTTGTGCCAGATCCACTCCGCTCCCTCGAACGACGGCGCGCCGCCGAACTCGAGCGCATCCATTTTCTTGCGAAGCGCGTTCTCGAGGTTGGGGTCGAGCTCCACCGAGTCCGTGCGCACGCGCAGGTCGCGGAACTCGACCTTCATCGGATGTCCCTGGTGCAGCTGGATGGAGATGTACCCCGTCGCGGGCAGGAACTCCGGGCGCGCGTCGGCCACCGTGACCGTGCGCACGCCATTGACCCACATCGCGAGGATGTTGCCCTTTGCGACGACGCGGATGTCGTTCCACTCGCCGACGCGGTAGACGTCCTGGATGGACTTGTCATCGGCGAAAGCCTCCTCGCTCTTGCGTCCGTCGGGCGCGAGCACCACGTTGCATCCGCGCTTGCCCACGAGGTGCTGTCCGGTGCAGTAGAAATAGCCCACGATGGAGCCGGAGCCGTTCATGTCCGCCTGATAGCCGGTGTCGGTGGTCGTGCTGTCGGTGCTGCGCACCTGTATGCCGGAGTTGGCGGACTTGCTCAGGCGGAACGAGCCGCGCAGCTCGAAGTCCGCGAGCTTCTCCTTTGCGTAGACGAGGTACTGGCTCTTCTTGCACGGCTTCTCGGGCGTCGACTCGCCCACGAGCACGCCGTCCTTCGCGTAGAAGAAGTTCGCGTCCTGCTTCCACCCGTCGAGGTCCTTGCCGTTGAAGATCGGACGGAACAGCACGGCGTCCGAACCCGGCACGCGCCCGCGGCGCTCAAGCGCGCCCACGATGCCCGTCAGCGCCGTGCGCGCCGTTCCCTTCGCGCGCAGCGCCGCCTCGACGAGCGGCTTTGCCACGCATTCCGGGAGCGAGCTCTCGCCGAAGGAAAGGATCGTGCTGTCGGGCACCGTCTGGCGCTGTACCGGCCCGTTGCCCACGACGTAGGCGATGCGCAGTTCCTTGGTCATTCCCGGCGCGGGGTCGCTGTGGAAGCCGCCGCGTCCCACAAGACGGCAGCCGGCCATGATCTCCGTCGAACCGGCCTCGATCAGCGAATCGACCATCAGCTTCACGTCCGCCACGCGTCCCGCCGCGAAATTGCCGAACTTCGCGTCGATCACCTTGATCGGCTTCCGCTCGGGCATGAACTCGCGCGAGGCCATGCGGACGATTGCGCCGGCGAGGCGATCCTCTTCCGGCATTTCCGCGAGGAGCGACAGCATCGCCGGAAGGTCGCGCTTCGCGTCGCCGATCTGCGCGAGGGCCTTGAACGCCTCGATGCGCAGGCGGTCGTCCTTCGTCGCGCGCGCCAGCGCCAGAATCTGCGGCATCACCGCGCGGGCGCGGCGCTCGCCGAGCACGCCGAGCGCGAGACGCGCCTTCTTCGCGTCGCCGCCGCGTGCGAGTTCCATCAGCTTGGCGTCCGCCGCCGCGTTGGGAAACCCGGCGAGCTGGAAGCGGGCCTGCACGGCGTTGCGTCCGGTACCGGACGCCGCCTCCACGAGCGCGGGGAACGCGGACATGTCGCCGCTCCGGATCGCGGTCTTGGGCGGGAACGCGGTCAGCGCCTCCGTCGCGCCGGCGTACTTTTCAAGGGCGAACACCTTCCCGGCGCGTGCGGCACGCACGTGAGCGATCGCCTGGCGCTTAGCTTCCGGTGCCTGCGCTTCGGCCGCAGCCAATGCGGCGTCCACCTCCGCGCCCGGGATGTTCTGAAGCGCGTAGAGCGCGGAATGGAACACCGACGGCTCGCCGCTCTTCAGCATCTCCGAAAGTACGGGGACGCTCGCCGCCGTGCCGCGGTGCGCCAGTTCCTGACACGCCGTCATGCGGTCGTCGAGCGCACCGGCCTTCGCCACGTCCAGCAGCTGCGCCTCGGTCATCTTGTAAACGGACGGTCCCTCCAGCGCACCCGCCACGCAGGCGCACACAAGAGCAAAACTCATAAGAAATCTTTTCATTTCAGCTTACCTCTCACTCTTCTTACACTCTTCATTTTACACTTTACACTTTTCACTTTACACTCTAAATGATCTGCCAGCCCGGGCGGTGCGCGCGGTAGAGCATGCGGTTCGCCTCGGGGTCGTTGATAAACTGTTCCTTCACGGGGTCCCAGTGCATGTCGCGGCCCAGCCACTGGGCGATGTTCGCGCAGTGCGTGGAGGTCATCGAGCGGTGCATGAGAACGGGGTTCGCCACGGTCTTCGTACGCGACTTCACGGAGTTGAAGAACTGGCGCATGTGGTTTTCCGTGGTGTAGCCGGTGCGCGCGCAGTAGTCCGCGAGGATCTTGTTGTAGTCCGCGAGGAGCGACGGACGCGACACGTCAGGACGCGTGTAGCCGTCGGCGCACGCCACCCAGCCTTCGCTGCCCACGTACCGCACGCCGCACGTCCCGCGCCAGCCGCGCTGTTCGGCGATCATCTCCACGCCGTTCGCGAACTTGAGCGCCATGCCGTTCGGTTCCGCCATGTGCATGGACGGGTAGAAGATCGGGGATGTCGCCTCCATGCCAAGCGCGTCGTGGCACTGCGCGTAGGTGTGGGAGCACCAGTCGCCGATGATGCTCGTGCCGAAGTCGTAGTGCCTCACCCAGCGCGTGAGGTAGTCGTGGTTGTACGGACGCCACGGACACGGCCCGAGCCAGGCGTCCCAGTCAAGCTCCTCGCGCGGCGGCTGCTTCTCCGCCGGGAGCCACTTGCGCTGGAGGTAGAGGGGCGTGCCGAAATAGAGATGCGCGTACACCTTCTTCACCTCGCCGAGGCGGCCGAGGCGCAGCAGCTCGTTGCACACGATGAAGTTCGGCTCGCTCAGACGCTGGATGCCGGCCTGGTAGATGCGGCCGTACTTCTGCGCCGTCGCGACGACGGCCTGTCCTTCGCGCACCGTCATCGCGGACGGCTTTTCGCAGTACACGTCCTTGCCCGCGCGCATCGCGAGCACGGACGCGGGCGCGTGCCAGCGGTCACCCGTCGCGATGTGGACGGCGTCGATGTCCTTGCGCGCGAGCATTTCGCGCATGTCGATGTACATCTTGCAGTCCTTGTTGCCGTAGTGCGCGTCGGCCCATTTCTTGATGCGCTCGCGGCGCTCCTTCCACACGTCGCAGATCGCGACGAACTGCACGTCCTTCTCCGGGAGCACCCAGCCGCGGAACACGCCGCCGCCGCGCCGTCCGAGTCCGATGCCGGCCACCACGATTCGATTGGACGGCGCCACCTTGCCGTCGAGGCCCAGCGCGGAAGCCGGTGCCAGCATGGGCAGCGCCACTGCGCCGCCTGCGCGTTTCAGAAACGATCGCCTACTGCATTTTTGCATTATATGAACTCCTTATTTGTGTTGAGTTAAAATTGACTTGCCGGCTTTCATCCGCGCACAGCGCTCAAGCGCCTCCATCAGCATCGCACGCGGCGAGGCGAGGTTGACCCGCAGGAACGATTCGCCCTCCGGTTCCAGGAACATCGCGCCGGGCGACAACTTGACCTTCGCCTCGGTCTCCAGACGCTGGGCCAGTTCCCAAGACGGAACGCCATGGGCCGTGACGTCCAGCCAGGCAAGATACGTGGCGTCGAGGTCGGCCACCCGGACACTCGGCATCCGTTCGCGGATGAAGCCCACAAGCGCCAGATAGTTGCCGTGGAGGTAGGTGCGAAGTTCGTCAAGCCAGTATGCGCATTTGTCCCAGGCGACTGACGACGCCAGGAAGCTGAACGTGTTCAGGTAACCGGTACCGTGTTTGCTGTGCATCCGGCGCATGCGGTCACGCACCTTCGAATTAGCGCAGATCGCCACCGATGCGTGCAGCCCCGCCAGGTTAAACGTCTTGGTCGCGGACCAGAACGTCATGAACGTATCCTCAAACCCCTCCGCCACCTTCGCGTAAGGCACGTGTCGCGAGCCCGGCATCTGCAGATCCGCGTGGATCTCGTCGCTCAGCAGGAACACGCCATGGCGACGGCATATCTCGCCTGCGCGGCGAAGCTCGTCGGCAGACCACGCCCGCCCCGCCGGGTTGTGCGGATTGCAGAGGAGAAAAAGCTTCGCGCGCGGGTCTGACGCCTTCCGCTCCAAATCCTCAAAATCCATTTCGTATGAGAAGTCCCCTTCTCCGTGCGACGGCACGCGCCGCAGCGGACTTTCCAAAAGCTCCACGCCGTGGTCGTGGATAACCTCCAGAAAACCACAGTACGCAGGCGCCTGGATGATTATCCCGTCGCCATTCGAACAGAACACGTCGATCGCCGCACCCAGTGAGCGCAGCACGCCCGTCGCCTCGACTAGCCATTTCGTGTCGATGGTCCAGTCGTGCCGTGTGGCGAGCCACCTTGCAAGGCTCTGGCGCCAGCTTTCAGGCGCAAGCGCATAGCCGAAAACCCCTGAGTCAACCCGTTCGTGAAGAGCGGAGATAATCTCAGGTGCGGCGCGGAAATCCATGTCCGCCACCCACAACGGCAGCGTCTCGTCATCGGACAGCACGTCCCACTTGACGCTCGCCGTCCCGCGACGCTGCTGGAGGGTGTCGAAATCGCATTTGTTCATTGCCAAGGCAATGTTCTCCTTGAGGATGGGAATGCAAAAGCCTAGGCGCGGATGAGCGCAAGCAGCTCGTCGCGCTTCGCGGCCATGAGGTCGGGCGTCTTCGCCTCGAGGTTGAGGCGCACGAGCGGCTCGGTGTTGGACATGCGCACGTTGCACCACCAGCCGTCGCGGGACCAGTTGTCCACGCTCACGCCGTCCAGCTCAAACACGCGCTCCGCCGTGGGCGCATACGTGGCCTTCACGCGCGCCAGCACCTCGGCCGGATCGCCCGCCACGCGCGAGTTGATCTCGCCGGACTGCGAATACTTGCGGAGCGGCGCGATGAGCTCGCTGAGGGGCTTGTCGCTCCGCGAGACGATGTTCGCGAGCGCGAACGTGGCCATGGAGCTCGACTCGGCGGTGAAGTTCGCCTTGAAGTAGTAGTGGCCCGAAAGCTCGCCCGCGAAGATCGCGTCGTTCTCGCGCATCTGCGCCTTGATGAAGCTGTGGCCCACGCGGGACATCATCGGCTTGCCGCCGGCGGCGGCGATCGTCTCGTCCGCGACCTTCGACGACCGGAGGTCATAGAAGCAGGCGGCGCCGGGATTCGACTGGAGCAGGTCCTCGCTGATGAGGGCCGTGATGAAGTCCATCGGGATGATCTCGCCCTTCTCGTCGATGAAGCCCGCGCGGTCCGCGTCGCCGTCGAACGCCACGCCGAACGCGTACTTGCCGGGGTTCGCGCGCACGAGCGCCTGAAGGTCCTTGAGCGTCTCCGTCTTGAGCGGGTTCGCGTCGTGGTTCGGGAACGCGCCGTCGAACTCCTCGAAGAGCCCGTCGTACGTGAGCGGCGAGCCCTTGAACGCGGCCGCCTCGCAGATGCCCATGCCGTTCGCGAAGTCGCACGCGACGTGGAGCGGCTTCGCCATGTGCTCGAACGTGCGCACGTGGCGCGCGTAGTCGGCAAGGACGTCCACATTCGTGATCGTGCCCCTCGGAGAAGCGACACTCATGTCGCTTCCATCCATCTCCATCACCATACGCTCGATGTCCTTGATGCCGTTCGCGCCGGAAATCGGGACGGCGTTGGCGCGGCAGAGCTTGCAGCCGTTCCACTCCTTCGTGTTGTGGGAGGCGGTGATCATCACGCTGCCGTCGGGATGGAGCGTGCCGTTCGCGAAGTAGCTCATCGGGGTGGATGCGTGGCCGATGTCGATCACGTCCACTCCCATGTCGTTCAGTCCGCGCGCGAACGCGGCGAAGAGCGGTTCGGAGTGCGGACGTATGTCTCGCGCCACCACTATCTTCTTCGGCGAACCGAGGAAGCGCGCGTAGGCACGCGCGATTTTGTAGAACATGTCGTCCGTCAGCTCCTGTCCATAGACGCCGCGGATGTCGTATGCCTTGAAGATGCCCATTACTTGTCCTTTTCTGTTGTGCGTTGGGGCTTATATTTTACCATAATAAGGGCACACCGCGCTCCCCAAAAAATCTGAAAAATGTTTTTTGATTTTGATCGTCCATGTAGAACATGCAGAGCCCCACAACAGCGAAAGCAATTGACATTCCAGTGCGCGGCGAATTGTGGTATAATAACGTCCGTTTCCCACACGAGAGCGAGAACGCACATGGAATTCGAAAACACAATCGGGCTGGAGACGCACGTCCAGCTCAAGACAAACACGAAGATGTTCTGCGGCTGTCTGCTGAAGACGGGCTGCGAACCCAATACCAACGTATGCCCCGTGTGCCTGGGCTACCCGGGCGCCCTTCCCGTCGCGAACAAGGAGGCCGTTAAGCTCACCGTCATGAGCGGCCTCATGCTCGGCTGCGAGATCAACCGCCACGCCACCTTCGACCGGAAGAACTACTTCTACCCTGACATGGCGAAGGACTACCAGATATCCGAAAACGGCAATCCCCTCTGCATCGGCGGCGGCGTGACGATCGAGACGCCTAACGGGCCCAAGTTCATCCGCATCAACCACATCCACCTTGAAGAGGATGCCGCGAAGATCAACCACTACGCCCAGAGCTCTGGCGTGGACTTCAACCGCGGCGGAACGCCCCTCATGGAGATTGTCTCGGAGCCAGACATGGCTTCCGCCGACGAGGCGATCGCGTACCTCACGGCGCTCAAGGAGATGCTCGTCTACGCCGGCGTGAGCGACTGCAACCTCGAAGAGGGCAACATGCGCTCCGACGTGAACATCTCCATCCGCCCCGTGGGCGAGACGAAGCTCGGCACGAAGGTGGAGATCAAGAACATGAACTCCTTCCGCGGCATCCACGCCGCCCTCGAGTATGAGGCGCGCCGCCAGCGCGAGTGCATGGCCCACTCCATTCCGATCATCCAGGAGACGCGCCGGTGGGACGGCGAGGCCCTCGAGACAGCCTCCATGCGCTCGAAGGAGAACGCCCACGACTACCGCTACTTCCCCGAACCCGACCTCGTGCCCGTGGCCCTCTCCGAGGAGCAGATCGAGGAATGGCGCAAGCTCCTCCCCGAGCAGCCGAAGGCCCGCCGCGCGCGCATGATCGAGGAGTACGGCATTGCCGAGTACGACGCGGACGTCCTTTCCCAGCACAAGGCGAACGCCGACTACTTCGAGGCGGCCGCCAAGGGACTCGACAAGAAGGTCGCCAAGCAGCTCTGCAACCTCTACATGAGCGACGTGATGGCGCTCCTCAACGCGAGCGGCAAGGAGATCGGCGATTGCGCGATGACGCCGCAAGCGCTCGCCGCCCTCGTGAAGATGGCCGCCGCCGGTACGATCAACGGTCCCACGCTCAAGGAACTCCTCCCGGAGATCTTCGAGAAAGGCGGCGACCCGGAGGTGATCGTGAAGGAACGCGGACTCGGGGCCGTCAGCGACACCGCCGCCCTCGAGGCGTTCGTGGACCAGGCTATCGCCGCCAACCCCGGACCAGTCGCAGACTTCAAGGCCGGTAAGAAAGCAGCCGCCGGGTTCTTCGTGGGACAGGTGATGAAGCTCTCCAAGGGCAAGGCCGATCCGAAGATCGTCGGCAAGCTCGTAGCCCAGAAGCTCGCCGCCTGCTGATCCCAGCATAGGTGGGGCGAGCCGCTGTGTGCCCTACCGGCTGCCCTTCACAAAAGCGCTGAAGTCGCTCTCGCTGGAGGTGCCGACAGCCTTCACCGAATAGTAGTAGGTCCTGTTGGCCGCACCACTTTCATCGGCGTAGGTCGTTTCCGTGGTGGTGTCGATCTCGACCGCGTAGTCGCTGCCGGTCCGCGTGCCGCGATAGACGCGGTAGAAGACCGCGCCGGCGACCGGCTGCCACGAGACCGTCACCGCCGCCGCGCCCGACGTGGTCGTCGCGGTGACGCCCGTCGGCGCCGGAATCGAGCGGAATCCCGTTTCGACGGCGCTCTTCGCGCTCTCGGAGACCGCATTCGTCGCCGTCACCCAGTAGAAGTAGAGCGTTCCCGGCGCGGCGGTCGTGTCGTCGAACGAGACAGGCGAGACGGACGGGACAGCAGGGACGGACGAGACCTCCTCTGCCGCATCTGGATTGTTCGAGGTGCCGCGATAGACCTTGTAGCCCTCCGCGCCGGGCGTCGCGTTCCACGACACCGTCACGCCCGTCGCCGACGTGCCGTCCGTCGCGTACACGCCCGTCGGTGTGCCGATCTTGAGGCTGCCGGCCGCGTCCGCGCTGTAGCCGCTCGCGTTCCGGCCCTCGTTGTCCGCCGCCGCAACAACGAAGTAGTAGTAGGTCACGCCCGGCTCGGCGGTCGTGTCGGAATAGTTGAGCATTGTCTGCCAGCCGCTGACCGGCGTCTTCGAGCCGCTTGCCGACGCACTGCGGTACACGCGGTAGTGGCTGGCCCCCGCCACGGCGTTCCACGCGATCTTGACGCGGTCGGCGAAGCCGCCGTTCGACGCCGTCACGCCTTCCGGCGACGCAAGGCGCAGATAACCGACGTCCGAAGCCGACGCCTCGCCCTCGAAGCTCGCACCAACCGCGACGACCCAGTAGTTGTAGCTGACGCCGTTCGCCGCATTGAGATCCATCCAGCTCGTGCCTGCCGACGTTCCGACCTCGACGGCATCTTCCACGAACTCCGTCGTCGCACGGAGAATACGGTACGAAACCGCGCCCTCGACCGCGTTCCACGTCACCGTGATCCAGTCCGCGGACGTGCCGTCGGACGCTGCCACGTTCCTCGGCACGCCGATCTTGCGGTTTCCGGCCGCGCTTGCGCTCGTCATCCACTCGCCGCCGTTCGCCACGGAGACGATCCAGTAGTAGTACCACGTGCCGGGAAGCGCCGTTGCGTCAACGTACGCCGTGTCCGCCGTGGACGCAAGCAACGTCGCCTGGCTGAAGTTGTCGACGGTCGAACGGTAGATATTGTAGCCAATCGCCCAATCGACGGCGCTCCAGGAGATCGACACGTCCCCGGCGGATGTCCCCGCCGTCGCCGCGACATCCCGCGCAATGCCCGGTTCGCCCATCGTGACCGTCACCTTGAAGAAGTGATGCTCCTCGTTCACCGGAATCACCCACGCCGAATCGGTCAGGTTCGTCTTGCCCATCACCGTGTAGTGGCGCTTCGGCTCGGCGTTCGAGAGGTCCGGCATCCACGAGACTTCGACGTCATCGCCCACGACCGCGATATTGGCCATCAGCTGCGAATCGGGATTCCAGGGATCGAGTCCCGCGACCCAGGATTGCCAAAGCGGCATCCCGTTGTCACCCGCCTGTGCCATGACCTGCTGCAACGACGCAGGCGTCGAATCCTCGTCCACACACCCGTACGCGCCGAGCCATTCGACCGGCACCGCCGCGTCCGTCCCTTCCACGGGCACGCTGCCCAGCCCCGTCGGAAGCGTGAACTCGTACGCGCCGATATCGACGATGCCGTTCTGAATGCGCGCGTTGCCGCGGATGTCCGTCTCGCCCGAGACGTACCTGTTGTTGCCCATGTCGATGCACGGCGAATCGCCCAGCAGACGGAAGTCGCCGTTCGCAGCATCCACAAAACGCGGATTGCCCGTGAAACTGTTGAAGGACACAACTCGCGTGTCAACATCCGCATCGGTGGATGCACTGTTCCCATAGACTATGCAGTTGTAGTTTGTGCCGCCGCTCCAGGCATGAGCCCCACCGCCTCTGCTTGAGCAACTATTGCCGAAGATGGTGCAGTTTCGGCAAACGGCAATAGACACGCCACCGCCACTGCCGTGGGATACGCAATTGCCGTAGACAATGCAGTTCTCCAATTCACCCCTGTACGCGCCGCCGCCGTAACCTTCACCGGCAATTGCGCATTCGTTATCTGCTATCACGCACCGATAGGCCTTGCAATTATAGATACCGCCGCCGCTCACGGTCGCAGTGTTGGCAGTAATTTCGGAATCGTAGCAATTCGCCCCATACGCACCACCAGCCCCATTATACGCAACGTTTCCGACGATAACACAGTTCATGACCGTCAGGTTGTAGGTCGAACTGAAAACGCCACCTCCATTTCCGTGTGCAACGTTGTTGCTGACGACACAGCCATACAAGCTTCCACCGGAAATGCCACCGCCGTTACTCAACGACTCGTTGTCGCGAATGACACAGTTTGTCAATGCAACCTCACACGCACCGCCCCCCGCCTGCTCTGCGCGGTTTGAAATCACCGTACAGTTGATAAGTGTACCGCCACAGGCACCCGCGCCGTAAACCGTACAGGTATTATTGGCAAGCAGGCAGTTCGTCAGCAAGGCATTATATGCGCCACCTCCCTTATTCGCGGTATCATTGTCAGAAATTGTGCAATCATACATCGTCGAATAGACAGCGCCGCCACCACTGCCGCCTCCATGATTGGATCTGACAACACAGTCGTAGAGCGTTCCGCCTGCAACGCCTGCGCCAGCATTGCCACCAGAGCCAGGTGTACAACCATTCTGGATGGTAAAACCGCGAATAACCGTATTGGTCTTCCCGGCTAATCCGCCAGCCAACACGCAGCGGTTCGTCGCAGCGGGATAGCCACCGTCAATAATCGTCGACTCAGCGCCATTCACCGACTGGATGGTAATTGCCATGTTATCCGTACGAATCGGCGCGTATGTGCCGTCCGCGACGATGATCGTCATGCCGTCAACCGACTGGTCGATCGCGTGCTGGATCGTCTTGAACGGCTGCGCCGCGCTGACTCCTTCGTTCGCGTCATTGCCGTTCGTCGCGTCCACGTACCATGTGTCCGTCCACTTGGCGGAGAGCGCCACCACCGCACCGTCGTTCGTCGCGATGTTGAGCACCTGCTGCCGGTTCGTATAGGATACGGTCGCCGAGTCCCCTCCCGTCGTCCAACCCACGAATCCGAAACCTTCCTTCGTAAACGCATTCGCCTTCAGGTTGGCCGCCGTGTCGTATGTCGCCGCCTGGTCCGACATCTCCCCTTCCGCGCCGTTCGGCAGGAAGCGGATCGTGTAGATGTTCGGACGCCACACGGCATAGAGCGCGAGCGTGCCGCCCGTCGCGAGGTTCGAGACGGATGCTCCGTCCGCGTAGGCCGCGCTCGTCGCCTGCGGGTTCGTGGACCAGCCGAGGAACGTGTAGCCCGTCCGCGTGTAGCTTCCGTTCGGCAGATTCTGCTCCGTCCCGTAGGTGAAGCCCTGCTCCGCCATCGCGTCGCCCGTTCCGCCGTTCGCGTCGAATGTCACCGTGTACGGATTCGCCGTCCACACCGCGTAGAGGTCGAACGTCGCGTTTGCCGTCGCCGTCAGGTTGCTCACCGTCTCGCCGTTTGCGTATTCCGCATCGCCATCCGGCGTCGTCGCCCAGCCCTGATACGTGTAGCCCGTGCGGCTGAACGCATTCGCCGTCAGCGCCTTCGCGGCATCGTAGGTGAACGACTCGTTCGCCATCGTCCCCGTGCCCCCGTTCGCATTGAACTTGACCGCGTAGGTGTTCGCCTTCCAGACCGCGTACAAGTTGACCGTTCCGTTCGCCGTCGCCGTCAGGTTGCTCACCGTCTCGCCGTCGGAATAGGCCTTGCTGCCCGCCGCACTTGTAGCCCAGCCCTGATAGGCGTAGCCCGTGCGCGTGAACGCATTCTCCGTCAGCGCCTTCGCGACATCGTAGGTGAACGACTCGTTCGACATCGTGCCCGCGCCCTTGTTGGCATTGAACTTCACCGTATAGGCATTCGCTTTGTATGTCGCCGTCAGCGTCACCGCGCGTCCCGGCATCTTGAACGTGGTCGAGGCGGAGGTCTTGCTCGTCACGAGCGCGACATCGGCCGCAGCACCCGTCCACTCCTTGAACGAGTATCCCGTCGGCGCGGCGTTGGCAACGATCGGCACCGTGGTGTTCGCAAAGCAGTTCGTGGTACCCGTGCCGCCCGCGACCGTCAGCTGGTACTTCACCCGATACCCGGAGTCGCTTGCGCTGAACGTCCCGGCTTTACCATCAACGACTGCCCTGATCTTGAACCCAACGACGTTCGTCACCGCACCTTTCCACAAATATGTATTCGTTGTTACAGTCGTGATCCAAACCGTGTCCGCTTCCTCAAAGTTCGAATAGCTTCTATACAATCTATAGCCCTCTGCGCCCGGCACCGCCGTCCACGTGAGGCGAATGCCATCCGGATCCGTTCCATCGGACGCCGAGAGATTCACCACCTGGTTCTGGCTGAAGTTCGCGAAGTTAATGACTAGACGGAGACCCTTGTTCGAATTCATGTCACTCGGCCCTATGTTATATTTACGTGCGCCGGAGCGACAAGTACTGGAAGAGTGATTCCAACCACCGCAACGTACACTTCTTTTGCTTCCAGTTTCTGGTCCAACGGGATCTGTCGCAACACCCGAGATGCCTAAACTGAACCAGTCGAGACATATCTCGCCCACGTTACCGTGCATATCATAGAGTCCCCACGCATTCGGCAGATACGAACCAACCTTCGCAGTTCCAGTCTCGTCCGTACTCCCATTGTAGTCGTACGAATTGTTGTATGAACCGCTGTTGTAGTAGTAACGGCCCACTTCGGCCATGTTGGCGTCAACACCAGAAGCCGCAGATAGATTCTTGCCGGAATTGAGCGCCGTCGTCGTTCCTGCACGGCATGCATATTCCCACTGCGCCTCGGTCGGCAAGTCAAAGAGCCGCCCCGTCTTTGCACGCAACTTGCCCATGAAACTCGTCTCGTCAACCGAATTCATCTGCGGCCAGTACTTGCCCATGTCCGAGCCACGAATCTGGTTATAGCTGACGCTTTCGACCGGGCGTGTCGCATAGCAGACCGTGTTCGAGAATGCGCTCGGACGATTCCCCATCACCAATTCCCATTGGCGCTGGGTCAGTTCAAAGACACCGATGTAGTAGGAATGCGTCAAAGTCACCTGATGCGGCGTCTCATCGCTATCCTGCCGTCCAGCCTCGCCAGTCGGCGCACCCATCGTAAATGTGCCCGGGTCGATGCGGCGGAGGACGAGCTTAGTCGTCTTGTACTCGTCCGTCCAGCCGCCCGTGGGGATATCCGTGAGGTAGCTCACGGGATACTCCGCCGCGTTCGGTCCGCCGCTCAGGTCGATGACGAGATACGACTGCAGGTCGTCGTACTCCGCTGTGAACGAGAGGTTGCGCGTGGGCATCGTGAACGTGTTCGTCATGCTGTTGGCGTTCGCGAGCACCGAGACGTCGCCCGTCCAGCGCGTGAAGGCGTAGCGCGGCGAACGGTCCTCGGCCGCCACGGTCACCGTGTCGCCTTCGTAGTAGATCGCGCCGCCCGTGCCGTTCGCCACCTGGACGGTGAAGTTCGTGTCGTCCGACGCGGAATACTCGTACGCGCCGATATCGACCGTATTGTTGTCGATGCGCGCATTCCCCGCGAAGTCCACCGTGTTCGTCACATACGCGTTGTTGCCCGCGTCGATGCACGGCGAGTTGTACCGCAGGCGGAAATCCCCCGCCTCCGCGCGGATGAACTGCGGATCGTTGGTGCAGCAGTTGAAGCAGGCTACAGTTGCATCTACTTCATTCCCACTGCCAGCGGTGTTCCCGTAAACGATGCAATTGAAGTTCGTTCCATTGGGCATACCACCTGTCGTGCCGCTACTCGCCCCGCCACCGCCGTCAGAACACGTGTTACCGTAGATGGTACTGTTCCTAGCGACTACGTTATAGAGACCACCACCTTTCCCTGTGGGCGCAAGGTTACCATAGACGAGACAGTTCTGCAGTTCACACCAGCCCGCACCACCTCCATGCGTTCCACATTCATTGTATGCCAGCACACAATTTATGGCCGTACCACCGTATGCACCGCCACTGCCCTGCGTTGCCCTGTTACCGATTATTTCCGAATCGTAGCATGTTGTGCTGTACGTACCTCCACCCGTTTGGTACGCCTGATTGTCGGCGATGGCACATTGTGTCGCTGTTGCGCCGTATATCCCGCCACCATACTGGTATGCGATATTGTTGGTGACAATACAACCATACAAGGTCCCCCTGTATGCGCCGCCTCCATGATCCAGCGCCACATTGCCTTGAAGTATGCAGTTCGTGACAGCGCCACGCAACACACCGCCACCCAACTTCTCCGCACGGTTCGAGATCACCATACAGTTGACCAACACGCTGTTGTTGGCACCCGCACCATTTGTCGCGCAGCTATTGTTGGAGAGCAAGCAATTCATCAACTGAGCTCTAAACGCGCCGCCACCACCATCCAGCGTGTCATTGTCGGAAATGGCGCAATCATACATCGTTGAATAGACAGCACCACCACCCAAGCCACCACCATGGTTCAATCTAACAACGCAGTCATGGAGCGTGCCGCCCGCAACACCAGCACCTTTATTGCCGCCTGCAAGTCCAAGAGTACTTCCATTCTGGATGGTGAACCCTCGAATCACCGTGTTGGTTTGGCCTTCATTTCCACCCGCATACACGCACCGATTCGTCGCCGCCGGATATCCGCCGTCGATGATCGTATTCGCCGCGCCGTTCACCGACTGGATGGTGATCGCCTTGTTGTTCGAGTTGATCGGCGCGTACGTGCCGTCGGCCACGATGACCGTCATTCCGGGCACCGACTTGTCGATCGCGTGTTGGATCGTCTTGAACGGCTGCGATGCGCTGTCGCCCTGGTTCGCGTCGTCGCCCGTCGTATCTACATACCACTTGTCCGTCCACTTGGCGTAGAGGTTCACCGTCGCGTTCATCTGGTTGGTCATGTTCAGCACCGACTGTCCGTCCGTGTAGGCGACCGTCGTTCCGTTCGCCGAGGTCATCCACCCGACGAAGGCATGTCCCGTGCGGGTGAAGCCGTTCGCCGTGAGCGTCGCGTTCTGTCCGTAGATGCAGGCGAGTTGCGCCGTGGTGCCGCTGCCGCCGTTCGCGTTGAACTTCACGGAGTAGGAGTTCACCTGCCACACGGCGAAGAGGGTGACCGTGCCGTTGGCCGTCGCCGTGAGGTTGCTGACGGACTGTCCGTTCGTGTAGGCCGCGCTCGTCGCGCCGCTCGTCGTGGCCCACCCCTTGAACGTGTAGCCCGTGCGCGTGAAGGCGTTCGCCGTCAGCGCCTTGGCCGTGCCGTAGGTGAACGACTCGTCCGCCATCGTGCCCGTGCCGCCGTTCTTGTTGAACTTCACGGAATACGTGTTCGGCGTCCACTGGGCCGTCACCGTCTTCGCGCCGAAGCCGCCGGCGGGGATGCTGGCGGGGTTCCAGCCGTTGAACACATAGCCTGTCACGTTCGCCAGAGGGGTGAAGGTGATGGAGCTGTCGATGTTGTACTGCGCGGGGTTCGAGTTCGCCGCCCCCTTCGTGTCCGCGTAGGTGATGGCGTAGTACCCCGAATGCTTGAACGTGGCCGAGTAGTTGGCCGTCCCCGCCGTGTAGGTCAGCGCCCAGTAGTTCGTCTGCTCCGAGTCTGGCGTCCAGGAGTAGGCGCCCTTGCTCGAAAGCCCCGACACCGCCGTGCCGTTGACCTTGAGCGTCCCCGAGCTCGCCCCACCCCAGGCCGTATCGTAGGCGATGGACTCCGTTGTCTTCGCGACGCGCGTCCCCGTGCGCGTATCGAGCGCAACCGCCGAAGCCGCCTTCGCCGCCGACATGGATTTAACGGGGCGAATTGGATAACCATTGGTGCGTCCCGTGTTTGACGTACCACCTATAGATGTTGCCGTCCAACAAGGACGATAACTCGTATTCCCCTCGGCTGTTGCAGACCACATGTAAATAGTAGTGGTAGCACTTGTAAGATTAGTCGTCGACCCGTACCCTCCCAATGGGAAAAACACGCTGTTGCCTGAATAGAGTCCCTTGCCGGTCACAGTATAGCCGACAACGCCGTTATTGGTCGTCCAGCTCCAGGAACACAGTTCCATCAGGTTCTTGTATTCCGACTTCTTCGGCACGCGCCAGTCGTCGCCCCATTGTTGCGCCGCCGCGTCGAAGGCAGGGAGCAGATTGCAGTCATCGCCGACCACCCCCATTGACTGCAACTGCGCGAGTGTCTTAATTTGAGTCGGGCAATTGGCCGTGGTAAAGCTGAAGTTGCTTACCGAGTTGTCGCTTGCGACCCATTTGGAGTTCTGCCACTTGTAGCCGAGCGTATCGCCCCACCAGAAGTAGTAGCCCGTCTCCGTGGGCGAGTTCGCGCCGATGTTGGTCTTCGCCCACAGCGGCCCATTTTCCCACAGCTGCACGCCCTCGTGCGTCGCGGCCAACGCGGCACCCGCCCAGGCCAACCCAGCCACAAGCATCATCATTCTTTTATTCATCGTTTTCATCCTTTCCAAATCCTTTCTTTTCAAGTTCAAGCAGCCCGCTTGACAAGGCCAGTGAATTTAGTGTAAGATATACGTGTTTTCAACTCAAAGGAGCATAAAAATACCATGGCAAACATGACATTCTCACTAGACGCCCCCACCAAGAAGCGGTTCGTGGAGTTCTGCAACGACGTCGGACTATCCGCTTCGTCCGTAATCACCGTGTGCATCAAGACGATAGTCCGCGAAAACCGCATCCCCTTCATCATCGAAGGAACCCATGTCCCGAATGCCGAGACCATCGCGGCGATGGAAGAAGGCAACCGTATCGCACATGATCCAAACCATCCTTCGTACACCGACCTTGAGCAGATGTGGAAGGACCTGGCGAAATGAAGTATGTCGTCCGTCACACATCCGCGTTCAAGCGCGACTACAAGTTGATGCTGAGACGGCATCTGCCAGTCGAGAAGCTTCAGGCCGTCGTCAGCAAGCTCGCCAACGGTGAGGAACTGCCGGCTGAAAACCACGACCATCCGCTTATCGGCAATTGGATCAACCACCGCGAATGCCATATCGCTCCCGACTGGCTTCTCATCTATCAGATTCACGAGGATATCCTCATCCTTGAGTTGACCCGCACCGGTACCCACAGCGATCTGTTCCAATGACCACAACCGCTCCATTCCACTCCGATAGCAACATACGCGAACTTGAGCGCCGCGCCCGCGACATGGATGCCCGCCGAAACATCGTAGAGCATGAATTGCTCGAAGCCGAGGAGCCTGCACATGAAAATGCAATTCCATCATGCCGGCCGGCAGTTCTTCTTCATCACAATAGCCATTGAGAGGCATCCCAAGGCCAATCCCGCCCCGCAGGGGGGCCTTTCGCGGCTCGTTGATGAGCGCTCGCGCCCGGCGCTGCTGCCCTGCGGCGAGATTGTGAAAGCGCTGCTGGTGGCAATGCATCGCTGCTTCCCATGCGCCACCATTTCCGATTTCGTGATCATGCCCGATCATGTGCATTTCCTGCTGATTGTGGATTATTCGCAGGATCCCACCTTCAGCCCATTGTGGGCCACGCACCGGCTGATGGATGCGGCAGAAATCCTTTGGGCGCTGGAGCGGGGAACGGACGGGGGCTCCGCCCCCGAACCCCTGGAAGCCGATGCCGCCCTCTCCAAAGCAATCACCCTCGCCCGCCAGAATTTCGGCCAGCTCATCGTGGGCAATCACGCCGTGCTGCCGCTCCAGCAGGAAGCCCCCACCCAGCAGGGGTTCAGGGGCGCAGTGGCAAAGCAATCCCACCCCGCAGGGGTTCGGGGGCTGCAAGCCCCCGTCCCTTCCCCGCGAAGCGCCCCGCAGGGGCCGCGCTGGAACCGCCGCTGCTTCATCGAGCTTTCCTTCGATGCGCGGCAGCTCAAGGCCATTCGCCGCTACATCCGGCTCAATCCCGCGCGGGCGCTGTGGAAGGCGCGCCATCCCGATCGTTTCATCCGATTCGCCAACATCCGCCATCCGGTGCTTGATCCCGCCCGGCGCTGGGATGCCATGGGCAATCTCACGCTCCTTGCCTCGCCCTTCCTCCACCATGTGCGCCTCACCATGCGCAAGACAGCCGAAGAACACGCCGCCGAAATCGATAGCATCATGGAGCGCGCCGTGCGCGGCCTCGTGCCCGTAAGCGGCTTCATCTCGCCCGGCGAAAAGGAGCTTCTGCGCCGCCTCAAGGCCGAGCCGCAGGCCCGCTTCATCAAGACCGTGCCATTCTCCCTGCCGCCGCGCTACGATCCTTCGGCCGAAGATTCCCGCGAACTCGCCGCCGACCGCCTGCTGATCTTGAGCGGCTTTCCGCAAGGCACGCCCGATTCCCGCGAGAATCTGCGCGCGCGCTGCAACATCATGAATAGCCTCGCCGCCGCCCTCTGCTCCAAGGCAGCAGAAATGGCATAGCCCCGCAGGGATTCGGGGGAGCCGTTCCGAATCCCACAATACAAGGGGCATTATGGCTGATGGCATCATGATCGCTTTGTACTCCGCTTACTTGAATCCCCTGTCTCTTTCAATCCTTTTACTTCTGCTATGATGTCTTTACAGGCCAGCTTGTAAAATTCCTTGAACTGCGAATCTTTTGATATAGTCATGCCAACACTGCGGTGTTCGGCATCAAAGGCCTTCATCATCGCCAACACATCTTTCTGACGTTGATTCCTCTTCCGGCTGTTTTTTCCCTTGAATGCAAATGTTGGCTCATAAAAATAAACCCTTCCTTCCTGTGGCTGTTTATGTTTCTTTCGCGCCATAGCCCACCAAAACAAAGGCTCCTCTATAGATGCGCTAAATCCAAGAATGTAAATATCACCCCAAACAAAAGTCTGAATCCAGTTGCTATTTTCTTGATGATTATTTCCGTCAGACAGGCATTCCTCTGTCTTCTCCATAGATGTCGGCTTTTTCGGATTCTTGACCTTTGCTAGCAGCGAGCAATAGTCATAATAATCAAATATGATGCTGTGCGGCTTCAAATACTCCCCATGGACATGCCATATCCGCGTTCCAATACCAGGGAAACGATAATACTTCCATATCTTGTACTTGCGTTCTCTTATTCCGCACTTTTTGGGATAAATATAATCCTCATACAAGTGATTCTTACTGTCCGCATCTGGGCATCTTCCAACAAGGACTTTCTCGATTTCGTAACTATAGTTCGTCGTTATAATGTCCGTAAAACCTGCGCCTATAAGATCTTTAAAGAACCGTAATTTGACTACCTCCTGGTTGCAATACAACTCGTTAGTTACATCAGTTCCTTTTACATGCTTACGTACAAGAGATTTAACCGCACGCTCAATCCGTTCCCGACAATCACCAGAACTCGCAAACGCCGCGGTAATCCTCATCGGGAATGGGATAGTTTGTCTGTCGATTCCAGCAGGCAACGAAACACCAGACACATCGTAGATCAGTTTTTCAAGATCTCCACAACCCATTGCGCAGTTGCCAAAAGCGCGCAGAATGCCATTCCCCAGAAAAAGAACCTTGCGACGCGGCTGGGAATTGTTCTTCGTAGATGATTTATCCATACTACCTCCTAACTGATTGTTTTGTGGTAAAACCTTCATACTAATTGCCATAACCTATGACTGGACGGATTTGCAAGCCATATTGCCTTGCACTAGTCTTTACTCCAATTTGTTTTGCCGACCAATAGCCAGTCGGATCGTATGGGTACCTTGGATCAGATGTATCCGTCCATTCGTCAGTCTCATAGAAATAATAGGAATTTGATGAACTAGTCGATGAACTCCACATGACCCTTGTCGTTCTGGTCGCACCGTTCGGTTTTGCATAATAAGGGGCATAAGTAGTGTAATTGTTGTCCCACGTTGTTAACGAAGTCCCAGAAGCATAGCCGACAAATGGAATAAAAATGCTCTTGGAGGAATAATCTCCTTTACCAGTAAACTTTAGTCCAAGCACACTATTATATGTCGTTCGTGTCCATGAAGTATTATTCCAAAGATCTGCAATCTCTGCCGAAGTCGGCATCCTCCATGGTGCCCCGAGTGCCGCTGTCGCCGCATCAGAAAATGAACTCACGGCGCTATCAAAGGAAAAACCCGTTACAGACCCGTCAGATGAGTTCCAGCTTGAGCCAACACGCTGATAACCTACAGTATCTCCCCATCTGAAATAGTAACCCGTTCCTTGCGGCGTGGTTGCGCCAAGATTGTTTTTCGCCCAATAGGGTCCATTCGCCCAAAGCTGCACACCTTGGGGATCCCACACGGCATACAGATTCTTCGTCCCAGCCGTTGCCAGATTCTTCACGGATTGCCCGTTCGTGTATTTCGCAGTGGTTGCGGTTGCAGTTTCAGCCCAACCCTTGAAGGTAAAACCAGGACGTGTGAACGCATTTGCGGTGAGCGCCTTCGAGACATCGTAGGTGAAACTCTCGACCGGCATCGAACCGCTGCCGCCGTTGGCGTTGAACTTCACCGTGTAGGTGTTGGGCGTGTAGGTGGCCTCGTACGCCACGTCGCGCGACGGGATGGTGAGTGTCGTGCTCGCGGAAGTCGCGCTCGCCAAGATACCCGTATCCGCCGCCGCACCAGACCAGCTTGCGAAGGTATAGCCCGTCTTGGCCGACGCGGCAATCGTGACGGACTTACCCTGCACGAATGACCCGGAGCCCGTGCCGCCCGTGACGTTCACCTGGAAGTTCTTCTCCACCACCTTCACGGTGACGGCGAAGGAGGGAATCGTGACAGTACCCAGATCGGTGGCAGCATCCCATACGAACCGATGCGTGCCGGGCTGGACCTCCAGCGTGCGGTTGTTCTGCTCCGGATTGCCCACATAGATCGTCTGCGCGTTGAGGTTCGTGTTGCCCGCAGTGTCCTTCACCTCGAACGAGACGGTGCTCAGTCCGCTCGCTGCGAAGGTCACGTCGATATCGACAAGGCCGTTCCACGGATAACGCTGACGGGCCGTGACCGATGTGACCTCAAGAACTAGTTTCCACACTGCGTAGAGATTCACCGTGCCGTCCGGCGTTCCCGTGAGGTTACTGACGCTCTGCTTGTCGGTGTAAGTGGCCGTTGTCGCGCTGGCCGACGTGGACCATCCTATAAACCTGTAGTTCACGCGCTGGAACGCATTCGCCGTGAGCGCCTTGGCGACGCCGTAGGTGAACGTCTCGTTCGCCATCGTCCCCGTGCCGCCGTTCTTGTTGAACTTGACAGTGTAGGCGTTCGCCTGCCACACCGCGTAGAGATTGACCGTTCCGCCAGAGGTCGTGGTGAGGTTGCTGACCTCCTCGCCGTCGTCGTATGTTGATGTGGTTGCCGAGGAGCTCTTCGCCCAGCCGACGAACGTGTAACCAGTGCGCGTGAAGGTGCAGATTGTGAGCGCCTTCGGCGTACCATACACGAAGCCCTCGTCCGCCATCGAGCCCGTACCGCCGTTCGCGTTGAACTTCACCGTATATGAGTAGGAAGAACCACTACCAGACCCCGAGCCACTACCCGAACCTGATCCGCTGCCGCCCGACGAAGAACTCGCGCGATAGCCGGTGTTGTACGAACTCGTCACGTATCCCGACGACTTCTTTGCGACGATCCAGTAGTAGTAGGTTGTGCCGGCCGTTGCGGTCGTATCGGTATAGGTTGTACCCGTGACCGTCTCGACCAGAATGCTTGCGTTGTCCATGTTGGAACTGTTTCCGCGAACCACGCGGTAGCCCGTCGCCCCGCTCTGCGCACTCCAGGTGATGATGACACCCTCGGTCGAAGTGCCGTCCGAGGCGTTGATCGAAAACGCCCCGCCCGACGACCCGCCGCCACTGCCGCTAGAGGCCGTGGCCATGCCGCTGCGCGCGCTCGCGCCGGAGCTATCCCATGCCTCGACCCAGTAGTAGCATGTATCGACTCCCGCCTGGCTGTCGGTATAGGAAGTTCCAGATGGGGTGGCAATGCTCGACGAGGATCCCACCGAAGATGTGTAGCTGCGCCTCACGACATAGTACGAGGCACCGCTCACCGACGTCCACGACAAGCTCACGGACGTAGAGGATGTTCGTGAACAGGACGTAATGCTCGGCGCCGATATGGCAAAGGCATTGAAGCCCGCAAGCGCCAGTCCCAACAAAATCCAACTGCGAAGTTTATTCATGTTCTCTTCATTCTTCTGCGCCATTCCTTTACCAAGGTCCGACACCCTCGGCACAGAAAATGAGAGTGGCGTGCCTTACATTCTCACGTCTCAAGGAAGGCATCGCCAAACGCCCGCGAGTAAACATGATCAGAAGACACGCCACGTGGGACTTGCCCACGTAGCGCAACTTCGTATCTCGCTTACTCTTACTTTGGCGAAGTTTTCCTTGAAGCGACAATACGCTGTTGCGTACGTTGCTGGGGGCCTTTCGGGCTTGCCCAGCTCCTCGGCTCTGGCAGGGCGGCGCGCTCGGCGAGCGCGCCCTACCATTTCGGTCACGCGGGATGCGTAACCCTACCGTTGTTCCGAGGTTCTGGCCGTTCAAGTGTAATTTGCAAAGTTCAGGCACCCTCACGAGATGCCCATTTTACATTTTACACTCTTCCGGCCCGGTGGCGAGTACTCGGTGCCGCTTCTCGCCGCGCAATCGCGTCACGAAAAGCCGTACCCGCCGATGTCAAAGATCAACCTCCGCCTCGCTTTGAGAGGCTAGACGCCAATAGTATGCCACATTTCCCCGCCCAACGCAAGCAGGGATTTTTAGAAATTGAAGTTTTGAGCGCGGTTTTAGATGTGAATGCGCGGCACGTCACTTATGTGAATATGTGAAGTAGCGAGTATGAGGTGTGAGATTATGGTGCGGAACGTGGTTTGGGGGAATTGCGGCTCGCCCTGAGGGCTCGCCCCACCGCTCCTCGCCCCACCTCGGCTCGGCGGGACGCCTCGCCCCACCGAGCGGTCGCGACAAGCACGGCCTCTCACGCTATTGGCCGGGCCGCCATAGGAGGGGGATTTATGAGCTACGCAGGGGGGATTTTTGAGCTACGCAGGGGGGATTTTTGAGCTACGCAGGGGGGATTTTTGAGCTACGCAGGGAGAGCGAACTCCCTACGATTAGGGAACGACCAGCCTACGATTAGGGTTTGATGCCCCTACAGCTAGGACACGACCTGCATACTGACTTGCATTCAGCTGCTAGCTTGAATACCGTCCGAGCATGAACGTATCGCCATGCATAGACCTTTGGTTATGAACAATAGTTGCAATGAAGATTTATGAAAAATACCCGATGGAGCCTAAATTCCTCATTTAGATTTAACACTCCATGTTATATCTCACGCAGAGGCACAGAGAGGCAGAGTTCGCAGAGGTTATCCCATTGCTTGAGCATATATTTGCTTTCACCAATTAAGTGAAATAACTTTCTGAGATTCTTCGTGTCATGTCTTTCTTTTCCGTCAGATTTCTGAACTTTCTCTGCGCTCTCCGCCTCTCTGCGTCTCTGCGTGAGACTTTAAACCAGGGATTTTAGGTGGAGTGTTCAAGTTATTTTTGAGCAGGGACTTATGAGGTCTGCATAGGGGAATTATGAGACCGAAACGATTGAACCAATTGCAAAACCTCCGCGATTGCGGGCGTGACGGTTTCCTTAATAAAGGACGCGCGCGCGCGAAGGAGAATACGCCACCATCCTCCCAAGCGCATTTATCCTAAATTCTGCAGTTGGGGAGTAGGTTTTTAGCCGCAAAGATCGCAAAGATCGCAAAGCGTATTATAATTGGGGCGTATTGCGAATTATTCAGGTTAGTCTTCTGCTTTTTGTTTTCACTAAAAGGGTGAATCGCCGTACATCAAGAAAGGCGTGCGGGCTAATGGGCAAATAAGACTAACTAGCAGGTCAGTCCACGAAGCCTTCCACGAGGAACTGCAGCTCGTACTTGCCCTTCCCGGGCATGAACTCGCCGTGCGGACGGTTCCCCCAGCTGTTGTCGCCGCCGACGCCCATCTGGATCGCGTCGATGTTAACCGTGATCTCCCCTTCGTCCGAGAGGTTCCACTGGTGCTTCGCCTTTTCAAGGGACTCCTGCGAATACGGCCAGGCGTTGAATCCGAACGGCGCGTTCAACGCCGTCACTCGGATCTTCTTTCCAGCGGCGTTCACAAACTCCACGTACCGGCATCCCGAGCGGTAGCCCTGCTCGCCGGGTTCGGAGTAGTTGTCGGGGTTGAGTGCGTTCGGCACGTACGCGATCTTGCCATCCTTCCCCGCAAGTCCCCGGCAAAGGCCGATGTTCGCCCAATGCTTGCCGAGCAGTGCCGCCGTGGCACGGTCGGAATAGTTCTCCCATGGACCGAGGCCGTACCACTCTGCTCTCTTGAAATCTCTCGGTATCTTGAACGAGACGCCCACGCGCGGGATGGGGGGCAACTTGCCGTTCTTCACGTCGAGCGACAGACTCACGAGCGTTTTACCAGCACCCGCCGCAGAAGCGGTCAAAGACGCCGTAACGCCATCGGGCATCTTCTGCGAGGCGGTCGCATCGCGCCATACCTTGCACACCTTGTCCATCTTCCAGCCGCGGTCGTTGTCGATCGGCGCGCGCCAGAGTTTGATACGGAACGCACCCGCGTTCGCGGCTGCGCCCGTCGTCGCCGGCGCGGGAACGGGCGTGAACGGCTTGGTGAACTGGTCATGCGCCAGCATCGGACGCTTGAGCCCCTTCTTCTTGAACCAGAACGTAATCGCATCGCCATCGGGCGCGGCCACCGACACGGCCTTTTCGCTGTCCGGCGCGAAACCGGAGAGGTCCAGTCTGCCCCTCGCCACGACGGCGCCGTCCTTGCTCACAATCCAGATTCCCGTGATGCCGTCAAGCGACGTGAAGCGGTAGTTGTTGAAGATGACCGCGGTCTTCGTCGTCCAGTCCCACGACTTCACGATGATGGGCTGGTAGGCGTGCTTGATTTCCCACGCGCCGGGATGGTAAGAGCGGTCCGCCGCTACGACGCCGTTGCAGTTGAAGTTGTCGTCGTTCGGGTAGTCACCGAAGTCGCCGCCGTAGGCGAGCCATTTGCCCGTGGCATCCGTCTTCCACACCGCCTGGTCCACGAAGTCCCAGATGAACCCGCCCTGCATCGACGGGTATTTCCACACGAGGTCCCAGTACTTCTGGATGCCGCCGTTGGAGTTGCCCATGGCGTGCGTGTATTCGCAGAGGACGAACGGCTTCTTCGGGTTGTTCTTGACGTACTTCTCGACGTCCCACGGACGCGTGTACATCGGGCACTTGACGTCGCTGTGGTCCGTATCCTGCGCGCGCTCGTACTGCACGGGGCGCGTGCTGTCAATCGCCTTCATCGCCTTGTACTCGGCCACGAAGTTGGGTCCGTCGCCCGCCTCGTTGCCCATCGACCAGATCACGATGGACGGGTGATTGCGGAACGTCTTGACCATGTTTACGCCGCGCTCCACGTGCGACTCGAGGAAGGCCGGCTTCTTCGCGTAGGTGTCCTTGCCGTAACCCGCGCCGTGCGATTCGATGTTCGCCTCGCAGACGACGTAGATGCCCTCGCGGTCGCAGAGTTCGTACCACGTCGGGTCGTCGGGATAGTGGCACGTCCGCACGGCGTTGATGTTGAGTTTGTGGAATATCTCGATGTCGCGCTTCATCCCGTCAAGCGTCACGGTGTAGCCGCTCTCGGGCTGCATTTCATGTCGGTCCGTGCCCTTGAAGATCGCGCGCTTGCCGTTGATGTAGATCACGGCGTCCTTGATCTCGACCTTGCGGAAGCCGAACGCGACGGCGCGGTAGTCGCCGGCGGTCTCAACCGTCTCGTAGTACATGTTGGGCGCTTCGCAGCTCCAGAGTTTCGGATTGGGATACGTCTTCTCCAGGAGCGCCTTTCCGTTCTCGTCGCGGACGACGAGCGTGCCGGTCTTGTAGTCGTCGGAAAGCGTCGCCTCGACGACGAGGTCCTTCACAGCCTCGGCGCGTTCGGAGACGAGCCAGACGTCGCGGAAGATGCCGGAGAAACGCCAGAAGTCCTGGTCTTCGAGGAACGTTCCGTCGCAGTGCTTGAGCACCTCCACCTCAAGCGCGTTCTCGCCGTCCCGGAGGTACGGCGTGAGGTCGAACTCGGCGGGGAGTCGGCTGTCCTCGCTGTAGCCGACGTCCTTGCCGTTCAGCCGCACGTACATGGCGGAGCTCACGCCGCCGAAGTGGATGACCGTGCGACGCCCCTTCCAGTCCGCTGGCAGCGTGAACGTGCGCGAATACAGTCCGACGGGATTGCGGTAGTAGTGGCTCGTGAACTCCTTCGGCGGTTCCGACATCGGGTCGCCGTTGCCGATGTCCTTGATCGGGAACCTCTGGTTGGTGTAGAGCGCGGGGTCGTAGTCGCCCTGCAGCTGCCAGCACCCGGGGACGGCGATCTTCGCGGACTTCTCCCAGCCGGGGGCGTCGATCGTGTGCTTCCACTTGAAATCCCACGTGCCGTTCAGCGACGTAAGCCATTTCGAGTCCGTGCGGGGCTTCTCGCCCTTCGCGATCACGAGGGCGGCGTCCTTGCTTTCGCACGGCACGGCAATCGCGCGCGCCGGGAGGCGGTTGATGGAATTCACCTTGGGCGTGCGCCACGGCGGAAGCTCCGCCTGGACCATTGCAGTTACCGCGCACGCGAGCGCATACGAGACGACCTGTTTTGCTGATTTCATGTTTTCTTCCATTGGAGTTTTTTGCGGGACGGACGAATTATACCAAATTTGCCTCTTGGATTACAAGTGCGCGGGGTCAACGATCACCGATGATTCCGCGCAGGTTGGACATGATGCGCTCGGCCACTTCTGGACGGTTCATCGTGTAGACGTGTACGGCATTGACGCCGTTCGCGAAGAGATCCACGATCTGCTCCGTCGCGTAGGCCACGCCTGCGTCGAGCATCGCGTCGGGACGGTCGCCGAAGCGGTCGACGATAGCCTTGAAGCGGCTAGGCAGGTAGGTGCCGGAGAGACGGCAGATTCGCGCGATCTGCTTGCCGTTCGCTACGGGCATGATGCCCGCGATCACCGGCACCGTCACGCCGCGCGTCCGTAGCTTCGCGAGATAGCGGTAGAAGATGTTGTTGTCGAAGAACATCTGCGTCGTCACGAAGTCGAGTCCGGCGTCAACCTTCTGCTTGAGGTATTCGATGTCGTCGTCCATGTGCGCGCAGTCGGGGTGGCACTCGGGGTAGCACGCGCCGCCGAGACAGAATCCGCCCGGCTTGAGCGCGCGCACGAGGTCGACCGCGTGCGCGAAGTGTCCGGGCGGCGGTTCCGCGAGGTCGCGCGGCAGGTCGCCGCGCAGACAAAGGACGTTCTCGATGCCCGCCGCGCGGAGCGCAGCCGTCTCATCCGCGATCTTCTCGCGCGACGCCGCCACGCACGTGAGGTGCGCGAGGGCCGGCACGCCGAGGCTCTGCACGAACGCGGCCACTTCCACCGTGTTGGCCTGCGCGTTGCCCGACGCGCCGTAGGTGACGGACATGAACGACGGACGCTGCTCGGCGAGGCGCGCCACGGCCGCGCGGATCGGCTCGAACGAGGCGTCAGCCTTTGGAGGGAACACCTCAAAGGACAGGGACGGCTGCCCTGACGAAAGGATTTCTTTGATTTTCATGGATTTATCTATTTTACCGCTTTTCACGGCTCGGGGGCAAGCCGAACTTTCAGAAATTTGCAAGCGATCGGTTTTGGGCCGTTGCTGCGCTTTGACTTTCCGGCCAAAATAATGTATAATTTGCACCTCTTTTCTGGAGGAACTATGGCCGAAGAACTACAGCAACTACTGGAGAAAATCCAGCGCGACGGCGTCGACAAGGCGAACGCCGAAGCAGCAGCAATCGTCGCGAAGGCGAAAGCCGAGGCGGAAGCGATCGTGAAGAAGGCGCAAGAGGACGCCGCAGCCGCCGAGGCGAAAGGTAAGGCGGACGCCGAAGCATACGCAGCGCGCGCCCGCGAGACGATCAGCCAGGCCGCGCGGGACACCGTGTTGAAGGTGAAGGAAGACGTCACGAAGTTGCTCACGCAGCTGCTCGCGCAGGACGTCTCCGCCGCGCTCGCCACCGAGGCGGTGCCGCTCGCAGCGGCCGCCGTCAAGGAACTCGTGACCGGCAGCGGTGCCGAAGTCGCCGCGTCCGCGAAGCTCGTGGACACCCTTCGCGCCCAGCTTGCCGCGCAGGCGCAGAACGGCGTGAAGGTGGTGGCGGACGAAATGACCGGCGCCGGTTTCACCGTGAAACTCGACAACGGCCGCGTGGAGCACGACTTCACCGACGCCGCCATCTCCGAGGCTCTCGCGCAGCGTCTCCGCGCCGACCTCGCCGCGCTCCTCAAGTAAGGCCATGGCAGCCGACTACCTCATCGCCTCACTCCCGCCGCTCGCGTTGGACGGCCCCGCGCCCCTCACCATGGAGCGCTTCCTCGCCGCCTGCCGCGAACAGCTCGGCGAGAAGACGACGGCGTCCATCGAGGCCGCCCTCGCGTGTGCGCCTTCCGGCCACCCCGTGGCCGAGCGGTGGCGCGACCTCGAGACGCAGCTGCGCAACGCCTCCGCCGCCGAACGCGCGCGCCTCGCCGGACAGGACCCCGCCAAGTGGCGTCATCCCGCAGCTGGCTGCGCCCTATACTGGACGAACCGCGTCACGGCCGCGTTCCAGGAGAAGGACCCCGCAAAGCGCGAGCGCCTGCTAGATCAGGTGCGCTGGGACGCCGCCGGCGAGCTCACGCCCGCCGCCTCCCCGCTTTCAACCGCCGCCGCGTTCACCTACGCGATCCGGCTCGCAATTTCCATCCGCCGCACCGCCCTCGGGACGGTTGCGGGCAACGAAGTTTTCAACCGTCTGACCGCGGCATCCGCGCCCGAGTCGGTTCTGAAGGGATAACCACCATGCAAGCAACAGGAAAAATCGTCGCCGTCAACGGCAACATGATCACCGTCGCGTTCGACGGCGCCGTCGCCCAGAACGAAGTGGGCTACGCCGTGCTGGGCGAGAAGCGCCTAATGGCGGAGATCGTGCGCGTGCGCGGCACGCGCTGCGACATGCAGGTGTTCGAGTCGACGACCGAACTCATGGTCGACGACCGCGTGGAGTTCACCGGCAACCTGCTCGCCGCCGAGCTCGGCCCCGGCATCCTCTCGCAGGTGTATGACGGCCTCCAGAACCCGCTTCCCGAACTCGCGCGCGAAGTCGAGAAAGAAGACGCGCAGAAGAGCTTCTTCCTCCAGCGCGGCATGTACCTGCCAGGGCTTCCCCGCGAAAAGAAGTGGGACTGGCATCCCACCGCGCAGCCCGGCGCGCGCCTCACGGCCGGCGAGGAACTCGGCTGGGTCACCGAAGGCATCTTCCACCACAAGATCATGGTGCCCTTCTCGTTCGCGGGCGCGTGGACCGTCAAGGGTCTCGCACCGGCGGGCGACTACACGGTCGTGGACGACATCGCAACCCTTCAGGGACCCGACGGGAACGAGACGAAGGTACAGATGATGCAGCGCTGGCCGGTCAAGGTGCCAATCAAGTGCTACACGGAACGCCTCGCGCCCGAGGAGCCACTCGTCACGTCTGTGCGCACGATCGACACGTTCTTCCCCGTCGCTGTCGGCGGTACATACTGCATCCCCGGCCCGTTCGGCGCGGGCAAGACAGTCCTCCAGCAGACCACCGCGCGCTACGCGAAGGTGGACATCGTCGTCTCCGCCGCCTGCGGCGAGCGTGCCGGCGAGGTGGTGGAGATGCTGAAGGAGTTCCCCGAGCTCGACGACCCGCGCACGGGCAAGAAGCTCATGGACCGCACCGTGATCATCTGCAACACGTCCTCGATGCCGGTCGCCTCCCGCGAGGCGTCCGTGTACACGGCCGTGACGCTCGCCGAGTACTACCGCCAGATGGGACTCAACGTGCTCGTGCTTGCGGACTCCACGAGCCGTTGGGCGCAGGCCATGCGCGAACTTTCCGGACGCCTTGAGGAAATCCCCGGCGAAGAGGCGTTCCCCGCCTACCTCGAATCGCGCATCGCGGCGTTTTACGAGCGTGCAGGACGCGTCACGCTGAAGGACGGCTCCATCGGCTCCGTCACGATCGGCGGCACCGTCTCGCCGGCCGGCGGCAACTTCGACGAACCCGTCACGCAGGCCACGCTGAAAGTGGTCGGTGGCTTCCACGGACTCAGCCGCGCGCGTTCCGACGCCCGCCGCTACCCGGCCATCGACCCGCTCGACAGCTGGAGCCACTACCCGTCCGTCATCGACCACGACCGCGTCGAGAAGGCGCGCGCCCTTCTCCGCAAGGGCAACGAGGTCGGACAGATGATGAAGGTCGTGGGCGAGGAAGGCACGAGCCTCGCGGACTTCACGGTCTACCTGAAGAGCGAGTTCCTCGACACGGTCTACCTCCAGCAGAACGCCTTCTCGGACGTGGACGCCTCCACGCCGGAAGAGCGCCAGAAGATCATGTTCGACGTCGTTGAGAAAGCTCTCTTCACTGAGTACAAGTTCGAGACGAAGGACGAAACACGAGCTTTTCTGATGTCGCTCCAGCAGGCTTTCATAGACTGGAACAACATCAAGGCCGACGCGCCGGAGTTCACCTCCACGCGCGACGACCTCCTAGCGAAAATTGCCGACGCAAGCCGATAAAAGAGTCGCTGTTGATATTAGAGAGCATCAAGCAGACTCACATAGGCATACACCGAGGGATTAACAATCCTCAAAGTCTTAAAGCAACGCAATTCTGGCTTCACAATCTTTAACGAAACACCTTTACCGCCAGGGCGGATAAAAGGCATTTCACGTCTCATGCATTCGGCGAAATACATAACTTGCGGTGCAAGTTGTATTGCCGTTTCAGCCGAAAACCTTTCTCCATAAATATGCCCGCCGAGAGCCTTGATTCCCTTCAGAAGAAACGGGTAATCAGCAGCCCCAACTTTTCCGCGAGAGCCAATCGAATGGGCCGTCGATATGATGTCTAACAGAACGTCGTCTGGGTTGATGTCTATTCCCCGATATCCCGCTTCAATCGGCACGAGCCGATTGAACGTACCCCGCACCAAATCGAGGGAATCAAACTCCTCCACCAACGCCGCCACATCGTAGAATTGCTTGACGACTTCAAGATCCTTGTTGCAGCCGAGCGGAATTCCCGTTGTATGCGGCGCGAACGCCGTAAGCTTGTCGCCGAGAATACAATTGACATCCGGCATTTCCACTTCATGCGGCGAGTCGTCTGGCAACAGGATGTCGTGGCAGATCGGACGTTTCACCGTTCGCAAATACTGATGCTCCTCAAAGAGGACATCCAACAAGATGTAAAACTCGCAATTCCTGATAGGAGAATAATATGTGAACTTGAAATGCCTCTTCTCTATCTTGTTTTTACCGACCCTGACCTGCTCTTCACGTGAAACAAACGGAAATACCTTTGCAGCCTTTTCAAGATAGCGACCGATGTCCGTTCCCGGCGCAACGATTATGTCGATGTCCGTCGACAGGCGGCGGGGATGTTTTAAAAGCAGCATCAGGCTTGTCCCTCCTTTGAACACAAAGGGAAGGCCGACTTCGCACAATGCATCCAACAGACCAAACGCAAAGACTGTCCGCTCTATCAGTCCCGGATCCCTCTTGCTGTCGGCCTGCAGCGTCCGAATATGTGATTCAGAAAAGTTCTCCTTCTTCATGTTACGCTTTCCTTCAGCAAATTTCTGACACGCTCATCGACACCTCGCCGTTGGGCATAGCGGAAAAGCGCAGACCTGTTCACAGCATACCGATTCGTGAATGCGGAGAAGATTTGCGGCAGCTCGGCCCCCTCAAAACTTGCTGACATCCGCTCGTCCGCAAGGATGTCTGCAAGCCACTGTTCTGGAGGTGCGACATGCGGCATCAGACGGTTCACCGGGCCTTGCGACGGCTTCCTGACGACAAACAGCATATGATCGTTCGCATAGCGGAAAAAGTCTTCCACCGAGGGATTAAGCAACACCCCGCTGCCATGTCGCTCGCTCAAGAATTCAAAGACAAAAGGCGCATAGAGGCGTTCGACCATAATGAACAACGCATTCCGTCCCAGCAGATGATTGAGAAAGTCATTCAGCCAGTTCAACTCAAACAACGTGTAATTCATCCGTCCATATTTCTTCGACATCTCTCCAAGGACTTGGGACGCCATCGCCGAAAGCACAGGGGAGTATGGACGAAGGTCAGTATCTCTTGCCCAAAGATATGAATCATGTCCGACCACAATCAACTCGCCTTTCCTGACTAGAGACCGAAGTCGTTTCCATCGTGCAGCCTGAGTTGTCGAATCTCCAGACTGTTGCCATGAATCAAAGATTTGCTGATGTGTCTGCACTTCCACTTTCGTCACTATCTTTCGTTTGGTGACGATATTATACCAGATTCAGCTGGGCTTACAATAGCCTTTTTACACAGACACCCTGATCTGCATTGTTTTTTTGGCAATGTGCATGTGACACTTAAGGAGCCTCGGCTGATTCGACCCTTTCACTTCGCCTCAAAGTCGAAGCCGCGTACCTTCCCGATTGTTACGTCCACGAACGTGCCCACTTCCGCTGCGCTACGCAGATGGACGGCGCCGTCCACGTCAGGTGCCTGCGACGCAAGCCGGGCAATGCCAGGAGCAATTACGAGCGCGCGGAAAGTGTGGCCAATGTGCTTGCGCGCCTTCGCAGACCAGATGCGCTTTTGGAGCGCCATCACCTCGCCCGCGCGGCGCTCCGCCACGGCGAGCGAAGGACGTCGCGGCAACGTCGCAGCAGGCGTCCCCTCCTCGGGCGAGAACGCGAACACGCCAAGATGGTCGAATGACATCCGCTTGACATCCGCGAGCATCCGCTTGAAGGTTGCTGGCGTCTCGCCGGGGAAGCCCGTCATCACGGTCGTGCGCAGCGTCACGTCCGGCACCGCCGCGCGTAGACGTTCCGCCGCCGCCAACGTGGCCTTCACGGCCGAACCGCGCGCCATCGCCTGGAGGATCTTCGGATCCGTGTGCTGGAGCGGCACGTCGATGTATTTCACGGCGTGCGGAGACGTGTTCATCCAGTCGAGGAATTCGTCCGTGATCTCGCTCGGGTAGGAATAGAGCACGCGCACCCAGAAGTCGCCCTTGATGCGGTCGAGCGCACGGAGAAGCGTCACGAGGTTCGTGCCGTCGCGGAAGTCGACGCCGTAGAGCATCGGGTCCTGCGCGATCACGTTCAGCTCCTTCACGCCCGTTTTGACGAGCGCACGCGCCTCGGCGAGGATGCTCTTGAGCGGACGCGACCGGAACTTCCCGCGGATCGCGGGAATCGCGCAGTAGGCGCATCGGTGCGCGCACCCTTCCGCGACCTTGAGGTAGGCGAACGCCGCGCCCGTGAGACGCAGCGCGGGGATAGGCGGGTCGAACACCTTCTTCGGCATCCCCGGCGGTATGAGAGAAGCGGCGAGAGCGCCGCTTCCCCGAGGGGAGCGTGACGTTCGGGGAAGCGACGCTCTCGTCGCTTCCCCCACCACTTCGGCAATGTGATCAAGGGCGTCGACGCCAAGGACGGCGTCCAATTCCGGAAACGCCTTCAGCACCTCGGCGCGGTAGCGCTGCACGAAGCACCCCGCCGCGATGACGGCCTTGCAACGTCCCGCGCGCTTCAGTTCGCACGCGCGCGCAATCTCGGCGACGGCCTCTTCGCGCGCCGATTCGATGAACGCGCACGTGTTCACGAGAATCACGTCCGCGCAGTCAGGATCGGGCGCGAGGGTATGGCCCGCCTTCAGGAGATGTCCGGCCATCACCTGCAGGTCCACCGCGTTTTTCGCGCAGCCGAGCGAGACGAGTCCGATGGTCATTGCGCCACCTCAGAGAAACGATCTGGAATTGAAACCATGATAACTTCTTTCAGCCCACTACCGTCATCAAGCATCAAGATCGGCCCGCCACAGGACGAATCAAATTTCACCTCACACATATACACCGCATCGCAGAAATACGTGAAAAACTCCTTTAGCTTCGCATACAACACATCCCAGAACTGACTGTATTTTCCGAGTACCACCGATGGACAGATGCTGATATTTTTCCCTGTTTGGTGGTGCATCTGCATAACGGCGATCACGAAATCCTCGCCATCTTCATGATCGGCAAGGGAGCAATGTCGTTCAGCATACGGACGCACCAGTCCCTCGATGATGGCCTTTGCGTCCTCTTCGGGCGTACCATCCTTTCGCGGTTCATATTCCATCCGCCACTTCGGCTTCGGGAAGAACGTGCTTTCATCGTCTTTCTCTACCGTCACGCCCTTCGGCACTTCTTCTTCAACACAATCTTCATCGTCCACGGCATTGCCTCTCACATCTGATGCTGCAAAATTCGCCCGTGCTGCCTCGCAACGGACGATCTGGACGATTTCGGCTCGCGTCATGTCAGAATTGATTGAATCGCGGCACTTCTGCCAGCAGCAGAACTTGAACTTCTTGCCGCTTCCGCACGGACACGGTCCATAGAGCATGTCACTGTCGATTTTCATCCGTTTCTCGCTTCCTCTGTTTGACGGTTCAAAAAGGCATGTCTGTTACAGGTTTCACGGGAGGCGATGTCTCGATGCGGACTGAAATGTACGGCGTAACGGTTTTCTGAAACGCGCCACGAAAGGCATCGACCGTCAGCGTGCCGGTGCGTATGGCGTTCTCCACGCGCGCGGCCGCAGGGCTTCCGACACGATCCAGAACGGGCATGAGCAAGGGGCGGACCAGTTCACGGTTTTTCCGGAGTTTGACGCCATCGATCTCGAGTATCTCTGCGTATTTTTCACCGAGACGTTCGCGGAGGAGCGGTTCGTCATAGCGGACGACCGTCTTGAGTTGGTGCGTGACCACAAGCGGCTTCCCGTCAACAGTTGTGTGCCACTTCGTAGGCGCCTTCCCCTCCAGTTCCTTGGCGAGCACATCGCGGAGTTGTTCCTTTTCGCGCTCCAGCTGCGCAATCTCACGTTGAATCTGCATGTAACGACGGATGGCCGCAGCCGTATCGATAGTGGCCGTGCCCCGCGCGGAATCAGGATTCGCGTTTTCATTTGCCGGTGTACTTTCAATCATAATATAGCACTCCCTTCCACAAACTCGTGCAACGAAACGAACGTCGGGTTGGCATTATCCTTGAACGTAGCCGCACCCTCGATCAAATGGTCAATGAGTCGTACGTTCATCAAGGTTGACAATTCTTCAAGCATCTTGGTCAAAGTCCTATCCGCCACGCTCGGACGCAAATCACCAGATGGGTGGTTGTGCGCGACAATCATCGCCTCCGCGCCCACCTTCAGCACCTCGCGAAACAACTCGCCCGCATCCACGGCGGCCGTTCCATGGTCCGCTCCAAGCGAAACGAGGATCGGCGCGGACAGCGTGCAACGCGAAGCGTCAAGCGGCAGGACGAAGAACCCCTCGCGTTCCCCGGCGATTGGAATCGCTTCGCGGAAAACGCGCACCGCATCAGCGGTCGCGGAAACTTTCACGCCGACGGACCTTGCACGCGCATCCGCCCGCATCACCTCCGCTCTTTCGCTTGTTTTGGCGCTTTCATTCATGTTGTCTTTTTATTCAGTTCTCGTCCTTATGATCGAATAACGGCTACCAGTTTCAGCTGAGATTTCCATTTCCGATCTCGTTGCAGACAATCGGATTCCCATCGGAAGTTCATTGTAAACAGATCGAATTCTAACAATAGGCGGTTTTATGTACTTGACGATGAACTTTCCCATTTCCGTTCCAGCCCGAGCAACTAGCTCGTTCCAAGCGTCATCTCCAATCGCTACTCGTCCTCCTTGTCTGCGAAACTCGTTCCCCAATTTCTCCAGCAAAGGCGATGGCGTGGGATCAAAAACTATTAGCACTGGAATCAACCCTGCTTTTTTGACTTCATACGGGAAACTCATCTCTTCCTCAAATCGGCCTTGTCCACTTGCCGCAATAGTTACGCGAAGCTTGAGTTCATAAACTTCGCGAGTCTCTTTTACATAGCAATCGATCTGCCGTCCTTCATTCTTTGCCCTACCATTGGCCGCAATCCTTTTTACGGGAGAATCGTGATGACTGACAGACTCTCCGCCGAGGCAACTTGCTATAATCGGCTCAAAAAGATAGCCGGTTTCCTGCGCACTCCTATTGTCAATGTCATAAATCAGTTTTCGCCACGCCATCCAAGAAAACAAAAGCGTATCGTCGCAATTGCCAAACTCAAGAAGACACCGCAATCCAATTTGCTCAACCGAAGGGAACGGCTGTTCTTTGAGGATGTTATAAAACTTGAATCTTCTGCGGTACAACGCCGCCAAGTTCTTCAAGTACATATAAACATAATTAGAGACATCAGTGACGTTTGCCTTTTCAAGGATTGCGTATGACTCGTCTTCTGAAATCTCTGGCAAAGCTGAAACTTCTGATTGCGTTATTGAATAGAAGTCCCTGTCTATAAGTTCAGTCGCCCAATCGGCAAACCAAGTCTCACGACTAGCAAATATGTCGAAATAGGCGATATGCGCCAGCAACGCTACTTCTACTGGTGAAATTTCAACTGATGCTGAACCTGAGCCATGTCGCGAGAAATTATGATAAAACTCACGTTGTTGTCTTGTCATGCTATAACTCCATTATCATTTGTGTTAAATGGCCAGGCATAAGGTTCCGCAAACCTTTGCAGGTTTTCTCAAGAGCAGGACTTTGGGCATTTGCTTTTGTCACATCAAAGCGAATCAGTCCGGACCCGTAAACTTCGGCAGGCGACTCATCCGATAGGGCAATCTGATTCACCATCTGCTCTGCAAATCGAGGCGGAATCGCATTTCCTATCTGAAGCATCTGCTGGGATGCTGTGCCGCAAAAATGAAAATCGTCAGGGAATGTTTGAATCCTCGCACATTCCCTAACGGTCAACATCCGGTCCTGAACTGGATGTACAAATTCAGATGTAGCCGCGCTTGTAATAGTCAAACTAGGCTCATCATAAATTAATCTCTTAAGCCCAACAGGGGCTCCTCCGCGTTTTTCAGAAGGGGTTCCGTCGCACACGCGCCTTGTCGCACGTCGCCTAAATGACTCATGTTGAAGCCAGACTGGCAAGTCACGCATAGTCTGGCCCTCTTTCAATTCATGAATCCTCTCAAAGCGAATACCTGTCTCTTCATGCCTGACATGGCCAATTTCCGGGATATCGCAGTTTTCAATGTCTCCGATAACATCACGCAAGGTTGCTGAACCATGTCGAAAGATTCCACCGGTGGCAATATGCTGAGGTGGCGGAAAATAAAACTCTTTTCCCTCGCGATTCCCAACAAGAACCACTCGTTTCCGCCGTTGTGGAATCCCATATTCTTGCATATAGACTTTCTTGAGAAACAGCGTATAGCCGATTCGAGCTGCGGCACGAATGCATTCAATTATAAACCATCCGTTTGCCGTCGTAAGGATTCCCTCAACATTCTCCATCATGAACCATCTTGGATAGAATACATCAAGTGCCCTAAAATAGTTTTCCACAAGATTATTGCGTGGATCTCCAGTCCTACGGCTTCCAGCTGTCGTAAATCCCTGACACGGAGGCCCTCCTATCATTAGGTCTAATTCGCCACGACACAACCCAACACGATTTCGCAACGCAGAAAAGTCACAGGTCGAAAGATCTTCTTTGCTACAACTTCCAGCGCCGAAATTCCTTTCATACGTAGCAATTGCCGGTTCAGCGAACTCGTAGGCACCAACAATATCAACTCCTGCTTTTTTTGCGCCAAGCGAACATCCTCCTGCACCGGCGAACATACTTATACATCGCCATTGTCTCACGGGTATGACCTCCTCACCGCCCATTATGCCAAATCGCTCTGCCGAGTTTTGCTTGGCTTCACTGCGCTGGCTTCAGCGCGAAGCTGCGGCACTTCACGCCGGCCTGGCGGAACATCTCCTTCACAGTGTCAAGGAACGCCGTGTAGTCGCCGCCGTACACCACTTCCGATATGCCGGAGTTGATGATGAGCTTCGCGCACGTGAGGCAGGGCGAGAGGGTGATGTAGATCGTGCCGCCGCTCACGTTCACGCCGTAGCGCGCGGCCTGGCAGATCGCGTTCTGCTCGGCGTGCACGCAGAGACACTCGTCGAGGCCCTTGCCGCTCGGCGTCTTGCCCGCGCAGCGCGGACACCCCCCGTCGAAGCAGTTCTTCACGCCGCGCGGCGTGCCATTGTAGCCGGTGGAGAGGAGGTGGTTATCCTTCGTGATCACCGCCGCCACCTTCCGCCGCGAGCAGTTCGAGCGCTTGGCGACCACCTGGGCGATCTCCATGAAGTACTCGTCCCAGCCGGGGCGCGTGTCGTTCTTCGACTTCCGCTTCATGTCAGCATCCCTGGAGCAGCAGGCCGGTCGAGGCGAGGTCGCGCGCGTCAAGCGCGTAGACGGGGTCGATCTCGACGGGCACGCCCTCGGCCACGGTCACGCCCACTTCGGCGAGCTGGCGACGCCACTTCGCCTGGAGGTCGGCCTGACACGTCGCGGGGGAGTCCTTGCCCTCCGCGTTCTTGACGGGCGAGAACTCCTCGCGGCGGTTGAACGCGAGGCACGAGACGCCCTTCGCGTCCGCCAGCGCGTCGAAGATGAACTTCTCGAACTTGTAGCCGTTCGGCTCCGCCGGCTTCACGACCTTGCCGGAGGCGTCCACGCACGGGATCTTCTTGTGCGCGAGGTGGAGGGGCATCGCCTTCGCGGCCTCCTTCTCGAGGAAGGCGCGGTCGAACACGTGGATCGCGGGGGAGCCGTACTTGAAGTAGAGCTCGCCGTCCGCGCGGCGGCGGTTGTTCATCTC
>CACWIW010000011.1 GCA_902761035.1 uncultured bacterium | reverse complement strand
AAGGAGTGGGTGGAGAAGGCCAAGGCCGCTGCGGCGATGTACGCGAGCTGGGTGGAGGCGTTCGACTATCCGTTCCCGAAGACGTCGCGCATGGGGAAGCTCGGTATCAAGGCGACGGGCAGCGTGTGGGCCAGCGTGCAGAACCGGCACTCGGCGCCGGGTCCGTACGTGATGAGCGCGGACTGGCTCGTGAAGCTTTCGCAGGCGACGGGCGACAGCCGCTACGCGCAGGTGTTCTACGACAACGCGCTCAACATCGCGCAGTACGCCACCACCGAGAAGAACCATTTCATGCCGAAGGCGAACCCCGGCACGCTCACCGAGCGCGTCAACACGTGCGACTGGGAAGGGCGCGGACGCATCGGCGCGGTGGTGGACCGCGACTCCAACCAGGCGTGGGAGAACGTGGCGCTCTTCACGCTGATGGCGCTTGAGAAGAACACGCTGTATCGTCCGCGCGAAATCAACGCCACATGGTGCTCGCTCGGCACCTCCATCACCTGGTACAACTCCAACGTCGATAACGCGCGCGGAAGGTTCACGCGCTCCTACCAGGACCGCGTGCTCGACGTGCTCCGCTTCAAGGGCTTCATCAACCGCGGCGTGAACGGCGGCGTGGTCGCCTCGCAGCACGGCAAGATCTCGAAGGCCGACTACTACACCATTGAGCACGGCGTCAACGACTGGGGGCATTGCGTGAAGGTCGGCACGCTCGCCGACTACGAGAACAACGCGTCGAACAAGACCTTCTACGCCAACTACCGCATCCTGATCGACCAGATCCGCGCGATCAACCCGCAGGCGAAGATCATCCTCTGCACGCCCCGCAAGAGCTATGGCTTCGGACGCTACCTCCCGCCGAAGGAGACGCTGCCCAAGGGCGGCATCTATCTGCGCGAGTACGCCGAGGCCGTGCGCGCGATCGCGAAGAAGGAGGAATTCGCCCTCGCCGACTTCTACGCCAACTGTGGCGAGGAGCCGGAGCTCGCCGACCTTTCGATCGACGTGGCGCTTCATCCCAACGACCCCGGCTACCAGCGCATGGCAGACGAAATCATCAAGGCCTTCGATAAGATCATCCCTAAGCAACAATAACACAAATGAGAAATATATTGACCGCCGCTGCGATTGCATTCGCGGCATCCGTTAACGCCGCGGGGCTGCCCGAAGGCGAGTTCCGCAATCCGTCCGTGGCGAACCGGCCGGAGACGTATGTCTTTCTTATCGGCGGTAATGTCGCGAAGCCCGGCATCACCGCCGACTTCGAGGCGATCAAGGACGTCGGCATCGCGGGCATCCTCCTCTTCCACGGACAACTGGGCAATCCCTGGCCGGGCGTCTCGCCGCAGATCAAGTGTCTGAGCGAGTCGTGGGACGGACTCATGCGTTTCGTTGCCGACGAGTGTCGGAGACTCGGTCTCTCGCTCTCGATGCATAACTGTCCGGGCTGGGCGATGAGCGGCGGTCCCTGGATCAAGCCGGAGAACGCCATGCGCCACCTCATCTGGTCGCGTATCGACGTCGATGGTGGCAAGCGCGTCGAGGTGAAGCTCCCCACGCTCGCGCCGTCCGCACCCAATCCGAGGGACTACCGCGACATTGCCGTACTCGCGTTCCCCGCGACGGCGGGGGAGTGGGTCGGCGCGCTCAAGCCCGCGAAGGTCACAAGCAACGTCAAGGTGGACTGGAACGCCTGGCGCGCGAAGGGGACAGCCGTCCAAATCCAGGGTGGCGTGACGGCCACGATCACGTTCGACTTCGCGGAACCCGTCACGATCCGCACGGTGGAACTGCCGAGCGTCAACAGCCTCGGACACGGCTTCTGCTACGAACCCGAGATGACCGTCGTCTGCGAGGCGAATGGCAAGACGCTCTTCACGCGCGAGATGCCGCAGTCCAACTGGCAGGACGACAGGCCCGTCACCTTCTCCTGCGACGAGACGACGACGAAACATCTCACGGTCACGCTCAAGCCCCGCCACGCGATCAAGCTCAGACGGATCAATCTCTTCAGCTCCGCCCGCAACGACGACTGGGAGGCGCAGGCGGGATGGACGCTCCGCAGCCTGATGCGTAACCCGCCCGCAAAACAGAACGAGGCGGCGTGGGTGAAGTCCTCGCAAGTAAGGAATGTCACAGAGTACATGAAGCCGGATGGCACGTTCGCGTGGGACGCGCCCGCCGGAAAGTGGGCGATCGTGCGCGTGGGGCACGTCAACACGATGCGCCGGAACGCCCCTGCGCCGAAGGAGGGGACAGGCTTCGAGTGCGACAAACTTTCGCCAACCGCCGCGAATATCCAGTTCGACAACTTCATCGGACGCCTTTCCGGCGCGGGCGGTGCGGTACACGGGAAACTCGCGAACGTGCATTTGGACAGCTGGGAGTGCAAGAGCCAGACGTGGACGCCCGGCCTCGACAAGATGTTCCGCGAACGTTTCGGATACGACCTCTTCACCTGGATGCCCGCGCTCTTCGGGTACGTGGTTGACAGCCCCGAGACGTCCGCGCGCTTCCTCAACGACTGGCGCGGCTTCATCGGCGACCTCATCACCGAAAACTTCTACGCGCAGATGGCGAAGCGCTGCCACGAGAACGGCATGACGATCTCCTTCGAGACGTCGTTCGGAGACGTCCTCCCCGGCGACATCATGCGCTTCTATAAATACGCCGATACGCCCATGTGCGAATACTGGCAGCCGCGCGAGCGCGGTTTCGTTGGTTCCCACAACTTCAAGCCGATCTATCCCTGCGCCTCCGCCGCGCACCTGTACGGCAAAAAGCGCGTGGCCGCCGAGGCGCTCACTTCCTTCCAACTTACGTGGGATGAAAAGCTCCGCGACCTCAAGTACGTCGCGAACCTCCACATGGCGCGCGGCGTCTCGCATACGGTGTTCCACACCTACACGCACAACCCGCGCACGGACTGGCTGCCTCCGGGCACATCCTTCGGCGCGAAGATCGGCACGCCGTTCCTGCGCGGACAGACGTGGTGGAAGTTCATGCCCGACTTCACCGCCTACTTCGCGCGCTGCCAGACGATGCTCGAGGCCGGCAAGCCTGCGAACGACGTCCTCTGGTATCTCGGCGACGAGTGGGACCACAAGCCGCACGAGGAAGCGCCGTTCCCAGCCGGGTACAAGTTCGACTACTGCAACCCCGACGCGCTACTCACGCGCATCTCCATGAATGACAAGGGCGAGTGGACGACGCCTGACGGCATCGCGTACCGCGTCCTCTGGGTTCCCGAATCGAAGCGCATGATGCCAGAAACGATGGAGAAGATCCTCGACGGCGTGAAGAAGGGCGCCAAGGCCGCGTTCGCGGCATTGCCCGAAAGCATCTCGACGCTGCGCGGCGGCGCGGCGATGCAGGCGCGCTTCGACAAGGCAAAGAATGCCATGTTGGAGTTGGGTAGGGGCACGCGTCCCGCCGAGCCGCAGGGTGGGGCGAGGCGTCCCGCGTGCCCGCGGTCGTGCGGGACGCACGACCCTACCGGAAGCATCTACGTCGGACGTTCGCTCGAATCCGTGCTTGCCGCCGAAGAAATCGCAAAGGACCTTGTTGCGGAAGGTTTGGTCTGGAACCACCGCCGCTCCGACGATGCGGACTGGTATTTCGTTTCGCCCGCACGGCAGAACGAGGGATTCACCGGAACTGTCGGTTTCCGTTGCGTCGGCGATGTTGAAATCTGGCATCCCGAGACGGGCCTTTCCGAGAAGGGACAGGTCGCGTCCGTTACGGACGGCCACACGTGGGTTTCGCTCGCGCTCGCTCCGCACGAGTCACGTTTTGTGGTGTTCAAGCGCGGCGTAAAGCTCAATCCATGCGCCGTCGTGAGTACCACGAACGACGTGATGACCCTAGCCGGCCCCTGGAAGGTGTCGTTCCCCGATGGTTGGGGTATGCCGGTTGAAATGACGATTGGTGAACTGAAATCGTGGCAGGAACTTGGCACGACGCCGGAGGCGAAGGCGTTTTCAGGAACGGCCGACTACACGATCGACTTCACGCTGGACAAGGTTGATGCGGACGCCGTCGTGCTGCTCGACCTCGGGCGCGTGGAGTCCCTTGCGAAGGTGGAGGTGAACGGCACGAACGTCGGCAATGTCTGGAGCCAGCCGTACCGCATTCCGCTGACGGGCGCGGTGAAGGCCGGCAAGAACACGCTGAAGGTGTCCGTGACCGACACGTGGTACAACCGCCTCGTGTTCGACGCAGGGCAGCCGGAGAAGAAGCGCCGTACATGGACGATCGCGGGCCCGAAGAAAGGCAGCCCCCTGCGCGATTCCGGCCTCATCGGCCCCGTGCGCGTGATTCGCACCCCACGCGGAAGTGCGCGGATAGTAACCCCGCGTCCGTAGTCAGAATGCGATTTTGCATTTGGCTAAGTCTATAGATTATAGTATAATGTGCGGCGTCGGGACGGTGAGTCTCGTATAGAAAAGTGAAATATGACAGACAAGGAGGAAATCATGTCTTATCCATTTCTCACGTTGGACGACAACACGGAGATTACCCATTCGGAATTGCTTTCGGATGGGAGCGTGAGGGTTACAGTTGAGAAACCTGTGTACAGGGACTTTCATACTGCTACATGCGTGCATACTGCTACATGCGTGCTCCCGTCTTATGAATGGCAAGACGTACGAGGGTTTACGGACGGGGAGCTGGACGGGTTTCGCAAGATGATTGCGAATTTCGCTCACTTGATAATGCGCTGTGCTAAAATGGAAGGCCTCCTCAATGCCAAGGGGTTTTAAGCTTGGAGGAATGTGTTGGCTGACGCGAAGTTTTATTGTTAGGATGGCAAGGAAGGTTGGTGAGTAATGGGCACAATGGAAGAAATCAAGGCTTTGAAGGGGCGCGGATGGCTCCTCAACAAGGGTGGTGAAACCTTCTCGGCGCGTGTCGTCACGGTGAACGGGAAGATGACAACCGAACAGATGCAGGCGCTTGCCGCCGCCGCGCAGAAGTTTGGACGCGGCGAATTGACGCTGACGTCGCGCATGTCCGTGGAGGTGCCGAGCATTCCCGCGTCGATGATCGAGGCGTTCGATGCGGCGCTTGCGGCTGTTGGGCTTTCCGTGGGCGGCACGGGACCGCGAGTGCGTCCTGTTGTCGCCTGCAAGGGGACGCTTTGTCCGCATGGGCTGATCGACACATTTTCGCTAGCCGAGAAGATTCACAGGAGGTTTTACGAAGGGTGGCATGACGTGACTCTTCCGGCCAAGTTCAAGATCGGCGTGGGGGGATGTCCCAACAATTGCGTCAAGCCCACTCTGAATGACATCGGCATCGTGGGCGCGGTGCTGCCTGGCGGGGGACGCGGCTACAGGATTTTTCTTGGTGGACACTGGGGCCGCACCGGCGCGGCCGGGCGCGAAGTACCGTCGCTTCTGCCGGACGAAGAGAGCGTTCTCGCGTTCATAGAGAAAGTGCTGTCTTTCTACAAGGACAACGGCCTACCAGGCGAGCGCTTCTGCAAGATGCTGGACCGTCTTGGCTTTGAGCAGATGCTGCTGTAAGTAGGGGGCATATCCGTAATTCACCGCCGCTCTTCCCATAGAATGGAAACAACTGTTTGAAAACAACTTGCCTTTTGCGCGCGGACTAACTCGCCCGCGCCCATTTGACGGTTCTCAAACAGTCACGATTATGGATGTTCAAGATACGCCCGCAGGGTAATGTTGTTCTTGAAAGTTGTCATGGTTGTTTCCGAGATTCCCCGTTGACTGAAGAGCGGTGGGAATGAATATGCGCCGTTGATTGTTTGGATAACAAAATCGTGGCTCATTTTAGTTATTCCAATAACGAAATGATGCATAAGTTTGGCTCATCACACGTTTCCGTGCATGAGGTGGCAGTGAATGACAGTATCGTGAATTACGCAGGGGCGCTCATGCAAAATGTGAAAAATGCGGTGATGCCATTGCGCTTTGAGGCAGATTTTGATATGCTACCAGGAAATCCACCGGTACAAGCCGTATGGGGAAGTCGCTGCTCCCCGTGCCAATGTAACGAAAACGAAAGGAAAATGAAAGTGCATAAGATCGCAAAGATATCTTGTTGTAGTACGCTTGCTGTCGCGGCGGTGGCAATGTCCTGTGTTGCGGAAGCGGCTAAGCCGGAGCCGATATTCGCGAAATACCGCTTTGACGCGAAGTCGAACCTCTATCCTGCGGGCGGTACCGCGAAAGTGGAGGCGTTTGTTGCGGATAAGCACGGCAAACTCACCACGAACGGCGTCGTCGACGTGTGGGTGGACGACGGTTGGACGAATGTCGTCTGGCGGCGCACCGTCGATCTCGCCAAGGAACCCCGCATCAAAATGGAGTTCACGCGCGATACGCCCGGCTCGCTGCGCATCTACATGAAGGGAAAGAACATCCCCGTGCGGGAGCGGATGGACCGGATGATCTTCGGCATGGAGCACATCGAGCCGTTCACGCCGTGTCCGCCGGATTTCGAGTCGTACTGGCGCGGCGAGCTCGTGCGCCTTGAACGCGAGGTCCCGATCGCGGTGGAGAAGACGCCTGCGCCGAAACTCGACACGCCCGACCACACGGCATACTACGTGAGCTTCGCGACGTTCAACGGCGGACGAATCTACGGGCTGCTGCTCGTGCCGAAAGGCGAAGGCAGGTTCCCCGCCATGGTGAATGTGCCGGGAGCCGGTCCCGGAACGACTACGATCTTTCCATCCAAGCAGCAATTGGTGCGCAAGGGCTGGATCACCCTATTGATGAACGTCCACGGCATCCCGCTCACCGGCACGAACGCCGAATACCACGCCCGCTACAAGAAGTGGTTCGCCGACTACGTGACGAAGGCGGGCGAGCCGCGCTACCAGTACGTCGGCTACGCCGAAAGCCGTGAGGCGCCGTTCTACCACCGCACGATTCTCGGCATGACGCGCGCGATCGACTGGCTCGCCAAGGAACCGTACGCCGATTCCTCCCGGTTTGTCTACTACGGGTGCAGCCAGGGCGGCGGCTTCGGCCTCTACCTCACGGCGATGTGGGGACGCTTCGCGAAGTCGCTCGTCCTCTGTCCCAACAAGTGCGACATGCTCGCGTACCGGGCGGGCCGCCAACCGGGAAGCTCGCACATCATGAACCAGAAGCTGGAGAAGATCGCGGCGGCGGAGAAGAACGCACCGTACCACGACAACTGCAACTTCGCGCGGATGATCCGCACGCCTGTCCGCATGGTGTACGGCACGGCGGACGACAACTGCCAGACCATCGGCGGAATCGCTGCGTTCAACTGCATCGCGTCCAAGGACAAGCAGTTGCGCCTTCTGTCGGGCCAGGGACACGGCTGGCATACGGCCGGTTTCGAGAACTGGCTTTTTAATCTCCCCAAAGGAACAAGTAATGGCAACTAAAATGACTCGCAACAGATTGATGACATTTGCAGCGTTGGCAACGCTTGCGCCGGCCATGGTTCTGGCCGACGGGGCGCTCAAGCCAAAGGTCCTCATGGTGATGATGGACGGCGTGCGGGGCGACGTCGTGGAGAACGCGCCGATGCCGAACCTCCTCGCGCTGCGCGAAGGCCGGTGGCGTCCGGGCTACAAGGGCTTCAGCACGCTCACCGCGCACACGCTCTACGATGCGCGTCCGTCGAGCGCGGCGAACCACAGCGCAATAGCGACCGGTGTGACGGCCGAGAAGTCGAGGATATTAAAGAACGGCGATACGCCGAACGGCAACTTCGGCGAATGGCCGAGCTGGCTCGCGCGGCTTGTCGAGGCGAAGCCCGGAACGAAGGCGCTCTACACCTATTCGTGGAAGGGCGACATCGCGCTTTCGCCGCACCCGAATGTGCAGAATCTCCGTCTCCCTTCGGTCTGCGACGTCAACTGGCCGACGGTTCCCGGCTCCTATGCGGAATACGCCTCGACCATCCCGAAGATCATGGCGTCGGACGATGCGCCGGACGCGGTTATTTATTTCATCGACATCGCGGACCTCGGCGGACACCGTACGGGATTTTATCCCTACGGAAAAGAGTACCTCCACGACGCGCGGCTCGTAGACCGCATCATCGGCGACACGCTCGCCGCGATCGCGTCGCGTCCGCAGTTCGCGAACGAGGACTGGCTCTTCCTGATCACGAGCGACCACGGCGGGTACGGCAAGTCCCACGGCATCTGGGGCGGACACGCGACGACGATTCCCGTAATCGTCGCCGGACGCCACGTGCCGCAAGGTTGCATCACCGGAATGCCGCGTAACTTCGACCTCGCATCGCTCGCGCTCACTCACTTCGGCCTCGACGTGAAGAAAATGAACCTCGACAGTCGTCCGCTCGGCGCACCGTCCGTTCCAAAGACGCGCAGTCTCGCCGACGGCCTTGCGGCGTATCTGCCGTTCTCCGAGGCGAAACCGGCGAACGCCGTCACCGGCGGTATCGCCGCACAGGCGCACGGGAAGACCGTTTCCGGCGTTGATGGCGGATTGTTTGGGCGATGCCTGCGCGTGGCGGCAGATGAGAAGGGCGCGTGCGGGGTGTCGCTCGATGGATCGGAAAAGCTCGATTTCGAGAATGGCGCGGACTTCACCGTCGCGCTCTGGCTGCGTCTCGACGAGCCGCAGGCGCCACAGGCGCCGATCTTCGCAAACAAGGACTGGACGACGGGCAAGAATCCCGGCATCGTCCTCGTCGGCGCTCGGAAAACGGATGCCGTGAAACAACTTGGCGTCTGCTTCAACTGCGGGCTTTCCAGCGACGAGAAGCGGATTGACATGGGCACGTTCGACATCGACTACAGCGAGTGGTGCTTCTACGCCGTCACGCGCCGCGCGGATGGCGTCCTGACCATTTACCAAGGAGGCCAGGACGGACATCTCTACTGGATTGCCGAGGACGCCTCCGCACTGGCCCTCAAGACGGGACTCCCGTTCTGGATCGGGCAGGATGGAACGGGAAAATGCAAGGTGTCGCTCAAAGGCGACGTGGACGACTTCGCGCTCTGGACGCGCGCCCTCACGCGTGAGGAAGTGCGCCGCATCCACGATGCGGGCAGAAAAGGCCATGATATCGGTTCGCTTGTTAAGGCAAGGTAGGCTTGCGTTCATTCTCCTTGCGGGACTCGCCACGACGGCGGCATCCGCGCGCGACGACCTGTTCTGGTTCAATCTTGCGGTCAACGCCGAGCCGTGGAAGAACGGCGCTCTCCTCCACTTCGACCAGGAAGTCGAGTTTGACAACTCGAAGTTGACGGACGAGGAGACGTATATGTCCGTGGGGTACAGGCTGTGTCCTTACGCCAGCGTCTACGCGGGACACCGCATCGTGCGCGATCGCTATTCGACGGTGAAGCTACTCACCGAACACCGCCCGACGATCGACGTTTACCTCAGCGCGCCGGAGTTCTGGACAATCAAGCTCAGCCACCGTTCGCGTTTCGAGTACCGCGACAAAAAGGACTGCCAGCCGTACATGAGATATCGCGAGCGCTTCCAGATAGGCACGAGCTGGAGCTTCTCCGCCTTGAAGTTCTCGCCATACGCGAACATCGAGCTGTTCTTCTCCGACAAGCCCGGCGGACATTCCTCCGAAGCCCTCGACTGCACGCGCTCGCAGGTGGGTTTCTCCTTCCACCCCGCACCGAGCGTGCCGGGACTTTCCTGCACGATGTACTTCATGGCGTTCCACTACGTGTCCAACGGCGCCCGCGACTGGCGTCCCCTCAACATCTACGGCCTCAGCCTCTGCTACAACTTCTGAACGGGCATTGCGCGGCGGACGCGGGTTATGGTACAATGTCCGCGTCATGGAAAAGGTGTTCACATGAAAATGAATGCGACAAGAAGAGAGTTCATATCGTGCGGATCGGCCGCTGCCGCCGCATCGCTTTTCGCTGCCGAGCCGGAAAAGGCCAAGGCTACGGCGAAGTTTTCCGCTTGGGACGAGGTCCCGCTCGGCAAGACGGGCATACGCACGTCGAGGCTCGGCTTCGGCACGGGCGTCAGCGCCCACAACCGGTCGAGCGGAATAATCCGCCGCAACGGGCACGAAGGTGCCGTGAGGCTCATTCGAGCCGCGTACGAGAGGGGAATTAGGTTCTTCGACACGGCGGACAGCTACGGCACGCATGATGTCATCCGCGAGGCCCTCGCCCCGTTCCCGCGTTCTTCGTACACGATCTGCACTAAATACTGGTACCAGCGTGGCGGTATTCCAGAGGCGGACCACACCGACGTCGAGACGTCCGTGAACAGGTTCCTGCGCGAACTCGGCACGGACTATATCGACATCCTGCAGATACACTGTGTTTCGCAGGAAGACTGGCCTACGGCGCTTCAACCGCACATGGATGGCCTGGAACGGTGCAAGAAGGCGGGCAAGATACGTGCCCACGGCTGCTCCTTCCACGGGGGCTCTTCCCTGCCGAAGGCGCCGGAGACAAAATGGCTCGACATAGCACACGTCCAGATCAACCCCTTTGGACGCAAAATGGGACTTCATCCAGACCGTGCACTGGAGATTGTACGCAAACTCAGGGCTTCAGGACGGGGCATCGTCGGGATGAAGGTCCTCGGCGAAGGCTCGCTCGCGAAGGAGGGCAGGATTGACAAGTCTATTTCTTGGGTGTTGCAGAATGCCGCCGCAGACGTCCTAGACATCGGCTTCCTCGACATCGCGGAAATAGACGACATCGTCCGGCGCATAGCGTCGGTTGACAAGCTACAATAAACCCACCCCACCATTCCGCCGCCAAGATGGCGGCGTTTCCAGTGCGGGCCGCCCGGTGGTCGGCCACTACCGCCGCCGTGCGCAGAAAAAGCCGCGCGGTGGGATTGACGAACCACGGAAGGATGTGCTATCATACCGCCCATCTTCTTTGGGAGACCAACGACGTTGAACGGTAAATCGCAAATGATGCCAGCGTGGTGGCATGGAACGGTATCGGAAACGACGCCGCGAATAATCGCACACGCCCAATCTTCAACAAAGACAAGAAAGGAAAACAGTATGGGAACAAAGATGATTCGCGCCGCGATTGCGGCGGCAATCTGCGTGGTGGCGGCCTCGCCGTCGTGGGCGGATGCCGACAGCAAGACGCTCACTTGGAACGGCGCGGATGGCGCGTCATGGACTACGGGCGAGAACTGGCTCGACGGCGAGACGCCGTCCGCATGGGTTTCCAGTGCGAACGCCGTATTCCCAAGTGCGGCGACCGTTACGCTCGACGGCGTGGTGACGGTCTCCAACTTGACGACTACGGGGGAACTGACGCTCACAGGCACGGTAGCCGCAGTGGATTCCGTGTTTCTGAATGGCAGTACCACAACTCTCGTGTTCAGCGGGAAAACCATGGATGACATCGATGGGAAGCCGATCTTTGCGGATTTTAAGGGTGGTTATTTGGGAGGGAGCGGCACTCCCGCCAAGATGTACTTCTGGCGGCGCAACGGTACGACCGCCACGACGCAGTTCCAGGCCGTTTACAACAACCATCTGCGCTGCATCAAGGTTACGTTTACGGAGGGCTCAGACGGCATCTACGCAAAGGCGAGCAGCACATCCTACCTTGTGCGCAGTAATTACAACGGCGCGTCGCTTCTTGGCAGGGACATCGATGTGCAGGACCATGTCGAAACCGTCGCCCTGGCAACGACTGCCAACGGAAGCGGCGTCGGCATCTGCAATGTCCGCCGATATGATATGGAGGCGACCCTTTCTGGGGCTGCGACGCTAGGCAGTACCTTGAATCTTACGAATGTAACGCTTGTGTTGACGGCGAAACAGAAAAATTTGCTTACGCAGCGGATAAAAGGGACTGGTGCTCTGGTTGCGAAGGGTGCTTCATCTGCCGAGGAAATCACATACGGTCTGACTGGTAACGAAGCGAAAGCTGCTGCCGCATGGCTGACTTCGAGCGGGAATACGCTCACGAACGTCGCGCTTTCGCAGATGTTCCCCTTGAGAGCCGTCATGCGCGGCACTTCCATCGGCGCGGACAATTCATGCCTGCCATATCATGTTAAATACTCCTCGGGACCAACCATGACGCTTCAGTTCCAGTTCTCCGGCGGCACGTACATCAAGGGGTGCAAGGTTCAGTTTCAGCAGAACGGAGACGATGTGACGGCGAAATGGGTCGAGTCCTACTATCATGTGGGTGGAACGCTGGGAGAGGACATGGAGACGGCATCTGGCGTGACGAAATACTCGCAAGCAAGCCAGTACACCGGCAACGGCTTGAAGAACATGACGCTGCGCATGGCGTCCACGTCTCTCATGACGCCGCCCAATAATGTGCAGAACACGAGTTTTTGGATTGACAATGCGCAGATTGTGTTCTACTCAAGCGGCAACACGTATTCTTTGGCCGAAGAGATCATTGCCCGCAACGGCTCGCAGATTGTGCTTGCACATCCTTTAGGTGGAGGCAACTATGGAAGCGGAATGACGAGGCGGTTCGAATCCGGAAGTTCCCTGATTGCCCTCAACAATCTTGCGACGCTGAGGTCTGGGCACTACATATTTGACGCTTCCACCCTCTACACGCCTACGCAGCATGCAACATGGAAAGACGGATGCAACTATTTCGAGTTCCTCACGCTCCGCAATGGTGCTCGCACCGTCGGCTATCCGCTGCGCTGTGGATACACCAGCGCGATGACATACAGAAGCGAGGGAATGGGAGCGAACAAGATTGAATCGGGAATCTGCCTCTACCACAATGCAGCGTCCGCACTCTCCATCGAAACCGACACCGATCTTGAAATTCCCGGAACGATATACGATTCCCCCGATACAGCAAACAAGTCTCCCGCAGTCGTCAAGCGCGGTACGGCAACGCTGACGCTTTCGGGCGAAAACACTTTCAAGGGGCGGCTTACGGTCGAGGCGGGCACGCTCGCGCTCGGCAGCAACACGGCGCTTCCGGCGTCCGCGCCGCTGACGCTTGCGGGCGGAACGGTGACGTGCGGCTCGACGACGAACGCGACCGGCGCGCTGACGCTCTCCGGCAACGCGGCGATCAACCTTGAAGGAGGCTCGCTTGCTTTTGCCGATTCGAGCGGCGAGACTTGGACGGCAGGGGCAGCACTTACAATCACCGGCACAGGCAAGTTGTCTGCGCGCTCACTGCGTTTCGGCTCGTCGGAGAACGGCCTCACTACCGCACAGCTCCGCCAGATTACCTATAACGGCGAACGCGTGTCGCTTGATTCCAGCGGCTATCTGCGCCATCGCCGCGGCCTCATGATCATGGTGCGCTGATGTTTGCAAAGGCTACTTTCTTCGCACGCCAACGAGAAATTTGGTATAATGTGGGCCGATGAAACCGATAGCCACAGATACGCACGACTTCCCGTCCATACGGCGGGACGGAAAGATTTACGTCGACAAGACGGAATTCATCTACCGTCTGATTGCGCATAACGACACGAAACTCTTCTTCGTTTCGCGTCCACGAAGGTTCGGGAAGTCATTGACGGTATCCGCCCTGAAGGCGCTCTTCTCCGGGCGGCGCGAGCTGTTCAACGGGCTCTATATCGACGGTACGGACTGGAAGTGGGAGAAATACCCCATCATCCACTTCGAGTTCAACGACCTTGAGACAACCAGTCTGGAGACGTTCGAGAAGTCGCTTGCGTGGCATGTTGAGCGGAAGCTTTCAGAGGCCGGGTATTCGTACGACAAGTCGCTCACGCCTGCGGACAACTTCGGCATGGCCATTGATACGCTCGCCGTCCAGAAAGACGAGAACGGAAACGACGTCCACAAGGGCGTCGTGATCCTTGTGGACGAGTACGACGCGCCGGTGGGGCAGCTTTCCGCCGTCTATTCGCAGATGAAGAACAGGACGGGCGACATCAAGTTCCTGTTCATGACGGGCGTGAGCAAGTTCACGCGGCTTTCCGTGTTCTCCGCGTTGAGCAACATCGTCGATGTCTCGCTGAATGACGAGTTCGCGACGATGTTCGGCTACACGGAGGATGAACTTTCGGCGAACTTCGAGGAGCATCTGCGCGAGCACGCGCGGATCATGGGCAAGTCCTACGACGCATACCGCGCCGAAATGAAGTGGTGGTTCAACGGTTTCCGGTTCGCGAAGAACGACAAGACAACGGTGTACAATCCGATATCGGTTGCACTTACGCTCTACAACAAGGAGCCCAGCGGGTTCTCCGCGACGTGGGCGACGACGGGTCGTCCGTCGATGCTGATGAACTTCCTGAAGCGCGAGGACGTGCTGCGCGTCGATCCAGAGGCGACGCAAAAGGTGAGGGCCGCCGCATTCGACGTTGCGGAACTTCGCGACCTCCAGCCCATTGCGATGCTCTACCAGTCGGGGTATCTCACGATAAAGGACTACCAGGCCGGGCGCTATGTGCTTGGCGTGCCCGATGAGGAGGTGCGCCAGGACCTCAACATGCTCTTGACTGGGGTTGCGGCAAACAGGAGCATGAGCTGGGCGTCGCGCCTCGGCGACCATCTCCTTGAGGCCGAGTGGGACGACTTCTTCGACGGGCTGAAGTCCCTCTACGCGGCGATGGCCTACGGCCCCACGGAAGGGCGCGTCCATGAGAACGCCTACGGGCGCTGCCTGTCGTTCCTTCTGGCGAGCTGCGGCTACGAGTTCAAGATGGAAGATGTGCAGTCGAATGGACGCGCCGACGTCGTGGCGAAGAATCCTGAAATGGTCTGCGTCTTCGAGCTGAAGGTGGATGAGCCCGTCGACAAGGCCTTCGCGCAGATACGCAAAAAGGGTTATGCGGAGCCCTATCTCGCCGATGGACGCCCCATCTGGCTGATCGGACTCTCGTTCGACTCCAAGACGCGCCGTCTCGTCGATTACGTGGCGGAAAGATTGAAGGACATGCCCTGAAGCGCATGGTAGCAAGTGTCTTCAGGAAGAGGTTCACACCCCAATCTTCAACAAGGAAAAGGAAGGAACCAGCCATGAAAGCAAAGATGATCCGCGCCGCGATTGCGGCAATATGCATGGCGGCGGCGTTGCCGTCGTTGGCGGCGAACGCCCTCCCAGCGCCGACGATCGGCATCAGCGATGACGCGCGGTCGCTCGTCGTGACGGTCCCGGCGGGATGTGTTGCGAGCATGAAGCTCGAGCTCGCCTACGACACGGGCACCAACGATTCGAGCATGTACGTGCGCAGCGATGCCGCCACTCGCTCCGCCTGGACGAACGCGCGGACGCTGAGCGAGTCCGTCCCCGCCGCCGGCGCGACGTACACCGTGCCTCTCTCCGAACTCGGAGTCTCCGCAGACGCAAGCTTCCGCCTGTTCGCAAGCTCCACCGACATCGCGCTTCTCGACTACGTGGAGCAGAACGACTCCGATTCCGGACACGATACGGGAATCCCCGACAACATCTGTTATGCGCTCGAGTATGGTCAGATTCCAAAGACTCTTAACGTTCAATATCCGACCGTAATCGGATCCATACTTCCAAATGGCAAGTACGGCTTCGCCATACAGCACAACCAACGTGCGACGGCGGGCTATTTCGAGCAATGGTCCGGCGGCAAATACACGTATAGAGCCCTCACGTTCAAGACAAGTGAGATGAACGTCTGTACGTTCACGACAAATAAGGTCCTTACGTTCAATGGTACGCAACTTGCCCCAGGAGCTGGTGCTTCAGCCTGGACGACTCCGCTCGGCACATCCACGACAAATCTCTTTCTAGGGCGTTTCGTGAACGAAACCGGGTTGAAGATTCAGTCAAGATGGTATTACCTCAAGCTCTACGGCAGCGACAACGCCGCGCTCCTCGACTACGTGCCGGCGAAGAGGAAGTCTGACGGCGTGGCCGGGTTCTACGACAGGGCTGCGGTGAAGTTCGTGACGCCGAGTGACGGCGGCGCGTTCACGGGCGGCACGGTGACGAACGACGCATTTGTAGTCGCGGCGACTGCAGTCGGCGGCATCTGCTCGTTCCCGCGCCTCGCGCGTGTTCCGGCGGTGACGACGCTCAATACGTCGGACGGTGCGACGCTCACGATCGAAGTGCGCCCAGGATACGGTGTCAGCTCCAAGCTCTACCTCGCGCACGATACAACAGACAAGGGCGATGACATCGCCGATTGGACGGAGAAACTCGAAGTCTGCTCCTCCATCCCCGCCGCTGGCGGCACATACACCGTCGATCTCGCCGCGCAGGGACTTTACAGCGGACGTGTGTTCCGAGCGTTCATCGTCAACCGCTACACGCTCCTCGAGCGTGTGCAGCAGAACTCGGACGACGACGTGATCGACACCGGCATCGCCGATACGCTCTGCAATGGAATGGAGCTCGGCTGTTACTGTACGGGGTATTCAAACAAATATAGTTCCTTTATCGGTACAGGAACCGGCAATGGCGCCGCGAACTGCGGTTATCGCGTCTGTCTTGGTGGCAGTGCGACGAAGGTCATGTTCGGACAATATGTCAACAGCCGCTACACGTACAAGTTTGTCACTTTCACGGCGAACACGCGTAATGTGCTGAAGGTGGAGAACAATACGGTCACGCTGAATGGCGGTTCTGCCGTCAAGCCGGAGTCCGGAAACACGGCCTCGTGGCGCACGACCCCGCTCGGCTTGAGCCGTTTGAATGCGTATATGGGACGTTTACCCACTGATAACGCGACGGGAACTTGCTGTTACGGCTGGTGGTATTACCTGAAGTTGAAGGGAATCGATGGAAATCTGCTGCTTGACTACGTGCCTGTCATGAATTCAAATGGCACGGCGGGCTTCCTTGACCGTGTGAGCGCGAGTTTTGTCACGCCCACCAGCGGCGGTTCGCTTGTGGCAGGCGACGCGGCGGGCGAAGAGACGTGGGAGTGCGTGTCGCTCTCGGAGACCATGACGTGCGACGCCGACATGCCCGTGACGGCGGGATGGATTGGCGGCACGAGCGGCGCGCTCGACAACCCCGCGAACTGGGCCTGCACGAACTTCCTCGGCGCGGCGCTTCCCAATACGACACTTCCCGTCGCGGACGTGACGGACGTCACCATCGGCGGCACCGTGTCGTTCAACTACACTACGGCGGCGGACAGGCGCTGGCGCAACGTGACGTTCCTCGACTGCACACTTGCGGACGCCTGCGACTGGAGCGGCTTCGGGTTCGTCCTCGACGGGACGATCGACCTCGCCGGGAACGCCTTGACGCTCGCTGCCGCTCCCGCCGGCGGGACGATCACCTCCTCCGCGTCCGGCGATCCCGTCGCGCTGTACTTCGTCATTCCTGCGGGCGTCACAAACGAGAACGTAGATTGCGCGATCACGGGCAACATCAGGCTCTTCAAGGAGGGCGCGGGAATGCTTGTCGCGACAAAGTATCCGCAGACGTACTCCGGCGGGACCGACATCGTGGCGGGCACGCTTAAGGCCGGCGTCCCCGGCGACATCAACAAGGTGGCGCAAGGGTCGTTTTTCGGATCGCTGAAGACGCTCGACGTGCGGCCTGACGGAACGCTCGATTCGGGAGGTACCTACTATTGGGGGTATCACACCATCAATCTGCATGGTGGTACGCTGACGACTTCCGTGCAGCCAACGACTTACGGCTTCAATCCGAAGATCTACCTCACGGCGAATTCTACGCTTGAAGTGACCGGCGGCAGCGACAGCAAGAGTCCGCTACTGGATCTCGGCGGCCACACGCTGAACATCAACTTCCACAACAACGCCTGGCATATCTTCACATCCTTGACGACGAACGGAAACATCGTCGCGACGGGCAACGGCGTGATGAACTTCGACAAGAACGGCGAGATTACTTGTCCAACGGTCGCGTTCGACATTGGAGAAGGGGTTCGGTTCCATGTCAAATGTCCAAGCGTCGTCATGGGGGACTTGATTGTGCGCACTTCGAATGCCACCTACAGCGGCAACCATGTGGTCATGGTGAACGGTCGCTTCACGCCCGTGACGCAGTACTTCCCAAGGGTTCAGTTGCAGGATGGGGCGACGCTCGACCTTTCGGGCCGCGAAGGGACATGGCCCGTGGAGAGCCTGACGTCCGGAAGCTCGTTGTCCTTTGCGGCGAATGCGACGGTGACGGTGGCGGTGGGAGGTCGGGCGACGGTACCCAACAGGGTTGTGTCGTGGACGACGCCGCCGGCAGGCGCAGACACGCTCAAGGTCCTGTGCGACCGATCGGACATCAAGTTTGAAGTCCGTGACGACGGAATTTACAGGAAACGCGGTCTGATGATCGTCATACGTTAAAGTCGTTTGCCATGGTTGTGCGTTAGGAGTGTCGTTAGATGCGAAGATCCGTTTCGAGAATGTTTGCCGCGTGTGTAGCGGCTGCGGCGTGCGCGGCAAGTTTACCGGCGCGGGGCGACGCCGGGGCGTTCGACCCGGACATGGTAGTTCCCGATGTCGTCATCTCTGACGGCGTTAAGTGGATCGACGGCCGGTATCTGCCCATCGAGGGCCGGGCGTTCGACGGAACGGAGCAGTACTACGACCGTTTGCCCACAAATGTGACGACGGGCGTCAACAGCGCGGTCAGGACGGCGAAGCACCACACGGCGGGGATGCAGTTCAGGTTCTCCACCGATTCCACGAGTCTTGTGTTCAAGTGGACGCCGTACAACACGAGCCTTTCGGCGGACAACATGGCGGCGACGGGCGCGAGCGGCATCGATGTCTATCGGTTCGACGCGGCAAGCGGTTGCTGGCGCTATGTGAAGACGGGGCGCATCTCGAGCGCCAGCGGCGCAAGCCTTTCTATCGACTGGACGCCGGGGACGCCATGTCTCGTGAACCTTCCTCTCTTCAACGGCATCCGGGAGTTCTCGCTCGGCATCGATTCGGAAGCGTCAGTTTACAGGCTGCCTCCGCACCGCGGCGGCAGCGTCAAGCCGGTCGTCTTCTATGGCTCGGCCGTCACCCAGGGGCTCGGCGCGTCGCGTCCAGGCCTCTCGTTCGTGAACATCGTCGGGCGGATGCTCGACGTGCCGGTCGTGAATCTCGGTTTCTCCGGCGGGTGTCTCATGGAGCTGGAGATGAGCGAGCACCTCGCCGCCATCGACGCGAGCTGCTACGTGCTGGACGGCGTCCGCGGCATGGACGCGACGGCGGACCGCGAGGCGTTCGTCCGCAACCTCCGCGAGAGGAGGCCGGACGTGCCAATCGTCATGGCCGAAACGATCGCGGACGACGACGACGGAGCCATAGACGGCGACTATGCCGATGACTATGGCATGACGGCGCTCGCGGAAGCGTATTGCCGGACGCTCAAGAGGACGCTGTGGCCCGACCTCACCTGGGTGGATGAGTCGGCCGATACGGCATCCCTCACCGGAACGTGGGCGCCCGGCATCGCCTACGACGCCGTGACGCGAAAGGCCGACTTGTACGGTGAGCGGGCATTCACGCCGAATGTCCCCTCCGGCGGCACACCCGTCACGCTGGAGGTGACGGCGACGTTCGATACCATTCCTGGAGAAGCTGAGGAGCCCAAGCCGGGAACGCAAGGCGCTGTCTGGATCGGCACGAACGGATGCTTCCAGGCGTGGACGATGGGAAGGTGGATTGACGTTGCCGCCGAGGGCGTGACGCCTCAGATCGGCGTCGAGTACACATTCCGCTTCACGTTCGACTACAAGAAGGGAACGTATGGGGTTGAGGTGAAGACAGGATTAACAGGATTTACAAGATTGAGGGCAAGGGAAAATCCTGTTCAAGAATCCTTTCAGCTGGCGGCGACAGGCTCCGCCGTTTCCGAGGTTCTGTTCAGCGGCAGTGGTTTCCTAACTTCCATTGTGGGCGAATACGTGGTCTTCGAGGGATTTGCGGCGGACGACGAAGTGCTGTTGAAAGACAATGCCTCCGTCATCCTCGACGCGGCGAAGGCGGCATGGCTCAACAGCTGCGCCGGGGGCAAGACGGTCGTCAGCAATGCGGTGTCTGCCCTTTCGGCGGATGATTTCAACAAGGCATATCTTCTCAACCTGGACGTCACGGGCGAGACATCCTACACCTTCAGGATCACCAGCATCGACGTCGCGTCAGACAAGGTGACGATCGGCGTTACGCTTGAGAGAACCGGCAAGATTGCGCAGAAGACGAACGGCGTCCTGAAGTTCTACGGCGCGGCGACGGTCGAGGCGTTCGCGTCCGCCACGTCGGTTTCCGTGACGATCCCGAATGATGACTTTTCGAACGGTGACACGGCGACGGCGGAAATCCCTCGCGGTGGAGATAACCCGCCGACTTTGTTCAAGGCGAAGATCGAGGAGGGGAGGTAGTTATGGCGTGTATCCTAATTTCGAGATTTTTTAGCCGTGTAGAACGTGTAGAAACATGTAGAATTTCTAAATGTTTTACATGTTCTACATGGACAAAATCGGCACTGCTCTACGCCCTGCTGTTGACCTTTACGGTTGTGGCGGAGGGTGCGACCATCAGCGATGGCATGAAGTGGTATGACGGACGCGAACTGCCCCTCGAGGGTCGGGCGTTCGACAACACGGAGCTTTACTACGACCGTCTGCCCTCAAATGTGACGACGAGCGTCAACAGCGGGGTTCGGTCTGGGAAGCACAACACGTCGGGGATGCTGTTCAGGTTCTCCACCGATTCCACGAGGCTTGTGCTCAAGTGGACGCCGTACAAATCGAGCCTTTCGATGGACCACATGCCCGCCATGGGCGTAAGCGGCATCGACGTCTACCGGTTCGATGCAGCGAAGGGGCGCTGGCGCTACGTCAAGGCGGGCCGCATCACGAGCTCTGCGGGTGCGGCCCTTTCGCTTGACTGGACGCCGGGGACGCCGTGCCTCGTGAACCTTCCGCTCTACAATGGCATCAAGACGTTCACGCTTGGCATCGATCCGGAGGCGTCCGTCTCGTCGCTTCCGCCGCGCGCGAGCGGCATCGACAAGCCCGTTGTGTTCTACGGTACGTCGATCACGCAGGGCGGATGCGCATCGCGTCCCGGCATGTCGTTCGTGAACATCGTGGGGCGCGACCTCGACGTGCCGGTCGTGAACCTCGGTTTTTCGGGATCGGGCCTCATGGAGCTGGAGATGAGCGAACACCTCGCCGCCATCGACGCGAGTTGCTATGTGCTGGACTGCGTCTGGAACATGCGCAGCATGACGACCGATGCGTTCCGGGACCGTTACGAGACGTTCATCCGCAACCTCCGCGCGAGGAGGCCGAATGTACCGATCGTGATGGCTGGGATGTCCGATGTCTACTGCGGCGGCCCGAACGACAAGGACGATTGCGTGAGGGCGCTTTATGAAAGGCTTGTCGTCGAAGGGTGGACGAAACTTATCCATCTCCCGAAGGACGGGATGTACTCGGGCGACTTCGAGGGGACTGTGGATGGTACCCATGCGAACAACCTGGGTATGAGGTCGCTTGCCAAGGCATACGGCAAAGCCGTGAAACAGGCGCTGAACATCACTACGACCAGTGCCAAGTAGCCAACGGCATCGCGCATTCCCGCGTACAGCGCAAACTTTTTTAGTTCCATGTGTTCTACATTGTTGACTTACATACCCATAGGTATGTTATAATATGCGCATGACTTCATTAGGCAGATTAGGTTTGTGCGCAGCCGCAGCGCTAGTATGTGCGTGCGGGTGCAGCACGATAAAGCGCGCTCGTACGGCGCAGGCCGACGTGGCTCAGGCGGCGGACGATGCGAAAGCAAACTCGAAAGAGGTTACGCACGTGGATTTGCGGGGATTGCGACTCGTCGACTACGTGGCGTGGGCGATGAACCACCGTCCGAGCATCGAGGCTGCGCACCTCGCCGTGACCAACGCCGCGCTTGAGCTCTCGCGCGTGACGAGCGACCGCGAACTCCAGTTGAACCTCTCAAGCGGCTTCTCGCAGTCCACCGCGAACCGCTCGACCCACTTCTCCTGGCACCAGGACAGGGGCAAGTTCACCTCGGACGTCTCCCTCGATCTCCTCATCTACGACTTCGGGCGCATAGACGCGCGGGAGCGCCAGGCGCGCGAGAACCTCGTTGCGGCGCAGCGCAACCTCGCGGATGCGGAGTTCGCGGTGTTCAACGACGTGGCGAAGTCGTACTTCACGCTCCTCCGGAACGACGCGCTGCTGGAGGTCGCCCGCACGAACGAGTTCCAGTACGCGGAACACCTCCGCCAGGCGGAGTCGCTGTTCTCGGAGGGGGAGGTGAAGAAGCTTGACGTGTTGAAGGCGCGCGTGGACCTCTCGGACGCGCGGCTCGCCACGATCAACGCCTCGAACGAGGTGGTGACAGCCGGCGCGGCGTTCATCCGCGCGCTCGGCCTTTCCGCTGAACGCGCGACGCGCGAGGACGTTATGTCCGTGGCGGCCGACGCCCTTGCCACGTCGAAATCCGACCTGAAGCCCACGACTTACAATTCGGCCGAGGCGCTCGACCTCGCGCGCACGAACGCGCCGTCCCTCATGGTGCTGCGCGCGAAGCTGCGTGCGGCGTCCGCCGAGGTGGACTACGCGATCGCGGACCTCTTCCCGTCGCTTTCGTTCTCGAGTGCGTTCTCGTTCGCCGACCCCACCTGGAACTGGTCGTGGGGCTTCCGGGCGGTGCAGAACATTCTGGACGGTTTCCGCAAGCGGACGCTCGTTGACGAGGCCGTGGTGGCGATGGAACTTGCGCGCGTGGAGCTGGAAGAGGCGGAGCAGGACCTCTCGCACGATCTCGCCGTGGCGGCGGCGACACGCGATAACGCGCGCGAGTCGCTCGCGACTGCGCGCATCGAGGTGCAGCAGGCGAAGGAGAACCTCGACACCGTGGTGGAGCAGTACCGCCTCGGCGACGCCTCGCGCATCGACTTCACAGACGCTGCGAGCGGATACGCGAGCGCGCTTGGTGCGCGCGTGAAGGCGTTCTACGCGGGCGAGATCGCTGAGGCAGAGCTCATTCGACTCACCGGACACGTCCTGCCCAATGACAAACCGAATACTGGGAAATAAAAGATGAAGATATTGATTAAATGGATCGTGCGCATCGTGTGGCTTGCCGTCCTCGGCGGCGCCGGATGGTGGGCGTGGCGCTGGTACGGAGCGCGCAACGAAGAGGCGGCTGCCGTGCGATACCGCACTGCGCCGGTGGTGCGCACTGACGTTTTTCGCACCGTGGAGGCCACGGGCACCGTGCAGCCGATCAAGGAGGTGGAGGTCGGCGCGCAGGTGAACGGACGCGTCCTGAAGCTGTTCGTGGACTACAACTCTACCGTCACGAACGGACAGGTCGTGGCGCTCATCGACCCGCTCGTGTACGAGGCCAACTACAAGAGCGCGCTCGGCGAGCTCCACGCCAACCAGGCGAACGTGAAGAAATGCGAGGCGCAGCTTGTCCTCGCGGAGAAGACGCTCGTCCGCAAGGAGAAGCTCTCGAAGCGCGAGATGGCGCCGGTGGCGGACTACGACTCCGCGCTTGAGGCGCGCGACACGGCCGTCGCGTCCCTCGCCGCCGCGAAGGCGAGCGTGGAGCGGAGCGAGGCGAGCGTGAGCCAGGCGAAGGCGAACCTCGGCTACTGCACGATCGTCTCGCCCGTGGACGGCGTGGTGATCACCCGCTCCGTGGACGAAGGACAGACCGTCGTCTCGTCCATGAACGCCGTGCCGCTCCTCAAGATCGCCACCGACCTCCGCCGCATCCAGGTGGAGGCGACGGTGCCGGAGGCGGACATCGGTAGCGTGCGCGACGGGCAGGCCGTCACGTTCGCCGTCGATTCATATCCCGGCCACACGTTCACCGGGGTGGTCACGCAGGTGCGCATGGCGTCCACGACCACGAGCTCCGTGGTGACGTACCCCGTGATCATAGAAGCCGACAATCCGTCAGGAAAACTTTTCCCCGGCATGACCGCCAACATCTCCGTACACATCGCCGAGGCGCGCGGCGTGCTCGCCGTATCGTCCGCTGCCTTCCGCTACCATCCGCCATCCCCAGGCGGCCCTGGCGAGGGTGCGCGTCCGGCGAGCGGCGAGAAGACGCTGTGGCTGCTCGGCGCGGACGGCACACCGGAGTCGGTGGAGGTCGGAACTGGGCTTACGGACGGATCCGTCACGGAAATCAAGGGCGATGCGTCGCTTGCGGGACGCGAGGCCGTTCTCGGCGTGATGCCCGCTATGCCGAAGGGCGGTTCCGGCGCGGGCGGTCCCTCCAATCCGTTCATGCCCAAGCGCCAGATGCGACAGAAGAAGAACAGCGCCAAGGCCACCCCGCCTGCTGCGAAATAGCGATGGAACACCTAATCGAAATACGCGATCTTCGGAAGATCTACGCGATCGGCGAGGAGCCCGTGGCGGCGCTCGACGGCGTGTCGCTCACAATCGAGAATGGCGAGTTTGTGGCGATCATGGGCGCGTCCGGAAGCGGCAAGTCGACGATGCTCAACATCCTCGGCTGCCTTGACACGCCCACTAGCGGCAGCTACCTCCTCGACGGCATAGAGGTGGCCCGCCGCTCGCGTTCGGAACTCGCCCGCATCCGCAACCAAAAGCTCGGGTTCGTTTTCCAGAACTTCAACCTCCTCGCCCGCACAACCGCAATCGAGAATGTGGAACTGCCTGACTTCTACCTCGGCCGGCTCGGACGCTCCGCGCGTCGCGCCCGCGCCCGCGCGTTGCTCGAGCGCGTGGGGCTAGGCGGACGCGGCACGCACACGCCCGCGCAGCTTTCCGGCGGACAGCAGCAGCGCGTCGCGATCGCCCGCGCGCTCATGAACGAGCCGCCGGTCCTCTTCGCGGACGAACCCACCGGCAACCTCGACACGAAAAGCTCCATCGAGATAATGAACCTCTTCACCGAGCTCTCGAACGAGGGCATCACCATAGTGATGGTAACGCACGAGGACGACATCGCCGCATACGCGAAGCGTCACCTGGTGATGCGCGACGGGCATCTGATCAAGGATGACGGCGGTCGCGGGGCGACCGCCCTACCGGTCGGAATATCCGCGGGAGGTGCGGCGTGAACGTGTTCATGATCTTCCGCGTGGCCGTGCGCGCGATCTGGCGTAACAAGACGCGCAGCGCACTCACGATGCTCGGCATCATCTTCGGCATCGCGGCCGTGATCGTGGTGCTCGCGATCGGACGCGGCGCCTCCCTCAACATGGTCGCCGAGATCTCGAAGATGGGCAACAACATGGTGATGATCTTCTCCGAACAGCGACACGCCGCAGCGGGCGTACGCGGCGCGGCCGGGGAAGGGCAGAGTCTCACGGCGTCGGACGGCCTCGCCATCCGGCGCGAACTCTCGCACCTCGTGCAGGCCGTCACGCCGGAGGTCCGCACGCAGATGCAGGTGGTCTACGCCGAGAAGAACTGGAGCACGACCGTCTACGGCTGCTCCACCGAGTTCAGCACGATCCGCAACTGGGACGTGGTGGAGGGGAGCTTCTTCGACGAACTGGAGGAGAAGCAGTGCGCGCGCGTGTGCCTGATCGGTCGTACCGTGGCCACCAACCTCTTCCCCAACGACGACCCCGTGGGGCGCACAATCCGCATCGGCAACATGCCGTTCAAGGTGAAGGGCGTGATGGGCGTGAAGGGCGTGGGAGGGTTCGGACAGGACCAGGACGACGCCGTGCTCGCGCCCTACACTACCGTGAAGCGCGTGCTGCAAGCCTCCAAGTTCCCCGACAACGTGCGCCACATCAAGCTCTCGCTCTACTCGATGGACCAGCTTGACGAGGCGAAGCGCGAGATCGGTCTGCTCCTCCGCCAACGGCACCGCCTTGCGGACGACGATGACGACGACTTCCGCATCATCGACATGGCGGAGATCACCTCCACGATGAGCGCAGTCTCGAGTACGATGACCGTGCTTCTCGCGGCCGTCGCTGCAATCTCGCTCCTCGTGGGCGGCATCGGCATTATGAACATCATGCTCGTCTCGGTCACGGAGCGCATCCGCGAAATCGGTCTCCGCATGGCCATCGGCGCCACGCCCGCCAACATCCTCGGGCAGTTCATCCTCGAGGCCGTTGTGCTCTCCACTCTTGGTGGCGCGCTTGGCGTCGCGCTCGGCGTCGCGGGTGCCCAGACGATCGGCAACCTCCAGGGCTGGCCGATCCTCGTGGAGCCATCGTCGGCCATCGGGGCATTCCTCTTTTCGGCGTTCGTGGGCATGTTCTTCGGCTTCTATCCCGCCTGGCGCGCAAGCCGTCTAAATCCCATCGACTGCCTTAGGTACGAATGACAAAAAGGAGGTCCCCACATGCTTGAAGTGTGCGTAGATTCAGTTGAATCGGCTATCGCCGCCGAAGAAGGCGGAGCGGACAGGCTCGAACTCTGCTCGTCCCTTGTAATCGGGGGCGTCTCGCCCACGGCTGCGCTCTACGAGGCCATTCGCCGTCGCGTCGCGTTGCCGGTGCGCGCCATGGTGCGTCCGCGCTTCGGCGACTTCCTCTACACGGATTTCGAAAAGGAGACGATGCTCGCAGAGGCGTCCGCATGGCATGCGCTGGGCGTTGAGGGCGTTGTGGTCGGCGCGCTGCTGCCCGACGGACGCCTCGATTCTGGGTTTCTGCGCGAGTTCATCGCCGCCGCCGGGGGAATGCGCGTCACACTCCATAGGGCATTCGACGTCAGCGGCGACCCGTTTGAGTCGCTTGAGGAGGCGATTGCGCTTGGCTTCGACACTATCCTTACGTCCGGGCAGAAGTCGTCATGTCGGCTTGGTGCCGCGCTCATCGGCGAACTGCACCGGCGTGCGGCGGGGCGCATAGACATCCTTGTAGGCGCGGGCGTGGACGCCGCAGCCATCCGCGAGCTGCGTCCCGTCACTGGATGCAGCAGCTTCCACATGTCCGGAAAGGTGACGCTTGAGAGCGGCATGAAGTTCCGTCGCGAGGGAGTGCCCATGGGAATCCCCGGAATGGACGAGTTCTCCGTGTGGCGTACGGACGCCGCGCGCATCCGCGCCGCGAGGGAAGTGCTTTCATCGTTGTGAAATAAGTCTGGAGGAAAACATGAAGAAGATGCTTGGAATAGAGTTCGGATCAACGCGCATCAAGGCCGTACTTGCGGATGAAAACGGCAAGGTGCTCGCGTCCGGATCGTATGGCTGGGAAAACCGCCTGCTGTCCGGCGGCGTGTGGAGCTACAAGCTCGAGGACGCGCTGAAGGGCATGCAGGCCGCGTACGCGGAGCTGAAGGCCGCCTACCGCAAGGCGACGCGCAAGACGCTCGATGCGCTTGACGCGATCGGCATTTCGGGCATGATGCACGGCTACCTGCCGTTCGACGCGTGCGGCAAGCAGCTTGCGCCGTTCCGCACGTGGCGCTGCACGATCACGGCGGAGGCGTCCGAAAAGCTCACGAAGGCGTTCAACTTCACGATCCCGCAGCGTTGGAGCGCGGCGCATCTCTACCAGCGCGTCCTCGACGGCGGCGCGGAGCTGAAGAACCTCTCGTTCCTCACCACGCTCGCGGGATGGATCCACTATAAGCTGACGGACGAGAAGGTGCTCGGCCTCGGCGAGGCGAGCGGCATGTTCCCGGTCGATCCCGCGACCAGGGGCTACGACGCCAAGATGGCGCGCACGTTCGACCGTCTGGCGGCGAAGAAGGGCAAGTTCCCGTGGAACGTGCTGGACGTGCTGCCGCGTCCGCTCCCCGCCGGCGAATGCGCGGGCGCGCTCACGGAGGCGGGGGCGCGTCTTCTTGACCCGTCCGGCGACCTCGCGCCCGGCGCGCTCGCGGCGCCTCCGGAAGGCGACGTGCAGACCGGCATGGCCGCCACGAACACGGTGCGCCCCGGTACCGCGAATATTTCGGCCGGCACGAGCGCGTTCGCCGTCGTGGCCCTCGCGAAGCCCCTTGCGAAACGCCATCCCGAGATCGACGTCTGCGTGTCGCCTACCGGCGCGCAGGTTGCGATGAGCCACGCGAACACGTGTACGAGCGACATCAACGCCTGGGTGGCGCTTCTGGGCGGCGACTACGACCGGCTCTTCAAGGAGGCGCTCAAAGGCGCGCCGGACTGCGGCGGCGTGGTGTCCGTGCCGTTCTTCGGCGGCGAGCCCGTGGTGGGGATGACGCAGGACCCGGGCGACAAGATGGGCGGCTGCGCGGGGTGTCCGCTCGTCACGCGCGCGCCGGACGCAGACTTCACGCTCGCGAATTTCATGCGCGCGCACATCTATTCCGCGTTCGCGGCCGTGCGCATCGGTCTTGGAATTCTCTTTGACGAGGGACTGAAACTCAAGGGAATCACGGGACACGGCGGCATCTTCAAGACACCCGGCGTGGCGCAGCAGATTCTCGCGGACGCCGTCAACGCGCCGGCGACTTGCCTGGCGACGGCTGGCGAAGGCGGCGCGTGGGGCATGGCGCTTCTCGCCGCGTACGCGCACGCGCGCCAGTCGGCAAAGGCCACATGCACGCTGGAAGATTTCCTCGCGAAGCGCATCTTCGCAGACGCGAAGGGCGTGACGCTCAAACCGACGCGCGTCGGCGTGAAGGGCTACGCCAAGTATCTTGAGAGATTCGGGGCGGCGCTCGTGGCGGATGCCGTCGCGTCAAAGATTCATGCTCTTTGATCGCTAAGGCTGCGAATTTTCCAGCGTAACCTTGAAGAACCTGTTGGTCGTCGTGGAGAGTTTGTCCTTCGGCACCTCGCTCCATCCGCCTGTGGGCGGAAAATCGCGGCATCCCCAGATCGTGTAGGTCCGTGCCGTGCCTAGGTCGGGCGTCCATGAGAGCGAGGGAACTCCGTTCGTGACGGCGATAGAGAGCATAAAGTCGTCATTTGGATTCGAGGGGTCAAGCCCCGCGAGCCAGTTCGCCCAGAGCGTGTGCCCGTTCGCGCCGACGATGTTTGCGAATGCGCCGAATGTCTCGCCGTGCTGTGCGTAGGCGAGGGCGTTGGTGGCGGCGAGGGCCGCGAGCGCCTCCGTGCCATCCGCCGTTTCACCCGGCGCATCGTCCGCCTTTGCCGCAACGGTCGTGCGCGTGTACGCCTTGAGGCAGAACGCGGCAGGGTTTCCGTAAGTGAACCCCTCGTCGGTATCGCTGAAAGAGATGTTTTCGTCAATGAGATCACGCCACTCTATAATACTGGCGTTTATGCGGCCAATGTACGTACACCCCCGCTGATGGTTTGCGTCTGCATATTGGCAGTCGAAAAAGTCATCATATACCTTGCAATGCACCAAATGGGACGGGGCATTCCCGCGTTGTTCGTATACGACTGTGAAATTGGAATTGTCTGGAATGCGGATGGCATCCTGAAGGGCAATGGTCGTGTAACCGGCGTGCGGAAGCGTTCCGTCCTGTGTAAGTGCGATGCTACCACCCTCGATGGGGGAAGATGCACCTCGTGTGACATTCGTGTAGATCGTGATTGTGTAGGGATTTGCGTCGATTGAAGACCATACGCCAACCGCTGCCAGTTCTTCATTCCAGGCGGACGTGAACACCGATGCTTCCAAAGTGCAGTCGCGCCAGGTATCGCCCAGTTCGTAAACGGCTCCTAGCTTGTCGTAGCCGTAAACTGCCGTGTAATTTTCATTGGATGTCGCCGGCAGGAATACGGAATTATGGTAAATTCCCAAGCTTTTATCATAGTAGGAAACGTACCAGTAGCCCCCGGCCGTGCCATCACTTGTGCCATGGCTGTTCTTGATGAGCCATGCGCCGTTGCCGGGGGGCGTAGAGGCAAAGTTACTTGCAGGCCAGTTGTCGTCCCATCCGATCACCGTAACCGCATGGTCGCAGTAATACGAGCTGTAATACGCGGAACAGTCTTTTTTTGAGGAATAAGTCCATTGCACAGGTACTGCCACTGCACCGTAAGTCATGACGGCAGACTTCATGGCCTGACGTGTCTGCTCTGTTCCGTCGAGTTCGGGCACCCACACTACATTCTGTATGTGCAGCGCAGGGGACAAAGTCCGACTGGGATTCGCATTCCAGTCAGCTTGAGTATATCGGTAGAAGTCGTTTCTTTCGGCCACCAAGCCACCCCAGCGCAACAGATACGCTGCTGCCATATCGAAGTTACCGCCGTTATCCAAACTCCAGCCAAAGCCATGGAGCGATGCTATGTTCTTTTCGGACAAGTCCCATGTGCCTTGCTCGGTTCTAAGAAGTTGCGTTTCAATGACGGCACACGAGGCAAACGTCCAGCATGTATTCCATGGGTTCTGGTCCTTCACCGGCGTGACCCATCCGTGATCGCGGGAGTCCCATGACGAAGGAAGGGGTGTTGCCTTCAAACGCTTGGTGGAATCCTTCGCGCCTTCTGCCCGCCTTATCTTTATCCTGTGCGGCGGAGGACGGAATCCTGTCGGGCGGACGTCGTCACCCACGGCGGCCATGGATATGGCCGCCGTGCAGATCATCGCCACAAAGCGAAGGAATGTTTCTTTTGCATACCTCCGATATGGATTCTTTTCTTTCATGGGCGGAATTAGTATAGCATATTCCGGGCCCCGTTGGTGTAATTGCAAGGCTCTTTTCAGCTCTTTTCAGATTTCAGTTTTAAGCGGGCGCAGTGTTGTGTTTTCAGCATCCGTTTGGTATACTTCCACTGTAAAAACTGCATTCAATGACTCATGAAGAGCAAGAAGAACATGGAAAACAATACGAATAGAAAGTTAATGCGTGTATCCTTTCTGATGGTAATGTCGCTTTGTGCTGCGGTAACGGCGGAGACTGTTACGGCAAATCAGGCGAAGACCGCCGTGCAGCGATGGTTGTGTGACGATTCTGCGCTGGGGTGTCCGTTGCAAGGAACTGTGAGCGAGGTACGCACCTGTACGCCAACGAACGGTGCGAGTTTCCATGTGGTGAAGTTGGCCGCAGGTGGTTTCGTGGTGACGTCCGCAGATACGCGCCGCACGCCAGTCGTGGCGTTCTCGACGGGTTCGGACCTGGTCGAGGACGATGCCAATCCTCTCTGGGTGCTGCTGAAAAATGATTTGGCAATCCGGACGCAGAGCGAATCATTCGGTGGCGGGGTGCGGCTGAAGGGCGCGGCACACTCTGATATAGAATCCGAGAACCAATCGAAATGGGCCAAACTGCTGGGAGGTGGTACGCGGCTTTCTTCGGCAGAGGGCATTTCGACCGTTTCTGACGTGCGCGTTGCGCCGCTCCTGCGGTCGAAGTGGAACCAGGGGAAGGTAGGCAATGTCAACTGTTATAACTACTACACGCCCAACAACTATGTCTGTGGCTGCGTAGCGACCGCGGGTGCGCAGATCATGCGCTATTTCTGCTACCCCACGGCATCAATGCCGCAATTCACGAACCCGAACTGTGCGGTCGGCGGTGTGGCGAGTACTTTGACGACGCAGGGTGGTGTTTACAACTGGGACGCGATGCCATTGGTGCCAGACTCTTCCATTACCGACGCACAGCGGCAGGCGATCGGCAAGTTGACCTCGGATGTCGGTATTTGCTGTAGCATGGCTTATAACACGGAAGCAAATGGTGGAAGTGGTACGGGCGGTTATCTGCTTGTACACGCTCTTACTAACCATTTCGGCTATGTGAATGCGCTGGCTTTCAACAGTGAAAGCGATTTGAGCAAAACAGACGCTGTGAAGAACGCATTGCTGTCCAACTTCGACGCTGGCTTACCGGTATTGGTTAGCGTGAGAAGAGGGAATGCGGGGCATGCCATTGTCGGCGACGGTTACGGCTACAAGGACAACATGCTCTACATCCACTTTAACATGGGTTGGGGCGGCAGCAACGACGCTTGGTATGCGCCGCCAGCTTTGGGCACGTCTAGCTATAACTTCAACGTTCTTGACGGTTTCGTTTACAATATCTATCCAACAGGGATTCCTAACGGCGTCATCTGCAGTGGACGTGTCCTTGCCGCAGGCGGAACGCCTGTGGCGAATGCGATGGTGAGTTATTCGCGGCAGGGTGGTAATACTGGCAATAATGGCATTGTCAGTGGAAATGATGTCGGATATGTCATGACGGACGCGAAGGGCATCTATGCACTCATCCTTGCACCGGGGCGTTACACGATCTCGGCCTCTAGCGGAGATGCTTCTGTCGTTGATGCGGTTGAGTTGACGGCAAATGTTGGATTGCGGCTTTCATTGCCTCGCTCGTACTATACATCTCCTACGCCTGAAGTCAACAACCGGTGGGGCGTGGATCTTGTTCTTTCCAGTCTCGCGAGCGTGGCCGAACCGCAGTTTACGCCGACGTCTTGCCTCTTCTATCCGTCCACGAACGTGACCATCAGTTGTGCGACGGCCGGAGCGACGATCCGGTACACGCTTGACGGGAGCGATCCAACCGAATCCAGTACGCTCTACACGGGCGCGATTCTAGTCAATGACGACGTGACGATCAAGGCGCGCGCGTGGAAGAGTGGAATGAATCCCAGCGTGGTCGTCACGGCAACTTACACCTATGATGTCGCGCAAGGCGCGCCCAAAGGCGACTACTTTGCCGATCCCATTGTCATCACGGGTGCAAGTGGCTCGCGTACCATTGAAGACAATGCGTCCTACACGGTGGAGCCTGGCGAACCGTGGCATACCGAGGAGAACTACAGTTACTATTACCAGTATCATACGATTTGGTACAAATGGACGGCACCAGGTTCGGGGACGGTGACGTTCAAAACGCGAATGCCCCACTATTATGGAGGAACGTTTGTGGCCGTGTACACGGGAGAGAATCTCTCTTCAATTATCAGACTTGCTTTCTCGATTGACCATAATCCGTCTGACAATTATAGAACCAGTGTCTCGGTCAATGTGACCCAAGGTGAGACATATCGCATCGTTGGGATGTCTTGTGGAGAACAGTATACAGATCAATTCGTGCTTGATTGGTCTAGTAATCTGACAGAGACGCATGCGGAGACATCCACGACGGATGTGCCCGTGCCCTACACATGGCTCGACGGCCACTATCCCAACCAGGGCGGCTCGGCGGCGGCGTATGAGGCGCTGGCGAACGCGGACTCTGACGGCGACGGATTCCCCGCATGGCAGGAGTATTTGCTGGGCACCGATCCCACAAGCGCCGCAAGCCACTTGTCCGCGACCGTCACAATGAACGGTAACACGCCCGTCTTCGGCTGGAGCCACACGAACGCCAACATCCAGGCGATTGGCTACCGCTACGTGCCAAAAGGATGCAACTCGTTGAACGACAGCGCGGGTTGGCAGCCGTTCACTCCCGGGCATCGTTTCTTCAAGGTCGTAGTCGAGCCAATACAATAATGGCGAGCTCTGGGGGCAACAGAATAATTGAGCCAGTTGCAAAAACCTCGCGAGTGTGGGCGCGACGGGCTCCTTATGTATAAAGACGCGCGCGCGAGGGAGATGAGGTGAGTGTGTCAAAGTGACACACTCAAATGAATGTCCAACCCCTAACCCTAAGCGGGGAATTGTGGCAGAAGCGGGGAAGTGATATAATGTCCCGCGAAGTCTGAAATGACAGAATGAACGAAAAAAAGGTAGGATTATGAGAAAGCAAATCATACTGCTGGCTGCAACCATATCACTTGTGGCATCCGCCGCGACGTTTCGCGTGGCTGCGCCTGACGGCTCCGCCGTCTGCATAGTCACACCGCCGGACTATGGCGCGGGAGCGGTTCTCGAGACGACCAACTTGATCGGCGGCGTCGCGTGGCGCGTGCGTTTCACCGGCACGGGCGAGCGGACCATCGAGAAGGAGGAATGGTCGTTCGACTTTGGCGAGGACTTCCGCTGCTGGCCGGTGAGCCATGCGCAGGGCGAGTATATCCCCAAGACGCTCTCGACCATCGCCACGATGAAGCCGATGCCCGGCGCGGCGGCCATCGCTGCTGGCAAGGGACACACCCAGAACTACTGGCGCTCCTATCCCGGAACGGCGGAAAGTCCGCTTGTCATCGAAGGGATCGGCTGGGTGGCCGCGCTCGGCGACGCAGGGGTGATCGACTATGCGCGCATCCGTTTCACCTCGGGCGACAAGCCCGGCGAGGTCAAGACCGTCCTTGAAGGCCCCGCCACGGTTGCGCTTCCCTACGTCACCCCCTGGAGGTACGTCCACTGCGCAAAGGATTGTGTGGCGCTCGCGAACGAACAGCCCCGCTTCATGGACGCGCTCAATGCGCCGTCGCGCATCGCAGACACGTCCTGGATCAAGCCGGGGAAGGTCCTTCGCGTCGCGAAGCTGAGCGAGGAGTATGGAAAAGCCTGCGTGGACTTCGCGCGTCGCAACGACATTCCCTACATTGAACTGGACTCCGGATGGTACGGTCCTGAACGCTCGGGCGATCCCCTGAAGCCCAACGCGTACGTGAAGCCGATCATCGACTACGCGACGCGCAAGGGCGTGGGCGTGATCCTCTACGTGAACCGCGACCCGCTCAAGAAGAACCGCGACGCGATTCTCGATCTCCTCGCTTCGTGGGGCGTCAAAGGGATTAAATACGGATTCCTGCACGTGGGCGACCAGTCGTGGCGCAAGTGGGCGACCGAGGCGATCGAGGCCGCCGCGAAGCGGAAACTCATGGTCGACATCCACGACGAGTACCGTCTCACGGGCATCCAGAAGACTTATCCGAACGTGATGACGGTGGAGGGCATCTGCGGCAACGAGGAAATGCCGAACGCCGCGCACGACTGCGCGCTCCCGTTCACGCGCTTCCTGGACGGTCCGGGCGACTACACGCCGTGCTGGAATCAGGCGCGGGTGAAGAACACGCTCGCCCATCAGCTTGCCCTGCCCTGCGTGTACACGAGCGGCTGGCAGTTCCTGTTCTGGTATTCGCGCCCGGACCAGATCGACGACAAAGACCCTGCGCTCGATTTCTGGCGCGAGATTCCGTGCGCGTTCGACGAGACGCGCTTCCTCCAGGGGAAGATCGGCGAATACGCCGTTGTCGCGCGGCGGGTCGGCGAGAAGTGGTTCGTCGGCGGACTGAACGGGCTTGCGCGGCGTAATTTCTCAATCCCGCTCGACTTCGTCGGAGAAGGCGACCTCGATGTGCGCATCTTCATGGACGCCGATCCAGCCCTTACGAAGGGACTGGGCAAAGTCGCCGTTTCCGCACGGCGCATGAAATCGGGCGACGTGCTTTCCGTCGATGCCGCCGCCCGCGGCGGTTTTGCATTGATCGTGGAGAAGGCAAAACGAGAATGATGTAGGATCCCGACAGTGGCCCCAAATTCTGTCGCCGTGCCCTTGACAGGAAAACGAGAAATAGTGTAAAATACCAGCCGCTTGGGGCAAGTGTGCCCTCGGGCGAAAAGCGAGAAAAACATGACGAGGGCAAAGCATAATGGCAGACGGAAAGCGTCCGCACTCGGAAAGGCGAGGGCGGGGCGCTCTGCGTACGTCATGAATCCTGAGTATCTTGCGGAGATAGAGCGCTTCCGTCTCATGGACGACACCTTCATGTCGAAGTGCCTTGAGAACGCGCCGGAGTGCATTGAGCTGATTTTGCAGATCATCCTCGGCAAGAAGGATTTGAAGGTTGTCAAGTCGCAGGCCGAATACCCGATCAAGAGCCTTCAAGGGCGCGGTGTGCGCTTTGACGTATTCGCGAGGGATTCCAAAGGCAAGGAATACGACATCGAGATACAGCGCGCGAAAGACGGCGCGGAACCGAAGCGCGCGAGGTACAACTCCGCGCTGATGGACGCGAACGCGCTCAAGTCCGGCGAGGATTTTGGCAAGCTGCGCGATACCTACGTCATCTTCATCACTGAGAATGACGTGATGGGCGGCGGCAAGGACATTTACCAGATTGACCGCATGATACGGGAGCTGGACTGCAAGGCTTTCGGCGACGGCACGCACATCATCTACGTAAACGGTGCGACGCGCAGCAAATCCGACATCGGCAAGTTGATGCACGATTTCCTGTGCAGCAACGCGGCTGAAATGTATTTCGACTTGCTCAAAAGGCGAGTCAGTGAATTCAAGGATTCAGAAGAAGGGAGGCACTATATGTGCGAAGCAATGGAAAGAATCAAGGCCGAGGGCAAGCGCGAGAACATGCTCGCGACGGCGAAGCGGATGCTGAAGGACGGCATTCTGGCATTGAAGGACATCGCAAGATACACCGGCCTTTCGCTCGCTCAGGTCAAGAAGCTCCAGCCGACGGTGGCGTGAGAAACACCATGACGCCCGCCCTCCATAAACATACCTATAAACGCGCAGAAATGCCGCACGTGTGCGCCTTTGCGCAATTATCAGGGGGGGGGGGGCGCAATTTTTGCCAATTTGGAATTGTTGCCAGTAACCAATACCCAATACCAATTGGGAACTGGCAACATTGGCAATTGGCAACACTTTCACAATTCCACATTTCCAGAGCCGCCCTAACGGGCATTCCAGAGGCGACTTGCCGCGCACCATGCGCGACGAGCCGCCTTGCGTGTTTCTGTCTCTGAACTTCAAACAAACAACTTCAACCAAACCGCCCGTAAGGGCAACAACGAAAGGGAAACAAAAAATGAGAAAACAGACATGGAGAACCGCTGTCTCGGCGGCGGCAATCTGCGTAGCGGCGGCGTTCTCGCTCGTCGCGAACGCTTCAACGCAGCTCACGCTGAACGACGGCGACACGCTGCAAGGCGTGTACGAGGACTACGAAATCACCATTGCCGCCGGCGCGACGGTGACGTTCAACGGCGCGAGCCTGACGAACACGACCTGTAATGCCCCAGCGGTCAAGTGCCTCGGCAACGCGACCATTGTTCTCGCGGAAGGTTCGGATAACAGTGTCGTGAACATGGTGGATTATTATTCCGCGATCTATCCGGCTGCGGATGCGACGCTGACCATTCAGGGATCGGGTTCGCTCTATGTAGCTGCCCCAGGCAAATATTTCAGGAATTATGGTGCCGCTATAGGATCCTATTCGGGAGGCGGCTCCAATACCGGCACGCCATGCGGCAATATCGTCATCTCGGGCGGCAACATCACCGCCGTCGGAGGCTACTGCGGCGCGGGTGTCGGTGCTTGCTCGTATGATGCGGCCTGCGGCGACATCACGATTACTGGTGACGCGGTCGTTCATGCGACGGGCGGCGCATGGGCGGCCGGCATCGGCGCGGCCAGCGACCGCAGCCCGTGCGGAAATATCACGATTTCCGGTAACGCCAGCGTGACGGCGACTTCCACGGCCCACTCCGGAGCAAATTCGGCTGGCATTGGCGCAGGGTATGATTCGGCTTGCGCAAACATCACCGTCTCCACGACCGGCACGGTCGAAGCCCAGGGCTTGGATGCCGCCGGCATCGGTGCCGGTGGGACTATTTTGGCGACGTGTGCCGGAATCACAATCACGAGCGGCATCATCACGGCGACTGGCGGAAACGATGCCTGCGCCATTGGCGCATCGTTTAATGCCGTTTGCGGCGACATCCTTATCGAGGGCGGCACAATCACGGCGACCGGCGGGGAGGATTGCCCTGGCGTCGGCACACGCGGCGAAACGGCTTCCATCACGATCACCGGCGGAAACGTGACGGCGATTGGCGGAAGCAACGGCAGCCGTAGAAATGGCGGCGCGGGCATCGGCTCCATGTATGATAGGACTTGCGGCAACATCACGATTTCCGGCGGCACGGTGACGGCGACGGGCGGCGCATGGGCGGCCGGCATCGGCTCTGGCTACTACGGAACATGCAGCAACATCACGATTTCCGCCGGCGTCGTCACGGCAAACGTCTGTACCTCGACGGGCGACAGCGAGACGGACACGGTGGCCATCGGCGCGGGGTGCTACGGAACGTGTGGCAACATCCTCATCTCTGGCGGCACCGTTATCGCCAATGCGACGAATCCACAGAGTACGACCTACGACTACAACTCTGCCATCGGCGCGACCTACAGAGGTACGTGCGGCGACATCACGATCACGGATGGAATCACGAGCGTGACGGCCACGAAGGGCGCGACGGCGGAGCAGCACATCGGCAAAGGCAACGGCACGGTGACCATCGGCACGATCACCTACGGCTCGCATCTCGATCAGACACTGAGCAACGGCGATCTTACGCTTACGCTCACGCCGCAGACGTTCACGGTGACGTGGAAGGACGATGACGGCTCGACAATCGATACTGACACGGTGGCATACGGGCAGACCCCGTCCCATGCCGACCCGACGAAGGCGGAGACGGCGCAGTACACCTACACGTTCGCGGGTTGGACGCCCGATATGGAGCCGGTCGTGAGCAACACGACCTACACGGCGACATACGACGCGACGGTGAACGAGTACACCATCACGTGGCTCGACGCCGATGGTTCTGTGCTCGACGCTAGCAGCGTCGAGTATGGCGAGACGCCGACCCATGCCAACCCCTCCAAGGCGGCGACGGCGCAGTACACCTACACGTTCGCGGGATGGACGCCAGCCGTGGAGTCCGTGACCAGCAACGCGACCTACAAGGCGACGTATGACCAGGCACTCAGGGAATACCAGATTACCTGGTACAACGCCGGTGTCTTCGAGGGCTTCAGTTCCTACCACTACGGGGATACTCCTGTGTACCCGGGCGGGACGCCGGCGAAATCCGCAGACTCGCAATATACCTACACGTTCGCCGGTTGGTCGCCCTCGATCGTGCCGGTGGTGGCGGATGCATCCTACAATGCGACCTATAACACGACGGTGAACACCTACACCATCACATGGCTGGACGACGACGGCTCTTCGCTCGGCACGACGACTGTGGCCTACGGGCAGACGCCGACCCATGCCGCGCCGACCAAAGCTGACGACACCTACAACACCTACACGTTCCTGTCGTGGACGCCCACCGTGGAGTCCGTAACGGGACCTGCCACCTACACCGCCATGTATATGGCGCACTCGAAGTGGACGGGCCAAGGCACCGACGTCGAGCCCTACACGCTCACCACGCCCGCGCGCATCTCGGAGATCATCACGCTTGACGGCGGCAGTTCTTCGGAAATCTACGTCAACGTCGGCGGCGACATAACGGCGGAGTCCATCACCGCCAATCTGCCGACTGGCTATGCGGTCAGGACGACGGGCACGCCGGGCGTCGTGAAGGTAGTGCAGATCCTTGAGGTTGTGTGGTACGACGACGACGGCACGGTACTCAGGCGCGACGAGGTGGATGCCGGCGACATGCCATCCTACGGTACCCCGCCGACGAAGGCCTCTACCGCGCAGTACGACTACACGTTCGCGGGCTGGACGCCGGAGATCGTTACGGTTACGGAGTCCGCATCCTACACGGCGACGTACACCGAGACGCTGCGCTCCTACACGATTACGTGGCTCGGCGCGGACGGGACTTCGCTCGGCACGACGACCGTCGCTTATGGCGGCACGCCGACCCATGCCGCGCCCGCGAGCGTCTATACGTTCACGGGGTGGAGCCCGACGCCTGCGGCGGTGGCGAGCAATGCGACCTACACGGCCACATTCTCCAGAGAAGTCCAGCTTGCTGGACTCACCGGCGACTACACGGCGGCGGACGGCGACGTGCTGACAGGCACGACCACGCACAACGTGTCGATCCCCGGCGGAGCGACCGTCACGGTCAACGGCGTGTCGATCACCGGCGCGGGCGGCGGCTCGACGCCTGCTTCGCCGTCGTTCAGTGATGGCGGCGAGGCCGTCACGACGAGGTTCGAGAAGGATGCAAGCGGCAAGTGGAAGATTGTCGCGTTCGCCGAGCTGGCGACAGGCACGGCGGCAGGAACGGAGAGCATGATCACCATCCTGCGTGGCGACACGCCGGACGAGGTCGAAACGCCGGTCACGCCGGATTCACTCTGCACTACGAACGCGGTCAAGGTCGAGGCGACGGTCACGCCGCCCGCCGGCAAGGACACGCAATTCTTCAAGGTCGAGTTCAAGTGATGGAAGTGGCGGCGCGTTGGAGACAACGCGCCCTGCCAAAACGAGCCGCCGAGACGGCGGCTCTCCATAACGCCCGCCACACCGTATGGTACGGCGGGTGTGCTTTCAGGCCGGATCATCCACACCCATCCCCCTAATCGGGGAATTGTGGCATGACCGGGGAAATGGTATAATCTCCTGCGAAGTCTGAAAAGGCATTGCGAATGAAATGGAGATAGAAACCATGAAAAGGCAAATGGTGCTGTTGGCTGCCGTACTCTCGCTTGCGGCGCTGTTCGGCGGCGCGATGGGGGCATCGCGCCCTACCGGGCTTGCGTCGCTTGTCGATTCGCGCCTTGGTACGGCACGGGCCTTCGGAAGCAACGTGCTGGGTCCATGCGTGCCGTACGGCTCCGCCCATCCGTCCCCCGACTCGCTTTGGCCGACGCCGCACCAGCGGGCGAGGGGATCGCATCACGGCTTCGGCGCGCCGACGAGCGGGTGGTGGCCGGGCGACAAGGTGGTGGGGTTCTCGCAACTCCACGCGCAGGGAACGGGCGGAACTCCAAGCTACGGAATCTTCCGCTACGTGTGCGATCCGCAGGACATGGAGATACTGGAGGCGCATCCGTACCTTCTGAAAGTCAGGCTGAATCCGTCGGGGTTGCTCGTCGACGTGTCCGCCACGCCCCACGGTGCCGTCTATCGCGTCCGCGACGCAAGCGGCGCGCCGCACACGCTGCCGCTCGACCGCCGTTGCAAGCTGGCGAAGGCGGATTGCGTGAACGCCGCCGGTGAGTTCACCGGCAACTGGAACCCCGCGCCGTACAGGTGCTTCGCCCATTCGGAAGTTGACGATGCGACCGGCATCCACCGCATCGCCGTGTCGTTCAAGTCCGACGAACAGGCAAGGGCGTACTTCGCCGCGGAACTTGCCGGACGCACGCCCGACGACGTGGCAAAAGATTCGAAGCGCCTCTGGGACGAAACGCTCTCCTGCATTTCAATCGAAGGCGTCGACGACGCCGAGCGCGCGCATTTCTACTCGATCCTCGCGCAGACGTTCATCCAGCCGCGCGACCGCACGGCGGACGGAATCGGCTGGGACGACCACTACACGCTCTGGGACACCTGGCGCACCTACTTTCCGCTCAAGGCGATCATCGACCCGCAGACGCTCGCTGGGAACGTCAACTCCTTCGCCGACCGTTTCGCGCGCACCGGCAGATGCGACGCCTGCTACACGTCAGGCAAGGAGTACAAGGTGGGACAGGGCGGCGACGAGGCGGACTGCGTGATCGCCGAGGCGTGGGCGAAGAAAATCCCCGGCATCGACTGGTCGCGCGTGGCGCCGCTCCTCCGCAGCCGCTGGACGGGACGCACAAAAGGCTATCGCGAGAGAGGGTACGTGCCGAGCGGCGAGCGCGAGGATTACTGCGGACGCATGAAGTCGGGTTCCGCCACGATGAACTTCGCGTATCAGGACTGGTGCTGCGCGCAGGTGCTGCGCGGGCTGGGCGACGCGGAGATGGCGGAGAAATTCCTCGCACGGTCGGGAAATTGGACGAACGTATGGGACGCAACCGCCTTCGACGCGCCCAGCGGCGTGCGCGGCTTTGCACGGGCGCGCGGGAAGAACGGACGCTTCGCGAAAACCGATCCCCGCCGCGGATTCAACACCGACTTCTACGAGGCGAACTGCTGGGAGTATTCGTTTTTCGTCCCGCACGACATGGACGGCCTGATCCGCCGCTGCGGGGGCAAGGACGCGTTCGAGCGCCGCGTCGCGTATGCGCTGGAGAACAATCTCGTCGCCTTCGACAACGAGCCGTCGTTCCTGATTCCGTGGCTTTTCGCGTACACGGGACGCGGCGACCTCGCGACAAAGTGGGCCCCGCGTGTCGCGACGCTCTTCAAGGGGCTGGACCTTCCGGGCGACAACGACTCCGGCGCGATGTGCGCGCTCTACGTGTTCATCCAGTTCGGATTCTTCCCCGTCGCCGGACAGGACCTCTATCTGATGCATGGAAGTACGTACCCGAAGATCGTCATCCGGCCGCGTAGCGGCGGCAAGACGTTCACGATACGTTCCGTGAACTATGCCAAGGACCGGCGCGTGAAGTCCGTGACGCTCAACGGCAAGCCCCACGACCCGCTCTTCCTGCGCCATGCGGAAATCGCCGCCGGCGGCGAACTCGTATTCACATACGAGTAACGGTGGACATGAAAAGTCGAGTTACCGCCCCATTTCAATAATGTTGAAATAAGATTGTTGAAACATATGCGGGGCTATGCCTCGTTATTCAGAAATATGGTATAATAATTGCGCTAAGGAGAGAAAAGACATGCCAGCAGTAATGGAACAAGTCAGCAAGATGAGCACAGCTGAAAAGCTGCGCTTGATGGAGTATATTCTCAAGTCCATATCCGCTACGGTAGAGTCGTCCGGCGTAGTATCTGCTCCGTCGCAAACGAAGCGCAACAAACCGCGTATCAGCGATTTCATTGGATATGGCAGACGTTTTCATCCTGAATATCGTTCTACCGAAGATGTAATGCGAGAACTCCGTGAAGGAGAAGAAGAATGACCTGGGTTGTCGATACGTGTGTCATCATAGACGTGCTGCGGGGCGATGAGTCCTATCGCCGATATCATGATTGGAGCATACGCCATGCAAAAAGGCGGGCTAATCACGCGCAATGAGTCGGACTTCAAGACCCTTTATCCTAACTTGACGATCTTCAATCCGATTTCGTGCGTTCCATAACAACAATCTCAATCGTGAAATTGCAAATATGAACAAATCTAAGATTTTCTTCGCGGCGGCCACGCTTGCCGTCGGCGTATTCGCAGATCCCGTCTACACGGGTCCCGTCACGGCGCAGGAAGTGCGCGTGCGCGCGGGCGTGGGACACTTCATGGAGAAGGTCAAGGCCGGCAAGGAGGTGAGGGTCGCCTACCTCGGCGGCTCCATCACAGCGATGAACGGCTGGCGCAACCTCACCACGGAATGGCTCCGCGCCACCTACCCGCAGGCGAAGTTCAAGGAAATTCACGCCTCCATCGGCGGTACCGGATCGAATCTCGGCGCGTTCCGCGTGGAGCACGACGCACTCCGCCACAACCCCGACCTCCTCTTCGTGGAGTTCGCCACCAACGACGGCAGAGCGGCGCCTGAGGCCATCTGGCGGTCCATGGAGGGCATTGTGCGCCAGACGTGGAAGAAGAACCCTGCTACCGACATCGTATTCGCCTACACGATCACCGAAGCCATGAAGCAGGACTACCTCACCGGTAAATGCAACCGCGCCGCGAGCGCCATGGAACAGCTCGCCGACCACTACGGCATCCCGTCCATCTGCTTCGGTCCGCGCGTGATCGACGCCGTCAAGGCCGGCACGCTCGTGATGAGCGGAAAGGACTTCCGCGCCGGCACAGGAAAGACGCTTTTCGCGAAGGACGGCGTACATCCCGCGCCCGCCGGACACCGCTTCTACCTCGCCTCGGTCGTCAACGGTTTCACGCAGATGAAGGACATGCCGCCCGCCGACCACGCCGCCGCCTTGCGCACGCCGTTCGTGTCCGACAACCTCGAGGCGGCGAAGATGGTAGACATCAAGCCCTCCATGCTCGTCGGCGACTGGAAGAAGCTCCCGTCCTCCGACGGCAAGGTACGCGCGTTCTCGAATCGCATGGGCGAGATGTGGTACTCGGGCTCTCCCGGCGCGACGCTTCGCTTCACGTTCCGCGGCACCTGCTGCCAGATATACGACCTGCTCGGACCCGACGGCGGCCAGGTGTGGATCACGGTGGACGGCAAAAAATCCGCCAGCCCCGTCGCCCGCTTCGACAGCTACTGCACCTATCACCGCATCGCCACGCTCGGCGTGTTCAACGGTGCAGACGGCGTACACACGGTGGAGATCACGGTCGACAAGGACCAGCCATCGCGCCAGCCCGTCGCGTTCCGCCTGAAGAACCCCGCCGTCGAACTCGCCAAGCCGAAATACCAGGGCACCAAGTTCTGGCCCGCGAAGATCATGCTCGTAGGCGATCTCGTCGCGAATGATAAATAACAGAGGTGCCTCGAAGATGAAAACGAGAACGATGGTCGGCATCTTTCTGTCGGACGCGCTTCACGGGCCTCTGGCTCAAACGGTACGATCCGTCGCGTCTCGTAGACAGACCTTCGGGATGGAACGACTATGAGGGCGGGGATGTCGTCTCCTACATTCCAAAATTTACCCGGAAGTGACGAAGGCAAATAAACACGAGAAAATTGCATTTCACACTTGCGGCGACGGTAAGAACACTGTGAGTTCCCATAGTGTGCGAGATTCTGCGCCAGAAATAGTTGCTTACTGAGGATTGACTTGAATGTAGCGAAATCCTGAAAAATGGGATTTCGCTACATTTGAGTTGTGTATCTGCGATAAAATATGGTATAAGGCTTTCATTTTGGAGAAACAAGATACGTTTTATCGGCAGAAAAAGTATTTGGAAGATTTGGAATCTCTTTGGCGATAGAGAACCTCATCCATTGTCGCTTGTAGGCGAACTGCATCCTGCGGTGGAGGCGACAGGGTTCTTTGATGCGGTTGTGCCGGCGCGCAAACTCCTCGGCAAATGACCTTTAGCATGAGAGCTTGACATAATCAGGAAGCAAAACCATGAAAATAACGATCACGAAGTCAACATGCGGTAAACTCGTCGTGCTCGCGATTGTCGCGGTAGGCGCGGCGGAGGGTGCCGTGCTTGAAGTTGTCAAGGCGTCGTGTCGGCGGCAGCTTGGCTGCTGCGACGAGCGCATACGCGAGGTCGTCCGTTTCTCCGAGGCGCTGGTAGGGGAAAGCGGCTCCGCGAAGCGGTCGGCCGACGAATGGCAGAAGGCGAACGACGAACGCGCCGTGCGCCTCGTCGCCACGCAGCGGGACGACGGCTCGTGGCCGGACGTCGACTACGTCAACATGACGCGGAGCATGTTCAACGCCGTCCGCCACCTCTACAACATGCGGGCGATCGCGCGCTCGCCGCGGACGCCGGAGAAGGAGCGCGCGCTCCACAAGGCGCTCGCGTTCTGGCTGGACGGCGGTTTCAGGAACCCGAACTGGTGGTGGAACCAGATCGGCGTGCCGCTTCCGCTCGGCACCGTCGCGCTCCTGATGGACGACATCCTTTCCGCGGAGGAACGCGCCCGCGTCGTGAAGGCGCTTCGGGTCAGCAAGATCGGAATGACAGCGCAGAACCGCGTGTGGTTCGCCGAGTGCGTCCTCTTCCGTGCGCTGTTGGAAGGAAACGAGGCGGACGCGAAGGCCGCGCACGCCGCCATCCTTGACGAGTTCAAGATCAGCAAGACCGTTGAGGGCATACAGGACGACTGGAGCTTCCACCAGCACGGCAACCAGGCGCAGTTCGGCAACTACGGGGCCTCCTACATCTCGACGATGACGCAGCTCTTGGCGATATTCGACGGGACGTCCTGGGCCGTGCCGGACGAGAAACGCCAGGTACTAGAAAAGCTCGTGGCGAACGGCTACATGCCGATTGTCTGGCGCGGCTCGTTGGACATGGGCGCACTCGGACGGCGAATCGGTCCGGGCGTTGCGCGGACGAAGGGCGCATTAGCGCTTAAAGTGGCGGCGGCGCTGGGCGTCTCGACGAACGCCCCCGCTGGTCTCCACTGGTTCCCGAAAAGCGCGTGCGGCGTCTACCGTGGCAAGGGCAGGATGGCGTCGGTGAAGTGCGAGACGGCTTCGATCACGGGCAAGGAACGCGGCAACAACGACAATCTCCTCGGCGCACATTCCGCCGACGGGGCCTTGTTCACGTACGTGACGGGCGACGAGTACCGCGACGTGTTTCCGCTCTGGAACTGGCGCCACATACCGGGGATCACTTCTTACGACGAGAAGAATGTTGACTGGAAGTCGAGAAACAGAAGCAAGGTATGCGAGCGTGACGGGGATACGGTCCGCTTCGTCCTTGACCGTGCAGGACTGAAGGCGACGACCGTCTGGCGGTTCTCGGAGGCGGGAGTAGATGTGTCGGTGACGGACATCTCATCCGAAAAGGACAAAGCCGTCGTGACAACGGTTGAACAATCCATCGCGCAGCCGAATGCCAAATGGTGGCGCGAGGAGAACGGCATTGTCGCCGTGAACGGGAGCATCCGCTACGAGCTGCCGTCGAACGCGATTGTCCGCGTCGAGGCGAGGTCCGGATCGTGGAAAGACAGCATGGAAGAGTTGAGCGACGAGAAGGTCTCCGGGCTCGTCTTTGAGATAGTCATACCGCACGGACGGCGTCCTGCGGGCGCATCGTGTTCCTGGCGCGTGCGGCCGCAGGGAAAGGATAGTTAATGGCCCTTTCGGCATTAGATTGGATCGTCATTGGGGCGTATTTCACGATCACAATGCTCGTGGGCCTCTGCATGGGGCGGTTCGTGAAGGGGTCGAAGGACTTCTTCTCGGGCGGCAAGATGGTCCCGTGGTGGATGGGCGCGATCAGCTCGTACATGGCGATGATCAGCTGCTTCGTGTTCATCGCCTACGCGCAGATCGGATACGAGGACGGACTCGTGGGCGTGACGGTGTTCTGGTCCACGGCGTTCGCCATCCTCGTCGGCACGTTCGTCTTCGCGCGGCGGTGGCAGCGGGCGAACCTCGCAACGCCCATCGAATACCTTGAACGCCGCTACGGTCCGGGCGTGCGTCAGTTCCTCTCGTGGTGCGGCGTCGCGTTCCGCGTCCTCGACAACGCGGTGCGTCTCTACACGCTTGGCATCATCGCCTCTCAGTTCCTCGGTGTGTCGCTCCCGGTCGGCATCGCGCTCGGCGCGGCGATCGTGCTTGTCTATACGCTCGCGGGCGGACTTTGGAGCGTGCTCGTCACGGACATCATCCAGTGCGTTGTCTTGATGTCCGTCGCGCTCACGATACTTCCGCTCTCGCTCAACGCCGTTGGCGGACTCGGCAAGCTCTACAGCGCGATGCCGGGGCACTTCTCGCTCTTCAACGGACATCGTGGCACGCTGTGGTTTCTTGCGGCGTACTACCTCATCGTGTTCATCAAGTACAACGGAAGCTGGTCGTTCGTGCAGCGGCTGGCGTCCGTTCCGAACGAGAAGGACGCCATCAAGATGGGAATCCTTTCCTCTGCGATCTTCTTCCTCTTTCCGATACTCGCCGTGCTGCCCGCGATTGCCGCGCGTGCGTACCTCCCGGACCTTCCGCCGGAGATGCACGAGCGCAGCTACATCTAGATGTGCACGCGCCTTCTGCCGCACGGGATGCTGGGGCTGATGGTGTCCGCGATGATGGCGGCGTCGCTCTCGACGCTCGCGGCGGAGTTCAATGTGATGAGCAGCGTGTTGACGACGGACATCTACCGTCGTATTTTCCGCAAGAACGCGGACGAGCGCGAGACGCTGTTCGTCGCGCGCCTCGCCACCGTCGGTGTCGCGGCGCTCATCGCGTGCGGCGCGCTCTTCGTCTCGCGGCTCGGGGGCGCGTTCGAGGCGAACAAGCTCTTGATGGCGCTCTTCGGCGTGCCGATCGTGATTCCGAGCGTGTGCGGGATCCTGTGGAAACGCCCAAACACCAAGGGCGTGTATCTCTACATCGCGATGGGCGTGGTATCGGGAATATTGTTGAAGACATGCTGGAAGGATCTTTCGTGGGAGTCTGGCACGTTCATCCAGATAGCGGTGTGTTTCGCCGGTTTCTTCGGCGGTGCGCTTTTCGGCACGCCGAAGCGCGAAGCAGAATCGCGTGATGGATTGTTCAATGTTCTACTTCGCACGGGAAAGTAAATGTACGGGAAAGTAAATGAGGATAACTTTGATGGTGCGCCACATTGCTTTCGCTACTGGGAGATTAGGAGTTTCGGAGAAAAGGAGAAACATTTTACGAAAAAGATCGTAGCGCGCGAAAGTAAACGCACCATCGCGAATGTAAGCGTACCAGTTCTGCCTGACTTTTGACAACGCGTCGACGTTCCGGCGTGTGGCTTTGAGGTTTGGTCGTCCGATTTACGCGGATTCGGGTGCGTTCACCCTTGCGAGCTGTTCGGATTGACGCTTTCTGACACATTCTGGCGGGATTATGGTACAATGCTGCCGCTGCCCGCCCCCGGAGTGTGTTTTCGGCAGAAACCGGGCGTGGACTATGCATTGCCTCCCTTGAAGGGAGGCTATTTCACTTTTGTCCTCAGGTGTTTTTCGGAGGGATGACTCCCGCCTTTCTGAGGATGACCCTGTCCGCGTGGCGCTTGAACTTCGCGCCGAGGAGGATGGGGTCGAGGGTGACTTCGTTCGCGGGGATCTTCACGATGCCGAGCGCGCCGAGGAGCTTCCTTCCGGGCTCGCCGAACTTCTCCGTGAACACGTCGTACGGGGTCTTGTCGTCGAGGACTCCGCGCGTGTAGCTCGCGACGTGGCTTGCGACGAGGTTGACGTCGTCCTGCGTGAGCGCGTCGAAGGAGACGCCGCGGAGGAGGATGCGCCGCTCCTCGCGGTGCTCGTGCTCGACGTGCGGCTTCTGCGACGAGCAGTACGGGTCGCAGTAGAACAGCTTGATCCCGCGCCATGCGGTCTTCGTGGGGTTGTGCTCGGGGTCGGGGCGCCAGTTCTCGATCATATCCGGGTCCGAGAATTCCGAACCGTTGTCCGTGAGTATCACGGAGAACAGTTTCCGAAACAGCTCCGGCCCGGCCAGCGACCAGAGCATGTTGAAGATGCGCGTGCAGGTCTGGGACGACTTCCTGTCGCGGAGGAACATGAGCATGAGACCGCCCGGCAGGATCATCGTGAAGAGGACCTTGCCCCCGACGCGCCCGATCACCGTGTCCAGCTCGGTCCATTCGGTGATGTCGTTGACGCGGCAGTACTCCAGGAACATCTTGTAGTTCCTCCCGACGCGGCACTTGGCGTTGGTCTTGGTCTCCTTGTTCTTCTTCTTCCTCGCCCTGCGGCTGCACGCCTCCGGGAGGTCTCCGCGCTTCGCGTCAAAGAGCCCGCCGGCGATGTAGTCGTACACCGTGCGCTCCTTGACCGTGCCGAACACGTCCTTGTTGTTGGCGACGACGTTCCTCACGGACTGGCCCCGCATGATGCAGGGCGAGAGCACGGCGTTCATCCTCTCCAGCGCCTCGGCGTCCGGGTGGACGCCGGAGCGCGAGTCGTGCAGGAGGCTCTCGCGGTTCGCCTGGGCGCCAGCCGCGACGTAGAGGCGCTTCATCAGCGGGCAGGACTTGAAGTCCCGGCACCCGTTGCAGACGCGCGACGGTACGTCCAGGCGCTCGCACGTGCGCTCCACGAAGTCCCTGCAGACCTCGTAGCATCCGGCCGTGCAGCGGAAGAGCCTGTTCGGGTTCGCGCCGTAGCCCTTGGGCCGCGAGCATGCGTCGAAGTTGGCGCAGATGCGGTTCGAGCACCTGTAGCCCCTGTCGCACGCGACCGAGCGGTTGATGATCTCGCGGATGATGGTGGTCTTGCTGCGTCCCATCTCCTTTGCGATTTGGACTGGGGGCCAGCCCAGCTGGAGGGGGAAGTCGATGCGCTTCCTCTCGTCCAGTGTCATTTGCTTTGCCATGTCGGCATTCCTTTCTTTGCGTTTGCCGTCCTCCCCCGACCGCGCTCGCGGACGCTGGGAGGTCGTTGGCGCACATGATACCGAACAGCCCAGCTTTGCGAAAGTAAACGCACCCTCCTTCCCTAGGGAAGGTTATGGGGTTTGTCATCATTCCCCCTCTCTCTGCTTGACTCTTCTCTGCCTACTCCTCATTGTAGAAGTATCCACACCTAATCGGGTGCGTTTACTTCCGCAATCCACCCCAGTAAAAAGTTTGGAAAAGTTTTTGGAATCATGCCGACAAACAAATAAATATGGTATAATATTTCCGCAAGCGGGAAAGATGAAATGGTAGAAATGACGAGTATGACGGAGAAGAAGGCGTACGTTGAGACCATGGTCATCAGCGATGTTACCGCTTTGTTTTCACACGGTATTGTGCAACTAGGTCGAATCTGCACCGCAGATGCTGTAGGAAGGAGGCTGTGAATGGCGCAGGAAAAACGATATGGCGGAGGACTGGTGCATCAAGCGTAGCGTGAAGTTCGTTCGATTTCCCTCTCGCAAGTCGACAAACGGCTGCGGACGCAATTCGGAACCACGATCTGACTTGAAAAACCGAAATGATCGAAAGCAATAAAAGGGTTCAGTGTATGAAGAGAAAGAAAAAATCTGCTGCAAGAAAGAGGCGTGAGGCTCAAATAAGAAAAGAACGTTTAGCAAGGGAGGTTTTTCTTGCAACGTCTCCTATCGGTAAGCATATCAATGCGTGTAGTGAAGGCTCGTATGCGAATGACGATGAGTTAACTAATAATGGATGTATCGTTTTCGGATTAAAGGGTACAGACCCTGTGGTGTCGAGAAACAGTACCGCTCGCATTCCTGTATACATAACTCTTAGGCATGACAAGGGGGCGGAACACTGGGACGAAATCATTTGCCCTAGATTTCCAAATTTGCGTAATTCGTTACAAGACGACAATTTATTTCCTGCCACAGAAGCCCGTGAGGAGTATGGTCAGTTTGCAAGAACACTAAAGGAAGTTCTGTCTGGTGATATCGCAACAGATATTGCGTTGCGTAATTTGAGGAAAACAGAATTTGCCGAGTGGCTCTGTTCTGGTGGGGTCGTTACACTTCGATATAGAAACCGTTATTCATTTGCCATCAATGTGGTAAATGTGTTTCCATATACTGTTGATGCTCAAGGCAATATTCATCTTGTGGGAAGATGCTTTAACAAAGGATTTTTGGAAGGGATGCCGGGGGACATTTCAAAGCAGTTTGCCAATTTTGTAAAAGAACGGGACGGCGTAAGTGAATCCGTAGTAGGCGGGGTTGCTGGATTGGAACAGGCGTTTGCCGCGATGAATTTGCCAATTTACCCAGTAGTTTTTGTCAAGACAGATTTGGAGGATACGCTTGGCGATGAATTCTTCCGTTATATAACTTTTATCCCAAAACTTGGTTCTGATTCCATTGTTGAAGTAGCTGTCAAGAGGGCGATTGAAATAAATGATGTCACTGTGATGATGGGTAACAATGTTATTCTCCATTGGAACGGGAAAGAACAGGTGTCAGACCGCGGGACCATTTCGATTGTGGGTTGGAAGGCACCAATGGAAGTCCGAACTTTTGAAGAGGTTATGTCATCGGCAGGGGAAAATATTTCCATTAAAATTATAGATTCAGCTGGTGGGCGACACGAATACTCGTCGGGTAATGATCCTTTTTCTGTCCACATTCCCGCAGCACAACAGACAGGTATCTTCCAGTATGAGGCATTATTTATCGACATGGGATCGACATTTTCCAAAATGCTTGCTGTAGGTGTTGATGGAGAAACCGGGGAATACGAAGTCGATGCGCTGGGTAACGACAACAAAGAACACCTTAAGACCTCTGAATTCTTAAAGAAATTCGGCCTTCTGTCGCTAATGATAGATGCGATGAACGATGGCTCTAATGTAACGGAACGTTCTGAATCTAAAATCGCCGAACTTGCCGTGGTTTTCAAAAAGGAGATGGAAAAAGAACCAGACCGATATGCACTTTTTCTTGCCAGTGCAATCAAGATTCTTGCACGGTATTATCTTGAAAAGTTCAACAAGATACTCGATTCAGTTCGCTGGAGTTTCCCAAAAACACGCGATGGTGATTTCTTCAATATCGTTCAGGCTAAGGTCAGAAACATGATAGTGGGTTATACGCGCCAGACAGGTAAATCGTCATTCAAGCTCTATCCTGAACACGAAGCGCTACGACTCATGTTTGACTCCGCTATTAGAAGCTTGGCTAAACAGGCTCATCGCGCTATACAGAAATATGATGAAAACGTGGCAAGAATTGGTGAGAAGCAAAGTAATCTGGATGCTGAAAGCCGCAGTAAGCGTGATAGATATATTGAGAACAATAAAAAATCAGCAATACACTTTATTCACAATTGGAGAATTAGGAGTTATGCTAATGAAACCGCAGATAACGAAATCGAACAGCATCGTTCTAATGCGGTAAGAGATAAGGCAAATGAGATGTCGAATTTGAAATCGAATAGTTGGTACACCAATGCATATATATTGTGGATGTTGTTTGAGAATCCTCATACAATTTGGGGTGGTGGTGTTTTTGAACGCATGAAACATGGTTTTCACGGCATCGCCAATCTTTTTAGAAACAAGGGTCAAGGGCTACATTCATTGCAGAGTGAAAATGCTGAAACTACGCCGTCGTACGGTTATCTTGACGCGGGGGGGTATTCTTTGGATTCTGTCGTTGTGGCAAAAGGGGACGACATTTTTGAATTGACAAGAAGTTTCAAGGCGGGGGGAGAGCAACTTTTAAAGAAATTTTGTCAATGTAATAGCTGGGACTTTACAGCCGAAGGCGTTAGGAAACAGGTTTTACTAAGTATTAGTAAGGGAACTTATGACAATGATGATAAGTTTAGGAAAATTGCATCTGAGGTGTATGGCGATTATGTAGAAAAATTCCAGAAACTTGTTTACTGCGGCGGTGATCGTGGAGTTAAGGCTGAACTTTGGTATTTGGTGTTGTCAGGAGGGGTCTCTGTAAATTCGGTCTTTCAAATTCTCTTCAATCCAATCTTGCGACGGGATACTGTAGGGATTGATTCGGCTGACGAACGAGTCCCTGATATTCTCAAACATGAAGAATTTCCAGCCCCCAAAATATCGTCGGTATTCTTATATCGATTTGTCGAAGAAATTGGTTGCAACATTACCGTCTCTGATTTGGAAGTTTACAAACGGATTGTCATGGATCAAGATCACGGGAGACCGTGCGTGACATACGACATTGTGGGAGGAATGCTACAAGATGCGCTTAGTGCCCAATAGACTGGATTTGGTTCAACGAGGTAATTCCTCCTTGCCATCGACCATTATTCACGGTGGAAGTGAAATTCTAGATGACATAGAATATGTTAATTCCTTTCGTGCAGATTTCTTGCGCGACGAAGAATTGTCTTGTGAAGAGGAACAACTAATAACGGATAAAGTCGTTGAATTTCGTAGGCAACTTGAACCTGAAATCACCAAAGAAATGGAGGAATGCATGGAGCCACAATCCAGATGGCAATTGTATCTAGGACTCTTCTTAGCTGCTGCGGCGGTTTTCGGAATAGTTCTGTTGGTTGTCAAAGGTCGAAAGATTCGTAGTACTCAGCGAAAACGTGAACTTCGAGACAAAACGAGGGGTGAAGTTCATCCTCATCCTGACATAGGTTGGGAAAGATCTACAGAAAATCGACTCGTAGATGAGATTGTGTTACAGCCAGATGCATATGGAATTAAATTTCCATCCTCGTCTGAATGGGGATGTATTCGGGAATTTCTGAAGTCAAATTATCCCAGAAATCTTCAGCAGGGTACACTTTACCTTGATGAAAGGGTTGTCGATGGTTTACGCGGATACGGACATTGGAAGTCAGCTTTTGTCGAGGCTCTCTGTAAATCGTCAAATGGAAAGCTTGAGATAATCTCTCCATCTGTCGGTGATGCATTTGATTTGTCCACGATGGAACGAGATGTCCAGTTGACTGGCGAATGCAAGGTTACGTTGGTTGTCTCGTTAGGTCTGCGAGAGATAGAATCTGGCAGAATTGTCTGCAAGGCATTTGTTTCTGTATGTTGATTTGAGAAAGGGCACTACAATGAAAATGGCTGAAAGCGGAAAGGGGTGGTCGGATATGGAGAATTTTGAACTGGCTCGTCGTAATCTTCAGGAATGTTTCACCATTAAGGCACAAGACAATCCTGAAATTGTCCTGCGGAAAAACAATCTTCAGACAAATTTGTTATGGACGTTGGCACGTGATGCGTCCGAACTCGGTGTGCCGATCCCAATCGAAAGCACAGTCTTGGTGAATTTAGAGCGAGACCAATCTGTTCAGTCTGAACTCTGTGACATCATGATGGCAGAAATCTCGCAGCTTGGTCATATAGACAAGGTTCCGCGCCAATACGACTGGGAAGATATGTTGCCAACCTTGCGGCCGGACGAGGAGCTTTTATGGATTGTCCATAAGCCGAAAACGGAGGGCGGCTTCAAACTCTACATAGGAATCAAGTTCAACCGTAATGATCTTGGTGATTTAAGTGCTCTGGAAATGCGTGAAGAAAGGTTTCAGATACTCGTCAATAGTTTTTCAAAATGCCTCTTTCCTGAATCTACAGTAAAACGCATTGCGAACTTTAAGGGCGAAGATGATGACCAGTCGAAGGAAACTGTTGCGACCGTGTTGGAAAGGTTGCGGAGGGCTTCACCTGAAAACGCCGCGACATCCGGTCTGCCGATGAATGAAATTTACTGTGTATCGGGAATGCCGTCCCCAAAGGACCTGGAGGTGGATCGTCTTGTGGCCGAACGCAAGGAAGACGCTCGTTCTTTCTTGAGTCTCAACGACGCTATCGAACCCCATCTGCACGCCGGTAGTGCGTTCACGGTCGTGTTTTCTGTGTCTGCAGCATCTTCGTCTGACATTCGTACATCCTTCGAGGAGAAGTTCTCGCTGCGTGATGCCATCAAACCATTCATAGAGCAAAGTTTCCAATTCTCAGAGAATATGACGGAAGGGACGGGAATATCCATAACTCCGGCGCATGAGACAACAAGTACAACCGATTCAAAAAAGCAAGGCTTTCTCTATGGACTTGGGGTGTCGCTTTTCAAGAAGCCTTCTTTGTCTGGCGCATGGTCGAGACTTGCCGATGGGGACTTGAAAGGTGCATTTAGTGAATTGTCGCCGATTCGTGGATCATCGACTTATGCTGTACCTCCGTCTACTACGAGAAACAGCAATCCAGAACTGGAAAACAAGTCTTCTCATCAAGATAAGAGCAGGGGATTTTCAACGGGCATTACAGTTTCTCGTTCAGACCTTAAGTTCGTAGACGAGCAACTCGACAAGGAATTAAAGCACCTCCAGCAGACGCTTGGTGGCGGTGGATATTATGCCACGGCGATGGTCTATGCTGAAAGGGACTACATCGGTGAAAGCATTGCGCGATCCATCCGGGCAACACTTTCTGGTTCGCATAGTTATCTGGCCCCCCTGAAAGTGTTTCGTTTTGTTGCTCCCGATTTCTACCAATTGCGATACAACCTGCCTATTGCAACGATTATTCATGGCCTTGGCGCACGCCCGCTGGTGCTTAGCCGCGATAGTGCCTGCCTCGCGCTCCTTCTCCCAGATACCGACCTACCTGGTTGCACACTTAAAAAGAGTGTCTTTTACGCCCGACCGAAGCCGTCGATGAAAACGGGGAAGGGGGGGGGGCGTCGGTCTCCTTTGGCGCAGGCGCCTACTACGAGGGTGGCATCACAGACGAGACATTACTTCCGACGGGCTATAAGGCAACCTTCGACTTCGCCATTCCCGCCGAAGACCTATTCTCGCACACGTTCATTGTTGGCGCTCCTGGTGGCGGCAAGTCTAAAAGAGCTGGTTATATACTCAATCATATACCCGTAGATACGCGGCTTGTGATACTTGAAACGGCTAAGCGCGAATATGCAGATGTCCTGTGTAGGGCGGGGCGGAAACTTGTTCGCTACACGCTGGGAAATTCAAAAGACTACCCGTTTCGCATCAATCCGTTTTTTTTCGATCTGGGTACAGGCCTCAAGCAGCACATAGCGGTTCTGGCAGATGCCATTGCAGATCTTCTGCCTATGGAGGCTCTAATTGGTCCGAAACTGCGTGAAGCGGTCGAGAGGTGTTACCGACGTTGCGGATGGGACATAGAGACTGGCGAGCAATTGCCCTCAGTGTCTGGAATTGAGACAAGATATCCAGATATGCTTATGTTCAACAGTGAGGTGGCGAAAGTATGCGCTGAGTTATCCGATTATGGCCCAGAAGTACGTTCTAACTATACTGGGGCTTTGAAGAACCGAGCGTCTATTTTTATTGATGACTTGTATCAAGACATCTTTGCTTTTGACGGAGACAAAACTATTGATGAGCTATTTCCGCCGGATGCTGACATCGTTATTGAAATGGAGGACATGCCACCAAGTGAAATAAACATGCCGGCATTTATTATTTCCATCGTTCTGCAACGTTTGCGCGCCTACAGATTTCTACATAAAGGAGATAAGGGGGGCAGGTTCATGGTTGCCATTGAGGAGGCACATAACGTTCTTTCTCGAAAGATTGAGCAAAGCGGTGGCGACGAGCGCCAGTCAGGTAAGGGCGGACATCTTCTAAATCAAATTCTTCGACTGTTGGCCGAAGGGCGAGGTTTAGGGCTTGGTCTAATTGTCATCGACCAGGCCGCTCACGCTATAGCACCGTCGGTTCTAGCCGATACGAATACAAAGGTAATTCTTCGTCTTGAAGATGGTGAGGAAATCAAGACCATTGGAACTAGTATAGGATTAGAGGAGGGGGACTGGTCTGACCTCCAGCGCCTTGCTACTGGTGAATGCATAGTGAAGACGAAAACTTCACCTGTCCCCGTAAAGCTTGCGCCACTCCGCCGTGCAGAGCCTACTGCATTGGAACTTGAACCAGGTGAAATACCGTTTGGAGACGAATCGCCGATTCAACCTGAGGGCGTCCCTGAACGCTTGTTACGTCCTCCCTACATTCAGGTGGGTTGTCTTTTGAAGGAAATCCAAGCGCATGGGTTCCTTTCGCGTATAGAGTCAGAAACTTTAGCAAAGGGGGTTATGCGGCTTTCGTCTCCATCTCTAGTACAGCGCGACTTAATCCGTTACATGTTTGGCCGTCATCTATTTTCAAGAAACCGGCTTGAATTACTTGATGAGCATCTCGATTATCCTCAAACGCAGATGTCTTATGAGGCTATGGCTAGACACTACGCACTATTTTTGAGGCTAATAATGTCTGACGAGGATGGCGATGAGTTCTTGTCATTCATTCTCAACCTTTCAGATGGTAACGATGCAACATATGCAAAGGCGTCACTTCCGCAAAAGACTGGGAGTAAAACATCGCGCAAGCAGAAAGCCTATTCAAAAAAAACAATTCAACAGTTGGATGACTATAGTCCGTTGGTATTGCGCCAATTGAAGGCTGGCGCAGCAAAAACGTTACGTGTCCTTGGGGAGGATTGTGCAGAATTTGGATTCAAAAATATCTTCACTAGTCTTTCCGTCAACCTCAGCGAAGTTAGTTCGAAAGCCGATTTTGCGAATTTTGCAGGCGAATTTATTCGTATCTTGAAATCATCGCCGACCATTCAATACGAGTGGCGCAATCTTTGTGAACATCTTTACCCATATTGGGCGAAAAGGATATCGCCACACCACGTTTCGGAACTTTTGGCGAAATACGGTATTGAAGAGGAGGATATTTAAGATGGAACCGTTTACAACAACCCTCACTTCTGTTGTTGGGAAATTGGCGGGCACTACCGTGTCGACGGCAACTACGGAGAAAATTGGCAGTCTAATTGTTAGTCGCCTCGGCTTTAAGGCGCTGATGGAAGCCGATCCTGAAGTTGTCCATCCGTTGTCGCTCTCGCTGTCTGTTCTTCGGGGAGTGAATGCTGCCGAGACGGCACTTTCAACGCCCTCATTTGGAGGCTTGGCCAAAGTTGAACGTTTGTGCGATCTCCAAAAGGGCCCGACATGCTGGCGGGAAGCGATTGAAAATATCATTCAATTAATGAAGGGAGACGTGTCGGGAAGCATGAATAACCTTTCCGATAAAATCTATGGGATGGTGAAAGACTGCCCGAGAAAGTTTGATGCAGTTCTTGAAAAAGACCCTAATGCTGGTGAGGTTTTTGCAATACCTCGGTACAGTTATCCAGTTCTTTTGAAAGAGTTTGGAATCAGGGCGAAATCGGTTCCTTTCTCTCATAAAACACTCCAAATAGCACTTCAGGAAAACAGACCAGTTATGATTAGTGGGAAGGCGAAATTCTTATATTCTGATATATCGGACGAAGACTGCCATGTCGTTGTTGCTGTAGATTACAATCCTGCAACTAACGAATACACGATTCTCGACTCAAACAAGCCTCAGCCTTGTTTAGCTTCAAGTGGTATGTTGCAGCAATTTGCAAGAGGAGTAGATGGTAACCAGATGTGCATGACACTTGATTCTGCTCGTAAGTGGCCACACTCCGTTTACCACTTTGGTGTACATAAAGTCGAATTACCGCTTAAAGTTGAAACGTCAGAGTTGAAACCGGATGTTGAAGTGGCAAAAGCGTTGTCGACTCAGAAAAATTCAGTTGCGTTTGGTGCGAGTCTTCCAGTACTTCAACTCTCTGCGGAACTCTCAAATATCGCCAATAAATTTGGCCCTTCAACAATTCCAGGAGTATTGCTTAATAAAATATCAAACTCACTTTCTGGCACAAATGGTGTTGGGATGGAAACTATCAGAGATGCTGTTAAGGATGCCGCAAAGTTCTATGGATTGAAAACGCCCAACATTTTTTATGAAAAAGGGCAGCCTGGTGTTATGTGGGAAGGGCTGTCCGATGCCTCATATGATGATTGGGTCGGTGGCGACCCTAAAACGCTAGCAGCCTTTGCGAACACATATGGTGGCGACTTTGCAAAAGCAGTAATGGGGCATGAAATTGGACATCATGTATTTGACAAGTTGGGCTTCCGCGAAGCATTTGAAAAGACCTTTGGTTTACAATATGGACGCATCTGCAACGAGGCGGCGGCGGACTATCTCTCTGGGCTTTATTGCGGCTCATTGGGTCTTGATGGGCGGGGATTCGCAGAGTTTCTTGCAAATGATACAAGTTATCTTTCGGGGTATTATCCGAAAGGTTCCGTTCGTTCGGCACTATTCAAGGAGGGATATGCAACTGCAAATTCTTATCCATGGAAAAGATTTCAGTCAATTCTTCGCGATTCAAGTTTTAGTTTGCGAGACAAGGTTGTCGAAGTTGTGTCTCGACAAATTCCTATAGCCACGCAGACCTTAACGGACACAGGAGTTATGATGTCCTCAGTAGCAGACTTGTCCGCGAAGAAGGGTGTAGATGATGAACTGCAAGGCTGTACGATGACGGTAAATACGGAGTCGGTGTCTATGAATAAAGAGCAAGGTGAGAATGAAGCTGAGGAATGGGCTGAAAAATTAAGGGCAATGTCTCAATTGGAATCGCAAACAGTTGAAAAGTTAAGTGAAGAAGTGGCAGCAATTGATGCAAAGGAAGGAATCGGACAAGTGTCGTTTGGTGGTAGTTGCAATGGATGCTCAGGTTCTTGTCATGGCTCATGTTCTGGTTCATGTGCAGGAAGTTGTGATGCTTCAAAAACAGGGCGTGATTGTTATTATAAGTAGCGGATTTTGCGTTAATTGTAGTGATAGTAATGCGTATCTTATCAAAACTGAGACGGAAAATATGCACATTGGTGATTACACATCAGTGCAACTTGAATTGTCTTTATTGCTATGAGCAGCATAAGGATAATTCATCCATGAGAATAAACATTGCAAAGGAGATAATTCGTAACGAATTTCTGCAAGCTAAAGATACTGACAATATTGATGAAGTTGAGTTTGATTTCTTGGGGGGGGAGCCATTTATTAAGTTTAATTTGATGCGCGAGGTGATGGAATGGTGTTGGGCAAAGCCTCGTCCCAAGCCTTATTTATTTTCAGTAACGACAAATGGAACATTGCTTAATACCGAGATGAAGAAGTGGCTTCAGAAGAACGCATCCAAATTCAAGGTTGTTTTAAGTTGTGATGGCATCTTTCAGGCACAGAATGTCAATCGTTCGAACTCTGCTGACAGAATAGATTACCAGTTTTTTCTTACGACATTCCCTGAACAGGCAGTGAAGATGACCGTATCTCCATCGTCTGTTCATTTATTTTCAAAAGGGGTAATTGAGCTGATTGAAAAAGGTTTTAATGTTAGTCCAAGTTGGGCGTATGGTGTGAATTGGGGAAAGCATCATATATATGAATATAAAAAACAATTAATGTTAATTGCTAAGTATTTTCTGCAACATCCTGATGTGAGAAAAATTTCGGTATTTGAAAAACGGCTGTCTGCAATTTACGATATAGGAGATTTTATGCGAATGTGTGGAACGGGCGGAATGATGACAACTTATGATGTGGATGGTAGGGCGTATCCATGCCACCTGTTTTTACCTTTTGTATCCCAAAGGGAATATCAAGCAAATCTAATCCCACCCCATGGCTCATTGATTGATACACGTTGTGTTGATTGCCAATTGGCTAGGATTTGTCAGCCTTGTTATGGGTTCAACAATATGGAGAATGGCAATCCGACAATACGATCTTCTTTGTTTTGTCTAATGTCTCAATGCGAAATCTTGGTGGCGGCATGGTTTGTGTGCAAGCGTGCAGAGTGTGAAATAGCAAGTGGTAAGGTTTTATGTCCAAGTGAGAAGTTGGAATTAAAGGCTGCATTAGACATTTTGGACTTCAATGCTAAATCTTTGTAACTAACTAGTACAATGTAAAGTTTAATCTTTCGTCTATCAGAGATCTGTGGTATAATACCTCCAAAACTCAAACAAGGAGGTTTTATGCCAAGACGAGCTACA
>CACWIW010000010.1 GCA_902761035.1 uncultured bacterium | reverse complement strand
ACCGCCGCCGCTGAAGGCAAGACGCTGAGCGTCTATGCGGTGTGGGACTACAATTGGCCCTGGGAGGGCGGTCCGAGCTCGGACTGAGCCCTGCTCTTTTCGGTAGAATACCGGATGCGATGGGTGCGGATTCTAGGAGGTTTCCTAGTGTCCGCACCTTCGTTTTGGGGCGGCTGTTCCTGCTTTTGGCCACCCCTACGGACAAATCTGCCATAAAATGATATAATACCACCAACTTTAGGCGTCGTGGGGTCATTGATGATGAGAGAGATTAACGGGGCGCTTGATGCCTTTGTGCGCATGGGCGGCGACGAGAAGAACATCACGCTTGTGCGGGTTCCCGGGGCCTATGAGATTCCGCTTGTCGCGAAACGGTTGGCGACGAAGAAATGCGATGCCGTCATTGTGCTTGGGGCCGTTGTCCAGGGTGCCGGTTGCCGCAAGCCGTAGTAGTACAGCGGCTCGTCTACCCCTGTATTGGCCGTATTTGGTAAAGCCTCAGTTTTGAAAACGGACCGAGTGCAAACAGTTGAGCCGTGCGCGCCCTGTGCGCGCACCCAAGGCGAAGCATTTGGTTATGCCATTGGCTGAGTGCTTCGCACAAACCTCGCGGGGCCGCAAAGGCTTGTGAAAGGCGGGGGCTTCGCTCGATCCTTTCCGATGCCATTCCTCTGCCGCGCCGTTTTTGCTTAGCGGTTGCCTTGTGCGGAGCATTATCTCACCGTTGGTGCGCGACGGGGCGCGCACGGCAGAACTGCTGGCGCACAAACCAAAGGCAGATCATTGCTGAACCATTGACGGGGGGCGCCGGGTGGGGCGAGCCCTCCGGGCGAGCCGAGGACGGCTCGCCCTACCTTGTGGCTCGCCCCACCTTGCGGCGCGCTCGGTGATCGCGCCCTACCGGGCAGGCGCATAAATTTTAACATTTCATGCTTGCTTTCCCGTCAGAGGTGTGTATAATGCATACCTAACTTTCATTAGACAATACAGATTTATACGTGCCAATCAATGAACAAGGCAAAAATTAAAATGCTCGCGATTTTCGCGAGTTGTTCCGCCGTTATGGCTTTTTGTGGCTGTGACGGGTCGAAATCGGAACCTGGCGGGGCCGCGACGAACGCGGTTGCGCACGTGGCTGCGACGAACGGGGCCGCGACGAACGCGGCCGCTCCCGTGGCCGCGACGAATGCGGCCGCGACAAGCGCGGCCGCTCCCGGTGGGGCGAAGTCGGAGAAGGCGAAGCCTGAAAAACCGAAGGAGCCTGAGGTCTGTGGATTTGACGTTGATGGGCTGCGTGGTATTTACATTCAGGTATCTGATACCCCAGACCTGACCGCGTTCATGGAGTATGTGGAGATTGTGCCGAATCCCGGTCCTGTGACGACGGACTACTACGGCTGGAGCCAGAAGGTGAAGGTGGTGGCGGACTTCCAGCCGCGTACCACGTATCGAGTGACCGTCAAGGCTGGTTTGCCGATGGCTGACGGAAAAGTGACGAAGGAGGAGTTCCGCCGCACGTTCACGACGGGTGACAGGCCGGCCTCCGTCGCGTTCGCCGCCCGCGGGCGCTACCTGCCACCTGCCGGCCGCCGCGCCATCGCCATCGACACCGTGAACGTTACGAACCTTGAATGCAGGATTCGCCCTGTGCCGCGTGCGAACATCGTGCAGCTCCTTGCGCGCGAGGAGGACCGCTACCGTCGCTACTATGGCGGCGGTGGAGATTCGGAGGAGACCAAGGACATCTCCGGCGAACCCATTGTGAAGAAGTTCCGTCTGTCTCCGCGCATCAACGAGAAGATCACCACGCCCCTTGAAATCCGCGACGTGGACGGCGTATCCGCGAACGGCGTGTACCTCGTGTCGGCGAAGGACGCCGGTGACAGCTCGTCCGACGAGATATACCGTCTCGTGTGCCTCACGGACATCGGTCTCTCGGTGCGCCAGACGGAGGGGTGCGTGTACGTGTGGGCGACGTCGCTCACGCAGGGCAAGCCGATCGCCGGGCTGCTCGTGTCGGTGTACGGCGCAAACAACGTCATGGTGGGCGAGGGCATCACGGATGCCGACGGCTGGTGCGCCTGCGATGTGGCGAAGGACGCGGATGCGTTCGCGGTTGTCGCCTCCCGCAAGAACGGAGTCGATTTGTCTTTCCTCGCGCTCACGAAGCAGCTTGACGAGACCATCGCGAAGGGTGCGCGCCGGTCTTTCGTGGCGAAGAACGCATGCGAGGCTTACGTGTGGACCGACCGCGGCATCTACCGCCACAACGAGAAGATACTCGTACACGCGCTCCTGCGCAATGCGGAAGGCAATGCGCCGAAGCCGTTCCCCGTCACTCTTAAGCTCGTGGATCCCGAGGGAAAGGTCTTCGCGCGCACGACAGGGCTGTCTGACACTGTTGGTGCCGTTGCGGCGGAGTCATTCGTCGTGACGGACGACCAGATGAGCGGCGTGTGGACCGTCGAGGCAGTCACGCCTGGCGATCCAGACATAGAGATCGGTTCCCGCACTATCAGAATCGAGGAGTTCGTGCCGCCGCAGATCCGCGTGAAGGTGGAGACGCCTCCAGGCCTTTCAGCTACGAACGTGTCGTTCACCGTCGTGGCCGAACACCTCTTCGGCGGGCCCGCGAAGGGACTTCCGGCGGAGGCTGCGGTGGCGTTTTCGGACGAGCCGTTCGCGCCGCGCGGCTGGAACAAGTTCCGCTTCGGCGACGAGAACCGCAGCCTGCAGCCGAACTTCGAGAAACTGGACAGGCGCACGCTGGACGCCAATGGGCGCGCAGAGTTCGCCGCCGCCATGCCGCCGCGGAGCCGTCCGCGCGCGGCCGTGAAGATGACGGCGCAGGGTTCGGTGTTCGAGACCGGGGGGCGCCCTGCCGCCGGACGCGCCATCTGCACGCTCCACGTCTATCCCTACTACATCGGTGTGATGTTGCCGGACATCCTGCGTGAGGATCGCCAGCCGCAGGCCTGTCGCGTGGTGCTCGTAAATCCCGACGGCACGCCGCATGTCGGCGCCCGGAAGCTCGAGGCCCGGTTCGAGCGTATCGAGCACGTCTACGGACTCAAGCGCAACGACAACGGATTCTTCGAGTGGATGAGCGACAAGGTGCGGTATCCGATGGGCGCGCCCGTGGAGGTGGGCGTGACGGCGGAGGGCGTTGCCACGCTAGAGGTGCCCCGTTCGTCTTGCGGCGACTTCGCCGTGACGCTGCGCGATCCCGCCACCGACGTCTCGTTCGGCGCGTCATACTGGGTGGGCGGCGCGGACGACGATGCGTCCGTGCGCACCTCGCTCGCAACGCCGTCGCATGTGACGCTCGTCGCGGACAAGCCCGTCTATTATCCGGGCGACGTGCCGCGCATCGCCGTGAAGGCCCCGTTCAAAGGGTACGCCTGGCTTGAGGTGATGGGTCAAGACGTTGCCTACTCGCGCGTCGTGGCGCTCACCAATGCCACGGCGGAGGTCGAGCTTGAGCCGGTGAAGGCTGCGTTTGCACCGGGCGTGGACGTTGCGCTGAGTGTGGTGCAGGCCGCAACTGCCGGACAACGTCATGCCGCGAACCGCGCCTGGGGCGTGGTGCCGATCAAGGTGGCCACGCGCGACAGCGCGCTCGACGTTCGCGTGGCGGCGGACGTGGCGTGCGCCGCGTCCGGCGGCAGCGACCTCGTTGCGCACGTTTCCGCGAAGGGCCTTGACGGAGTGCGTGGCGCATACGCCGCCGTGACGGTGGTGGACGAGGGCATCAACCTGCTGACGGACGAAAAGGTGCCCGATCCCGTCAGCTGGTTCGGCGAGACGCGCGACGCCTACCATCCGCTTTACGACCTCTACAACTACCTGCTTCCAATCGTCGACGACCGCCTCAAGCGTTCGGGCGTGAAAACGGGCGGCGGCGCGGACGGAGACCTCTTCAACCGCATCAGCCCCGTGCCGAGCCGGCGCTTCAAGCCGCTCAGCCGCTGGCAGTTGAACGTGCCGTTGCAAGACGGCCTTGCGGACGTGAAGTTCAAGCTTCCCGAGTTCGTCGGCGAAGTGCGCGTGACGGCAGTTGCCTACAACGCGCGCGCCACCGGCGCCGGCGCCGTGCAGGCGAAGGTCACGCCGAACCTCGTGATGCAGGCGGACGCCCCGCGCTTCGCCGCGCCTGGCGATACGTTCAACGCCACGCTTACGCTTTCCAACCGCAGCGGGAAGGACGGCACGTGTACATACGAGCTGCGGATAGACGGGGCAGCAGCCCTTGCGTCTGGAGCGAAGGGGACAGGATCCGTGAAAATCGCCGACGGCGCGTCCGAGACGGTTTCCGTGCCGGTGGTCGCCGGCGCAGTTCCCGGCGAGGGGCGCCTCGTCTTCACGTCCGAGGGCATGGGCGAAAAGCACACGGTCACGATCGACCTGCCTGTGCGTCCTGCCGCAGCGTGGGCGAAGACAGCCGAGACGGTGTGCCTCGCTCCTGGCAAGTCGCGTACCTTCCGCAACACGGCCGCCGTGTTGCCCGAGGCCGCACGCCGTACGTTCACCGTCGCGTCCAGCGGCCTCGGCGAACTCGCCGCCGCGCTAGAGTATCTCGCCGCCTATCCGTATGGCTGCCTGGAGCAGACGGTGTCGCAGGTCTTCCCGCTAGTCGCGGCCGGCGGCGTGCTGAACACGCTGCCCGTGGACGAGACGACCGCAGCCGCGGATTCGCAGAAGGCCGTGGACGCGGGCATCCGCCGTGTGGTGTCGATGGTCCACTCGAACGACTTCTCGATGTGGCCGGACAGCTCCTACCCGCCGTGGGACCGTGGCGTGTCGCTTTGGGCCGCGCACTTCCTTCTGGAGGCCGAGGCCGCCGGATTCAAGGTGCCAGCGCAGCCGCTCGGGCGCGTGAAGGGTTTCCTGCGCACGTGGGCGATGTCCACTAACGCCACGACGAGCGTATACGCCTGCCACAACCTAGCGCTCGCCGGCGCGGCTGACGCCGACCGCCAGCTACACTGGTATGACCGCCGCGCGCAGCTTTCCGTGCTCGATAGAGCCCGTCTCGCCCGCGCGTTCGTGCGGTGCGGAGACCGTGTGCGCGCCGTGGAGCTCACCTCTTCGCTGCCGGTGGAGGACGTCAAGACCGCAGCCTTCTCGATTCTCGCGCTGATGGACCTCGATCCGCAGGACGCGCGCCTGCCGGGACTCGTCGTGTACCTCAACAACCACCGCGACAAGGCGAGCGCGCACTGGGGCACCACTGCCGAAAACGCGCACGCCCTCCTCGCGCTTGCAACCTGGTACCGCACGCGCGCTGTGAAGGGCGATCCAGACGTGAAGTGCGTGGCCGACGGACACGAGACGGCGCTTTCCGTGAAGAAGGTACACGCCATGCGCGGCGGCGGCGACGTTGTGCTGACTAACGTCGGGAAGGGCCCCGCGTACGTGATGGCCACATGTCTCGCCCTGCCGGACGCCGCCACCGTGCCGACCGTTGCCGACGGCATCAACATCACGCGCCGCTACTTCATGTCGGACGGCTCGGAGGCCAACCTAGACAAGCTCTCGCGCGGCGACCTCTTGCTGGTGGAGCTCACGATAGGCAACCAGCATAACCATGTCTACGCCGACCTCGTGGTAGAGGACCTCCTGCCGGCCTGCTTCGAGGCCAGCAACACGCGGGTGGACGGGTCCGCGTATCCGTGGATTGAAAACGAAAAGATGCTAAACTGGGAGATGCGCCGGGAAATGCGCGACGACCGGATGCTCTTCTTCTCGAAGCGCTTCCGCGACTCGGGCGAGGATGGACGAGTGGCGCGTGCCTACTACGCGGTGCGCGTGGTGAGCGCGGGCGACTTCATCGCCCCGGGAGCGTCGGTGGAGGCGATGTACGACCCCGCAGTGCGTGCACGCACGGCGCCGCGGCGCATCCGCGTGGAGCGGTAAGTTGGACCATAAAGCAAATTTGAAGGAGAAAAGAGATGAGCAAGAAAAACAGCGACGTGTTCTCTGAGGTGATCGTGGGCATATTCATGGTGGCCGTGATCGCGCTTCTGGGATACTTCACGATAATCATATCCGGCGTGGACGTGATGTTCGGACGCAAGCGCGCAACAGCGACGATAGCGTTCAAGGACGTCGGAGGCCTGAAGGAACGCGACAACGTGGTCTACCGCGGCATGAAAGTTGGCACCGTCGACAGGATCATCCTCGGCCAGTCGAACATCCTCGTGGAGGCGTCGGTGGACGACGACGTAGTGCTGCGCAAGTCGTGCCGCGTGTCGGTGTCGGCGCTGTCGCTCCTTGGCGGAAACTACCTTCTGCTGGAGGAGGGCACGGGCGAGCCGCAGCCGCTAACGACGACCGTTTTCCACGGCGAGCCGCCCGTCGACTGGATGCGCGACCTCGGCACCATCGCGCGCAACCTGAGCGACCTGACGTCCGACGGCAACGTGCGGAGCATCGTGACGAACTTCGAGGCAACGGCAGTCAACCTCAACACCATCGTCTCGCGCGTGCAGCGCGGCGAGGGTACGGTGGGCAAGCTCCTCTCCTCGGACGAAACGGTCTACAACGACATAAGCAATGCGGTCGCATCCGCCAAGACGGCGGCGGCGGACATCAGCGCGATCGCCTCGCGCGTTGAACGCGGCGACGGTACGCTTGGCAAGCTCCTCTCGACGAATGACGTCATCCACGCCGACCTCCGCGATGCGCTTGCGTCGGCAAGGACGGCGCTGGACGCGATGAAGTCCGCCGCTACCAACATCAACGCGATTGCAGCGCGACTGGAGCGCGGCGAGGGCACGATGGGCAAGCTGCTGTCTTCGGATGACGCCGTGTACGCGGACCTCAAGGCGTCTCTTGCGAACATCCGCAAGGTCACGGACGACCTCAAGGCAGGCGAGGGCCTTGCGGGACGCCTCGTCTACGACAAGAAACTCGGTGCGGACGCCTCCGAACTCCTCGACAACCTCAACGGCGTCTCTTCGCGCCTTGCAAAGGGATCTGGCACGCTCGGCAAGCTCATGACAGACCAGGAGCTGTACAACGAGCTCAACGCCCTTATCAAGGACGTGCGGCAGATCGTGGACAACTACCGCGACACGACGCCCGTCTCGACCTTCGGCTCCCTCATCATGGGCGGGCTGTAAGGATACGCATTTCATCGGATGGTGCGAGCCCTCCGGGCCGAAGTTTGGGTAGGGCGCGATCACTGAGCGCGCCGCCGGAACGGAGGCCAGAACCCGCTCGTTCCCCTCTATGTTCGCTTCACCGACGAGCAGCACTGCGCCGAGATCGCCCGCCTCCTCACCCCGCCTGGCATGAAGGCAGAGGTGAAGGTGGTTTACCAGACGGTGGAAAACTTCTGGAAATGCTTGAGGGGCAGGACACCCGACAATCGGCAACCGACATCCGGGACGACAGTTCGACAGACAACACATGGTGCGAGCGCATGTATCGGCGACTGGTATTTCACCAGCGACTATCCCACGCCCGGCGGGTATAAGGTGTTGCACAAAGCTCTTGAAAACTATCTGGTCAATAATTCTGAGCGTTCGTACTGAACGGAAAGTTCGGTCGCCATTGGCCGTCATTTGCATCTTCGCGAGCAGTCGAGACTGAAATGTGGTATAATGTGAGCGCCAGGAGGAAAATGGCAGATGACATCAAACAAAGCGAAAAACAGAATCGAATACTTCGTTGCATGCGTAGCGGAGTTCGCCGAAGCTTTTGGCCTCGATGCCCAGAAGTCGTTTGACTACCTCGACAGGCATTGCGGCATGGACTTCTTGATGAATTGCTATGAAGCAGAGCATACGGTCTCATTTGCCGACGCCGTGATCGACCTTCAGAAAGTGTGCCGCAGAAATGGGGGGCATCTCTGATGAGGCTTTATCACGGAACCGATGCGTTCTTTGAACGGCCGGATTTATCCATGTGCCGACCATTCAAGGATTTCGGGAAAGGATTCTACCTGACTCCTGATCTCGCTGTCGCAAAACGGATGGCTGAGCGTTGTGTCGAGCGTTCTAATTGGCAAGGTGCGCCGAAGTATGTATATGTCTACGATTTTGACGATGCGGATCTCACTGCCCTGAATGTAAGGCGTTTCGCTCCGATAGTAAACGAGGAGTTTGCCATGTTTGTAATGGCGAACCGACAGATGCGAACTACGGCTGCGGATCACAATCGTGACCATCGCTACGATATTGTTGCCGGCCCTATTGCGGATGACAGGATGGGGGTGTTGTTTAGAAGATTTGAAGATGGCGAGGTCACGATTGAATATCTGGTGGAAGAGCTTAAATTCAAGAAGTTGTCGATGCAGTATTCTTTTCATACGGAAAGGGCTTTGTTGAAATTAACGATGAAGGAGGTGCGTCATGTCTAAAATTACATTTCAGCATCTCGTCGAGAAGGCGGTGGCGGAAATAGCCCTTGCACTTGTACGGAAACAAAAACTTTCCGAGAAGGAGGCGCTGAGGGAAGTCTATCATTCGGTTTTCTACAAAAAACTGCTCAACCCCAAGACGGCGCTTGCCATTGAAAGCCGTGCATCTCAAGTTTATCTCTACATGCAACAACGCACTGCTTAAACACGTGGGTAATATCGGCGATGGAGATGTGGCAATTTGGGCCAGAGGGAATATTCAACATCTGGGAGAGTGAGAGGATCACAGGCTCGCCGAAGAACTCGGACTATCTGAGGATGGTATGACATGAGCAAGGAATTCCGATTCTTCATCTATTTGCTCGAGCGCTATGCCGAACATCTTGGCGTTACCGCCGACGTTGCCTATCGTCGCCTTTCGCAAAAGAACCTTGTCGATTATGCAGTGGGAATGTACGAACTGTATCATGTCGAGGCAATCGAAAACGCCTTTGCCGACCTCGACAAACGATTGTCGGCATGACATGCAAAAAGGTTATTCGTATGGCATTTAAAACCACCTCATGCACAAGAGCGATGATCCTACTGAATTTTTCATGATTCCCCTAATAACCAATTTATAGTATAATGAGCGGCGTCCGAAAAGAAAGTGCAAACACATGCCGGCAACATTGGAATTAAACGACGCCGAAACTCCCGTAAAGGAGTTCTTCAAGCGTGCATTCATGGGCGAGCCACAGATTGTGACTCGACATGGTGTTCCATCTCTTGTCATCATCACGTATGCTGATTATGCAGCAGCGAAAATATCCGTGAAGCAAAGAGCAACATCCTCTCGGAAACGCAAGTCTTTTGTTGATTTTCTTCGGAGTTGTCCTGTTGATTTGTCAGAACTTGATCTTGAACGAGACAAAGATACAGGTAGGAATCGTGAATCTATTTTTGCGGAAGGCATGTTTGCGTGAAGTACCTCCTCGACACTTGTATCATCAGTGAAACAGCTCGATCGCGGCCAGATACGAGGGTAATGGAATGGCTTGGTTCTGTGGACGAAGGCGACCTTTTCGTTCCCGCTGTCGTGTTTGGCGAGTTGCGTAAGGGTGTGGAACGGCGCAATGACGATTCAAAGAAGATTGCTTTGGCGCGATGGCTTGATGAATGTCGCGAAATCTACGGAGACAGGATTGTCCCTTTTGATTACGATGTGTCAAACTTGTGGGGCAAGGTGGTCGCGAATCTACAGAAAGCCGGCAAAACTCCGCCCGTGATTGATTCTCAAATCGCAGCCACGGCACTCTGCCATGGTATGACTCTCGTCACTCGCAATGTGCGCGACATGGCAGACTTCTCGGTTCAGTTGCTTAATCCATTTCAAGACTGATTAACTGCAATGAAAGGAACGAAAACCACAAAACAGTGAAACGGTCATAGGCGGGGCAACGCCTCGCCACGGTCGCCGCAATGGTAAGGTATTTTCGATGAAACTGTCGTACCAAAGCGGAGTGACAAGATGATTTAAAGCAATGCTGCAAAGCAGTCGCCTTCCTAAATGTGAGAAGTTGAAGATGGACGACACTTGGCAGAGGAAATGCAACATGCGTTCACCTCTCTTTGTGTCTCCATCATGGCAATTCTCACAGCCTAGGAAGGGACATGAAGAGAGGTTTTCATTTATCCTTGATTCGTGTCCGATTGCCAAGTGGCGACACGGGACGAGGATAAGCCCGATTCTCGACCAGTGGGATGCCGATAGGGCGCAAGGAAGCTAACCGTACAGGTACAGGAAAGGATTGTTTACCATGCAGATGAAATGTCCTAGTTGTGGCAATGAATGTGAGGTTTGTGACGAACCTGCAATTGGGCAAAGTTTACTATGCCCGTTCTGTGGTGCAAAGTTTGGTTATGTACCGAAAGTGGACGGAGGTTCAGTAAATAGTGTGGTCAAAGAGGTGGAAGCATCAGGAAACAATACTCAGAACGTGGAAATGGGACAAAACAAATATAAGGTGAATTACACCTCTTTTTTCTTCAAAGTTAAGGCTATGACTATAATTGTAATGGACAAGACTGTTGCATGGTGGAAAAATGGCAAAGGAAGGCGCGATGTGTTCTTTTCAAAGGTGAAAGTATTTGCGATAACGGCAAAAGACAAGACAGTTGCATGGTGGAAGGGCGGGAAGGGAGGACGTGATGCGTTCTTCTCAAAGGCGAAAGCGATTGTGATGACGGCAAAGAACAAAACAACATCATTATGGAATAGTGGTACGAAAGGCAAGCTTGTCGTTTGCGCCGTAGCACTACTCGTTATTTGTTTGATTTTGTTAGTAAGTCAAGGCGTCTATAGAACAGAAGGTCAAAAAGACGTAAATGTGCATGGAAGTCATGTCGAACTTAGGGATGAACAGAACATAGAGAAAAAAGCGAGCGAACATCATAATGCGTCAGACAAAAAAAGTGCCGTAGAACAATTTGACCTTGGTGTCTGTTATGTCAAAGGCGATGGCGTGCCACGAGATTATGCGCAAGCCGCAAAATTGTTTCGCTTGTCGGCGGAACAAGGCAATGATAATGCACAAAAGAATCTTGGCATTCTTTACTGTCTGGGATATGGGGTACAGAAGAACACAAAGGAAGGAATTCAATGGCTGAAGAGAGCCAGAGATCAAGGGAATGAAGAAGCACGAGAACTCTTAGACGAAATCCTCAAGTAAAAGGCAAGCCAATTTTTACGTTTTGTGGCGAGTGCCACGAAACTAAACAACAATCCTACGAACAAAAAGAAAGGAACATCAAAATGAAGATTCCAGCGATAAAGACATTGGCGTTTTCTTTGACAACGGCAATCGGAGTGACGCTTTTTGCCAAAGAACAAAAAATCGGAGACTACACATGGTCGTATGAACTGAACCAAGGTGACGCAGTCATTACAGGTGTGTCGCCCCAAACAGGCAACGTCAAGATACCATCAACAATCGGCGACGGTGTTCATCCAGTGACAGGTATCTGGAATGGGGCGTTCCGTAATTGTACAGGCCTTACAGGCGTGATTATTCCCAATGGCGTACTATATATTGGAGATGAGGCATTTATGGGGTGTAGTGGATTGACTAAAGTGACAATTCCTGGTTCTGTGACGGACATTAATTCATCTGTATTTGAAGGTTGTTATGGTTTGAAGGACGTTACGATCAGCGAAGGATTGTCAGAAATCGGTTTTGCCATGTTTGAGGAATGTAAAGGCTTGACGGACGTGACGATTCCCTATAGCGTGAAGTATATCAGTGACAAGGCCTTTATGAATTGTACAAGCCTCAAGAGTGTGAAGGTGCGGAATCCCAAGACGGTAGTAATGTTCATGGCATTTTATGGTTGTACCGCTCTTGTGGATGACAATGGATTCTTAATTGTCAATGGCACATTGCTTCGTTATTCCGGTAAGGGAGGACAAGTGTCGATCCCGAATTCCGTTACGAGTATAGCTAAAATGGCGTTTGAGGATAGTAAGGAAAGTCTGAAGGGCGTAACAATCCCTGATTCTGTGAAGAGTATCGGAGAATATGCATTTGCGGGTTGCAAAAACTTAGAAAATGTGACGATTGGTAAAGGCATGACGAGTATCGGAGGGTCGGCGTTTAATGGGTGTAAGAGTTTGAAGAGCGTGATCATTCCCGATTCCGTGACGAACATCACAGATGGTACATTTTGTGATTGCGAGGGATTGGTAAACGTGACGATCGGGAAAGGCGTGACGAGCATCGGTGCGTCGGCGTTTTCTAGTTGTACGAGCTTAAAGAATGTGGCGATACCCAACGGTGTAACATACATAGGTGAAATGGCTTTTTACTATTGTAAAGCTTTGCAGGAAGTAACCATTCCGGATTCCGTGAAGCGTATTGGGAAGCAGGCGTTTGGTTATTGCGACAGCTTGACGAAAGCCTCGATACCGGAAACGTTTGAAGATTTTAAGGCTGATATTTTCGATGGGAGTGAAGCTCTTTCATTCAAAAGAGGATTGACTGTTAGACGACTGGCAGGTTCCCAAAACTACGTAGAAAGGGTGAAAAACTACCGTTTGGAGGCGTCATTGGGTATTGCTGCTGCGCAATATGAACTAGGCATGTGTTATTGCAAGGGTAAGGGTGTGAACGAGAACATTGTCGAGGCGGCGAAGTGGTGGCGTAAGGCAGCCAACCAAAACCACGCCGAAGCGCAGTTCCAACTGGGCTGTCTATACTACATGGGGGATGGAGTGGATGAGAACGGACTAGAGGCGGTGAATCTGTGGCGCAAAGCTGCTGCACAAGGTCATGCCAGTTCATTATGTAACCTTGGTATATTCTACATGGAAGGTCGTGAAGACTTGAACATACCGAGGGACAGGATTGAAGGGTTACGGTTGCTTCGCATGGCGATGGAGAAAGGTTCAGTTAAAGCGCGGGACATACTATGGAGAATGAAATGGGAGAGCGGGAATCGACTAGATCGTTTATAATGGTACGGAACTATTGTGTCCCAGGATGCGCGAGGTGGCAGACCTCGTTGGTGGAGTAGAAGTGGTGGGGTAGTGTGACAAGTAAAGCTCGATAACAACTTGCGAAATGAAAGGAGTTAACCGCAATGAACATCTGCGTGTGATATAACGGAGCAGGACAATTGTGAAGAGAAATTCAAGGTAAATGTTTTTACAATAATGACATGAGGCGCAGAGCCGAAGTTACACTAATTGTAAGAGAAGGGCATCCCAAAGGGCTTTGTTTCCGTTGGCACAGGTTGTGCTATGAGTTCCCCAAGAGGACTCATCATGCACTACGAAGAAAAGTGGAAAGCAGAGCGCGAGCGGAAGGCGTTCCTCGCGCTGGATGATGGAACGGTGTTCCACGGCGTCGCATTCGGCGCGAAGAAGGATGCGCTCGGCGAGGTCGTGTTCAATACCGGCATGAGCGGGTATCAGGAAATCCTGACCGATCCCTCCTACGCAGGACAGTTCGTCACCCTCACCACCGCCGAAGTCGGCAACTACGGAATCAACAGCGCGGACACCGAAAGCCGCGCTCTTTTTCTATCTGGGCTCGTGATCGGCGATCTGACCGAACCCAGCAACTGGCGCAGCGAAAAAAGCCTTGATGACTATCTCAAAGAGAATGGCGTGCCGGGCATCTACGGCGTGGATACGCGGGCGCTTACCCTGCATATCCGCGAGCACGGCAACCGGAAAGCCTATCTGAGCGTGGCAGATCCGGAAATTCCGGAAAATCCGGAAAACCCGGAAATTCCGGATAATCCGGAAATTCCGGAAGCCTGGGCGGTTGCCAAGGCGCGCGCATGGGAGGGGCTCGATGGGCAGGATTACGCCGCCAAGGTGACGTGCAAGGAGCCGTATGAGTTTAATGTTGCCAATGTGAAAGTGTTGCCAAGCCCAATTCCCAGTTCCAATGGCTCCGCACACTCATTGGAAAATGGCAACAATGGAATTGGCAACATTTCCACACTGGCAACATTCCACATCGTCTGCTACGACTTCGGCGTGAAGACCAATATCCTCCGTTCGCTTGCATCGTGGGCGCGTGTGACTGTGGTGCCCGCCAAAACCTCTGCCGAGGAAGTGCTGGCGCTTAAGCCCGACGGCGTGTTTCTCTCCAATGGCCCTGCCGACCCCGCCGCCGTTACCTACGCCATCGAGAACATCCAGAAGCTCTTGGGATTTAAAACAATAACACAGAGTCTTAGAGACACAGAGATGCAAAACGAAACTAATCTCTGTGCCTCTGAGTCTCTGAGCCTCTGTGTTAAAAAAATCCCGATAATGGGGATATGTCTGGGGCATCAGCTGCTTGCGCTCGCGTGTGGTGCGAAGACGGCGCGACTGAAGTTCGGGCACCACGGCTGCAACCATCCCGTGAAGAACCTCGCGACGGGCAAGGTGGAGATCACGAGCCAGAACCACAACTTCGCCGTGGTACCGGAGTCCGTACCAGATTGCCTGGAGGTTACTCATGTGAATCTCAACGACGGATCCATCGAGGGCATCCGGCACAAGACGCTGCCGGCCTTCTCGGTGCAGTACCATCCCGAGTCCTGCCCCGGCCCGCACGATTCCAACTACCTTTTCACCCAGTTTAGGGCACTTATAATGTCTTAACACAGAGTCACAGAGACACAGAGGCACAGAGAGTCTTACTCAAGGGAGAAATGATAATGATTTCAGATAGGATCTTTTGGGAAACGAACTCTGTGCCTCTGTGACTCTGTGTTAAAACAATAAAAACGTTTCAACATGAAAAAGCAAGTCAAATACGTGTTCATCACCGGCGGGGTGGTGAGTTCCCTCGGCAAGGGCGTGACGAGCGCATCGCTTGCGCTTCTCCTGAAAAGCCGCGGGTACAAGGTGTTCATGCAGAAGCTGGACCCCTATCTCAACGTCGATCCCGGCACGATGTCGCCGTACCAGCACGGCGAGGTGTTCGTGACGGACGACGGCGCGGAGACGGACCTCGACCTCGGACACTACGAGCGCTTCGCGGGCGTCACGTGCACAAAGGCAAGCAACTACACCTCCGGCCGCATCTACTCCGCCGTCCTCGCACGCGAGCGCGCCGGCGGCTACCTCGGCGGCACCGTGCAGGTGGTGCCGCACATCACGGACGAAATCAAGGCGGCCATCCGCTCGGCCGGGGAGGGCGGCGGCCGCGGGGCGACCGATCTGCCGGACATCGTCCTCTGCGAGATCGGTGGCGTATCGGGCGACATCGAAAGCCTGCCGTTCCTCGAGGCGGCGCGTCAATTCCGCTTCGAGGAAGGGGCCGAAAACACGTGCTTTGTGCATCTCACGCTCGTTCCCTACCTCAAAGCGGCGGGAGAGCTGAAGACCAAGCCGTCGCAACATTCCGTGGGGATGCTCCGCAACATCGGCATCATCCCCGACATCCTCGTCTGCCGCACGGAAATGCCGATACCCGAAGAGCACAAGCAGAAGCTCGCGCTTTTCTGTAATGTGAAGCGCGAGTGCGTGATCGAGGAACAAGACGTGACGGATTCTGTCTACGCCGTGCCGCGCGAACTCCGCAAGCAGGGACTCGACGAGCAGGTGCTGCGTCAGCTCCACCTCGACATCTGGCCCGTCAAGCACACGGTGTGGGATACGCTCGTCAAAAAGGCCACGCAGCCGAGGAAACATTGCCGTATCGCCCTCGTCGGAAAGTACATCACGATCCGCGACGCCTACAAGTCGATCCACGAGGCGCTTCAGCACGCCGGCATGGCGAACGACTGCAAGGTGGAAGTGGTGCCAATCGAGGCGGAAGATATTTTAACACAGAGGCACAGAGACACAGAGTCTAATACAAAACATCTCTGTGCCTCTGTGCCTCTGTGTTTAAAAAACGTTGACGGCATTCTCGTGCCGGGCGGGTTCGGATCTAGGGGCGTGGAGGGCAAGATTGCCGCGATCAAATACGCCCGCGAGCACAAAATCCCGTTCCTCGGCATTTGTCTCGGCATGCAGTGTACGGTGATTGAGTACGCCCGCGACGTGCTTGGCTGGAAGGACGCCAACTCCACCGAGTTCGACGAACATACGACGCACCCCGTGATCGACCTCATGGAGGAACAGCGCGGCGTCACGCAGAAGGGCGGTACGATGCGCCTTGGCGCGTATCCGTGCGTGCTGAAGAAAGGCTCCCTCGCCGCAAGAATTTATGGCCACAAAGAATGCAAAGATCGCAAAGAGATTTCCGTGCCGATGAGCTTCGGGGTTAACAACGAAAATGTAGCGGTCATCTCCGAGCGGCACCGCCACCGCTACGAGCTGGCGTACGACAGCGAAGGGCGGGCCGCGCTTGTCGCGGCCGGGCTGGTGGTCTCCGGCGTCTCGCCGGACGGCAAGCTTGTGGAAATCGTTGAGCTGCCCCAGGCAAAACACCCGTACTTCATTGCCGGACAGTTCCATCCGGAGTTCAAGTCACGCCCGACGGCACCCCATCCGCTCTTCATCGGTCTTGTGGAAGCGGCACTGAAAACCCGACATGCCGCCGCGTCGCGTTCGTCGAAATCAAAATCCTGAGAGTGCGGACTGGATTGCATCGCCCATCTCGGAGGTGGAGACGGCAGAGGAAGCGCCGGATGGCGAGGCGATGTCGGCGGTGCGGACGCCGGATGCAAGCACGTCCGACACTGCTTGCTCGACGGCGTCCGCCTCGGCGGCAAGCCCGAACGCATGGCGCAGCATCAGGGCGGCGGAGAGAATGGTCGCCAGGGGATTGGCGATTCCTTTCCCCGCGATGTCTGGCGCGGAGCCGTGGATAGGCTCGTACAAGCCTCCTTTGGCCGCACCCAGCGACGCCGACGGCAACATCCCGATTGAACCCGTTATCTGAGACGCCTCGTCGGACAGAATGTCGCCGAACATGTTTTCGGTGAGGATCACGTCGAAGCGCGCCGGATCGCGCACGAGCTGCATCGCCGCGTTGTCGACGTACATGTGCTCAAGTTCTACGTCCGCGTATTCGGCTGCGTGAAGCGCCGTCACCGTTTCACGCCACAGCCGTGACGTTTCAAGGACGTTCGCCTTGTCCACGCTCGTGACCTTCGGCGGTCGCGGGGCGACCGCCCTACCGTGGCGGCGTCGGGCCGCGTCGAACGCGATGCGGGCGACGCGCTCGATCTCGTGCGCCGAATACGGCGTCACGTCGTAGGCGGATGTCCTGTCGGCGGAGCGGCCTTTCTCGCCGAAGTACGCGCCGCCCGTCAGTTCGCGCACGATCAGGATGTCGATGCCCCTGGCCACGATTTCGTCTTTCAGCGGGCTTGCGCCTTTCAGCGCATCCCACACCTTTGCCGGGCGAAGGTTCGCGAAGAGCCCGAGCTCGGAGCGGAGCGTGAGAAGGGCGCGCCGTTCGGGACGCTTCTCCGGCGGCAGCGCGTCCCATTTGGGACCGCCCACCGCGCCAAGGAGAACCGCGTCCGCCGCCTTGCACGCGGCGAGCGTCGCATCGGGCAGGCAGTCCCCGCACAAATCATGCGCCACGCCGCCGACGGGATGCTCGGTCATCTCGAAGTCGTGCCCGAACCGCGTTACGACGGCCTTGAGCACCTTGACCGCCTCCGCGACGATCTCAGGCCCGACGCCGTCGCCTGGAAGCAGGACTATGTTCGCCTTCATTTTCTCGTTCCTTTCAGGTATGCGGCAAGACCGCCTGCGGCGATCAGTTCCATCATGAAGGGAGGGAACGGTTCCGCGTGAAACGTCTGCCCCGTGGTGTGGTCCGCGATTTCGCCCGTTTCAAGATTGACCGTCACCTCGTCGCCTGCTGATATGGCGTTCGCGGCGGCGGGGCACTCCAATATGGGGAGGCCGATGTTGAGAGCGTTTCGGTAGAAGATGCGCGCGAAGGTTTCCGCGATGACGCACGAGATTCCGCTCGCCTTGATTGCGATGGGGGCGTGTTCGCGCGAAGATCCGCAGCCGAAGTTGCGCCCGGCGACAAGAATGTCGCCGCACTGGACACGGGCGGCGAAAGCGGGGTCGATATCCTCCATGCAGTGCGCCGCCAGTTCCTCCGGCACGGATGTGTTGAGGTGCCGCGCCGGGATGATGACGTCCGTATCCACGTCGTTGCCGTACTTGTGTGCTTTCATAGTGGTTAGTGGCTAGTGGTTAGTGGTTAGGGGGTAGTTGGGGCAGTGATGCGTCCGGCGATGGCCGATGCCGCCGCGACTGCGGGAGAGGCGAGGTACACCTCCGATTCGACGTGTCCCATGCGCCCCACGAAGTTGCGGTTTGTGGTGGCGACGCAGCGTTCATTCATTGCGAGGATGCCCATGTGTCCGCCGAGGCACGGCCCGCACGTCGGCGGCGAAACCACGCATCCCGCCTCGACGAAGGTCTTGAGCAGCCCCTCTTCCAGCGCCTGGAGCCAGATGCGCTGCGTGGCGGGGATCACGATCGCCCTCACGCCGTCCGCGACCCTGTGTCCGCGCATGACCTCTGCGGCGGCGCGCATGTCGGAGATGCGCCCGTTCGTGCATGAGCCGATGACCACCTGGTCGATGGCGACGTTCCCGGCCTCCCGCACCGGGCGCGTGTTGGACGGCAGGTGCGGGAACGCCACAGTCGGCTCCAGATCGTCGAGGTCGATCTCGATGACGCGCTCGTATTCGGCGTCCGCGTCGGCCTCGTAGACCCGGGGCGGCTTTGCGTTGTGTTCGCGCAGGTAGGCGCGCGTCGTTTCGTCCACGGGGAAGATGCCGTTCTTCGCGCCCGCCTCGATCGCCATGTTCGCGATCGTGAAGCGATCGTCCATCGAAAGGCTTGCGATTCCGTCACCAGTGAACTCGAGCGACTGGTAGCGCGCGCCGTCGACGCCGATCATGCCGATCAGGTGCAGGATCACGTCCTTCCCGCAGACCCATTTCCGGGGCTTGCCTGTCAGCACCACCTTGATCGCGGACGGCACGCGGAACCACGTTTCGCCGGCGGACATCCCCGCCGCCATGTCCGTCGACCCGACGCCTGTCGAGAACGCGCCGAGCGCGCCGTAGGTGCATGTGTGCGAATCCGCGCCGATCACGAGGTCGCCCGCCGTGACGAGGCCTTTTTCCGGCAGAAGGGCGTGTTCGATGCCGCAGTCGTGTCCGACCTCGAAGTAGTTGGCGATCCCCTGTTCCTTGGCGAACGCGTGCATCGCGGCGCACTGGGCGGCGGCCTTGATGTCCTTGTTGGGCGTGAAGTGGTCGGGGACGAGCGCGATCTTTTCGCGGTCGAACACGGTGGCGCGGCCGAACTTCTGGAACTCGCCGATCGCGACGGGCGCGGTGATGTCGTTGCCGAGAACGAGGTCGAGCCGCGCCATGACAAGTTCGCCGGGATGGATGGACGGCGCGCTCGGCGAGCGCGCCCTACCGGGGACGTGCGCCGCGAGAATCTTCTGCGACATCGTCATCTTCATTTTCCGGCCTCCAGCATGCGGTTCACCGCCACGAGCAGGGCGAGAATCGAGCCTTCGATCACGTCCGTGGAAACGCCGCGTCCGCGGTACGTGCCCTTCGAGTCGGATATCTTCACGAGCACTTCGCCGAGGGCGTCGCGCCGCTCGGTGACGGCCTCGATGCGGTAGTCCTCCAGTTTGAAGCGGTGGCGGATGATCTTCTCGACGGTGCGGAAGGCGGCGTAGATGGGGCCTGTGCCGATGGCCGCGTCCTGCACGCGCCGCTTGCCGCGCACAAGCGCGATCTGGGCGGTGGCACTCATGTGGTTGCCGCTGTTCACGACGAACGACTCGAGCTTCCATTCCTTCGCGTCCGAAGGCTTTGCGGCGACGCGGGACTCCGCGAGCGCCGCGAGGTCACGGTCCGTGATCTTCTTCTTGCGGTCGGCAAGCGCCTTGAACGCGGCGAACACCTCCGCCATGTTCGTCTCATCGAGGTCGTAGCCGAGGTCCTTCAGGCGGGTCTCGAGGGCGTGCTGTCCGGAGTGCTTGCCCAGGACGAGCTCCGTCTGCCTCATCCCGACCGACTCCGGCGTCATGATCTCGTACGTCTCGGCCTTCGAGAGCACGCCGTGCTGGTGGATGCCGCTTTCGTGCGCGAAGGCGTTCGCCCCCACGATCGCCTTCCCCGGGGCGATGCGCACGCCGGTGATGGTGGAGAGCAGGTGCGCGGTACGGGCGATTTCCTCCGTCTTGATCCGCGTGGAGAGCCCGCCGTATGCGTCGCGGCGCGTGCGAAGCCCCATCACGATCTCCTCCATCGCGGCGTTGCCGGCGCGTTCGCCGATTCCGCAGATGGTGCATTCCACCTGCCTGGCGCCGGCGCGGACGCCCGCGAGCGAGTTTGCGACGGCGAGGCCGAGGTCGTCATGGCAGTGGGTCGAGACGGTCACGTTCTCGATTCCCCTGACGCGGTTCATGACGGCGGAGACGATGGCGGCGAACTCTTCCGGCGTCGAATAGCCGACGGTGTCGGGGATGTTGACGACGGTCGCGCCCGCCGCGACGGCGGCGTCCAGCGCCTTGCAGAGGAAGTCGATGTCGGTGCGCGAGGCGTCCTCGGCCGAGAACTCCACGTCGCCGCAGAGGTTGCGGGCGTACGCGACGGCGTGCTTGATGCGCTTGATGCAGTCTGCGCGCGAGATGCGCAGCTTGTACTTGAGGTGGAGGTCGCTCGTTGCGAGGAACGTGTGGATGCGCGGACGCGCCGCGCCCTTGATCGCCGCCGCCGAGGCGTCGATGTCCTTCTCGAGCGCGCGGGAGAGCGAGCAGACGGCGGAGGACTTCACGGCGTCGGCGATTGCCTTCACGGACGCGAAGTCGCCCGGAGAGGCCACGGCGAAGCCGGCCTCCATGATGTCGACGCCGAGTGATTCGAGCTGGAGCGCCATGCGCACCTTCTCGTCGATGTTCATCGCGTAGCCGGGGGCCTGCTCGCCGTCCCGGAGCGTCGTATCGAATATCTGTATCGCATTCATCTGCATTCTTCCTTTGTTCGTTGCCAGGCAAAACAAAAACGGCTCCGCCTTTCGCGCGGAGCCGTTTGCCTTTTCCTGAACCCGAACCTTTCTAGACAAGCAAACGCGCCCCGCGCTTCGTAAGCGCAAGGAGAAGAAGCCCGTTAAGAAGAAGGTTCGTATTCATGTCGCTGTTTTGCCTTTGACGCGAATAGTGTATCACACTCGTGCGGCGGATGCAATGGCAAATTCACGCGAATGCCATGTCGCGTGAATGTAATGTCGTCGGGCAGGACGTTACATATTGTGTAATGGTTGCGGCGTTTTTCCCGCAAACGCCGCGTTGGCACGGGTTGTGCTAATGCTCCTCTGATATGAAACGCACAGATTTGAGGAAGATCCTCATCATCGGCTCGGGGCCGATCGTGATCGGACAGGGCTGCGAGTTCGACTATTCGGGCGTGCAGGCGGTCAAGGCGCTCAAGGGTCTGGGCTACGAGGTGGTGCTCGTCAATTCCAACCCGGCGACGGTGATGACCGATCCCGACCGCGCCGACAGGACGTACATCGAGCCGCTGACGGCGGACTATCTTCACGAGGTCATCCGCCGCGAGCGGCCGGACGCGCTTCTCCCGACGCTTGGCGGACAGACCGCGCTCAACCTCGCGATGGAGCTGGAGAAGGGCGGCGTCCTGAAGCGCTACCGCGTGGAGCTGATCGGCGCGAAGGCGGAGGCGATCGCCCGCGCCGAGGACCGCAACCTCTTCAAGGAGGCGATGCGCGAGCTCGGCCTCGACATGCCGCGCTCCGGCAGCGCCCACTCGCTCGCCGAGGCGGAGGCGATTGCGCGCACGATCGGCTCGTGGCCGCTCATCGTGCGTCCCGGCTTCACGCTCGGCGGCACCGGCGGCGGCATCGCGCACGACGCGGAGGAGTTCGCGCGGATCGTCACGGGCGGACTGGAGGCGTCGCTCAACCACGAGGTGCTCGTGGAGGAGTCGCTGATCGGCTGGAAGGAATACGAGATGGAGGTGATGCGCGACAAGGCCGGCAACGCCGTGATCGTCTGCTCCATCGAGAACATGGACCCCATGGGCGTCCACACGGGCGACTCCATCACCGTGGCGCCGATCCTCACGCTCACCGACCGCGAGTACCAGGCGATGCGCGACGACTCCATCAAGGTGCTGGAGAAGATCGGCATCGAGACGGGCGGGTCGAACGTGCAGTGGGCGGTCAATCCGAAGGACGGACGGCGCATCATCATCGAGATGAACCCGCGCGTGTCGCGTTCGTCGGCGCTCGCGTCGAAGGCGACGGGCTTCCCGATCGCGAAGATCGCCGCGCTCCTCGCCGTCGGCTTCACCCTCGACGAAATCACGAACGACATCACCGGCAAGACGCTCGCCTGCTTCGAGCCCGCGCTGGATTACGTGGTCGTGAAGATTCCGCGCTTCGCGTTCGAGAAGTTCCACGGCGCGGACACGACGCTCGGCACGCAGATGAAGTCCGTCGGCGAGGTCATGGCCATCGGCCGCACGTTCAAGCAGGCCTACTTGAAGGCCGTGCGCTCGCTGGAGGCGCCGCTCAAGTACCACCACGCGGAAACCTACGACCCGTGGTTCAAGCGCGAGCTGGAGGAAATCGAGGCGTTCAGGGGATGGCTGGGCAATTTCCATTTAGCCGCAAAGAACGCAAAGAGCGCAAAGCGGAATGAAAATGAAGAAAAGCTTTGTGGCCTTTGTGATCTTTGTGGAGAAGAAATCAACGGCTCTGAAGCAGAAATCCTCCGCCAGGCGAAGGTATTCGGCTTCAGCGACCGGGAGATTGCCGAGGCCATCAGCAGCGATGAGATTACGGTGCGGAACAGCCGCATCGCGCTGGGCATCCGCCCGGCGTTCGGCGAGGTCGATACGTGCGCGGGCGAGTTCGCGGCAGTGACGCCGTACTACTATAGCTACTATGGGTGGGAGGGAAACGGGACAACCGGGACGGACGGGACAACCGGGACGGACGGGACAACCGAGACAACCGAGACAACCGGGACTTATGAATCTTGTCAGTTGTCCCGTTCGTCCCGTCTGTCTCGGTTGTCCCGAGAATCCCACCCCAAGATCATGGTCTTGGGCGGTGGCCCCAACCGGATCGGGCAGGGCATCGAGTTCGACTGGTGCTGCTGCCATGCGGCATTCGCCCTGCGCGCGCGCGGCTACGAGGTGGTGATGGTCAATTCCAACCCCGAGACCGTCTCGACCGACTACGACACCTCCGACAAGCTCTACTTCGAGCCGCTGACCTTCGAGGACGTGATGGAGATCTACGACCGCGAAAAGTGCGACGGCGTGATCGTGCAGTACGGGGGACAGACCCCGCTCAACCTCGCGGAACGGCTTGAGGCGGCGGGCGCGCGGATCGTCGGCACGTCGCCTGCGGACATCGCGCGCGCGGAAGACCGCGACTTCTTCCGCGCGCTCGTCGCGGAAGTCGGCATGAAGCAGCCCGCGAGCGGCATTGCGCACTCCATCGCGGACGCGCGGCGGATTGCAAATGAAATCGGCTATCCCGTTCTCGTGCGGCCGAGTTTCGTGCTTGGCGGACGCGGCATGGCAATCGTCTACAAGGAGGCGGAACTCGATTCCTACGTCGCGGAGGCCGTTGCGGCGTCGGAAGGGAAGCCCATCCTCATCGACAAGTTCCTCGAACACGCAATCGAGCTGGATGTCGACGCCGTCTCGGACGGCGAGACGACGCGCATTGGCGCGATCCTCGAACACATCGAGGCGGCGGGCTGCCATTCGGGCGACGCCGCCGCGATCACGCCGCCGGTCAGCCTGTCGGAGAAGGTCCTGGCGGAGGTGAAGCGCTACACGGAGATCTTCGCGCAGCGCCTTCACGTGGTCGGTCTCATGAACCTCCAGCTGGCGGTGAAGGACGACGAAATCTGGATGATCGAGGTCAACCCCCGCGCCTCGCGGACGGTGCCGTTCGTCTCGAAGGCAACGGGCATCCCGCTTGCCGATCTCGGCGCCCTTGCGATGGTCGGCGAGAAGATCGGAAGGTCGACATCCGACGGACGACATTTGACAACAGCCACGGCATCCGACAAGACGACTGTCGAATGTCGCGAGCCGGATGTCGTTGAAGCCAAGCCGCGCTACTACTGCGTCAAGGAGGCGGTGTTCCCCTACGTCAAGTTCCCGGGGGCGAAAATCACGCTGTCGCCGGAGATGAAATCGACGGGCGAGGTGATGGCGATTGACTTCGACCGCTTCTCCGCCTACCACAAGAGTCAGATTGCCTGCGGGAGCCCTTTGCCGAAGAGCGGCAACGTGTTCCTCTCCGTGCGCGACGAGGACAAGCCACATGTTGCGGAGCTGGCGGCGCAGCTCAAGGAACTGGGTTTTGGCATTTACGCTACACTCGGCACGTCGACCTATCTGTGGAACCACGGCATCGAGTCAAAGGCGGCGTTCAGGATCTCGCGGGGGCGTCCGAGCGCGATCGACCTCATCCACAACGCCGAGATCGGGTGGGTTGTAAACACATCGGAGTCGGACGGCGAGGCATCAGGGGATTCCGTGCGTCTGCGTTCCGCCGCCGTCGCCGCGGGGATTCCAGTCACGACCACGCTCGCGGGCTTCGCCGCCGCCGTCGCGGGTCTAGGCGAAATGCGTGCGGAGAGCTCGGTCTACAGCCTACAGGAATACCACCGCCAAAATTGACATGGCATCAAGCGGGGTGCCAAGAATATGATATAATACGCGCCATGACACTGCGTATCATATCACTTGCGGCGGTGGCGTTCCTTGCGGGGTGCGCCTCCTTTGAACCACTTCGCTCCACGCGCTTCGTGGATGACAACAACAACTACCTCCACGTTGACTACGGACGCGATACGAAGGACCATGAGTCCGTCGCCATCCTCGACAACGGCGTGCGCTGGCCTTTCAAGACCAAGAACATGGTGCGGGTTGAGCTGCCGGACGGTACCAGCTTCATCGCATACCAGAACCTTGCGCCCGCCGGCAACCTGTACAAGACGGAGAACGAGGAGTGGGAGTTTTTCGAAAGTGGGGCGGGCTGCATCGTGGCACGTCTCGCAAAAGACCGTTCCGGCTACGTTCCGCTTTTCCGCGGATCGCTCTGCGCGACGGTCCGCAACCCCGTCAACGCCAAGCGCGACCGCATACGCAACGGCAGCTCAACGCCACATGGCTTCGGACGCGACGTCAACGGCCCGCGTGAAATGTCAGGCGAGAGGAAATGACGATGAACCCTCTTGACAACATCAAGGTGGTGCTGGTCGGTACGCTCTACACCGGCAACGTGGGAAGCGCCTGCCGCGCCATGGCCAACATGGGCTTTCACCACCTCGTGCTTGCTGCACCCAATCTCCAGAACTCCTGGGACGAGGGCGAGCGAATGGCAGTACACGCCACCGACATCATTCGCGACCGCGTGGAGACCGCCACGTTCGAGGAGGCCGTCGCGGACTGCGTGGCCGTTGTCGGCACTACTGCGCGCGGCGGGCTCTACCGTCAGCACGTGAAGGCCCCGCGCGACTGCGCGGCGGAGATTCTCTCGCTTGCCGCCACGGGTCCCGTGGCGCTCGTCTTCGGTCGCGAGGACAAGGGACTCCTCAACGAGGAGGTTGCGCAATGCACGCACCTCATCCGCATCCCCGTGGACGAAGGCTACACCTCCATCAACCTCGCGCAGGCGGTCCTCATCACCTGCTACGAGTTCTTCACCGCCACCGGCAGTTACCAGCCGCCGCACGAGAAGGCGCCGCCCGCGCCGCAGGCGCAAAAGATGCAGCTCATGAAGAACTGGCAGACCATGCTGCAGGACATCGGGTTCATGAACGAGAAGCAGACGGAGCACATGATGCAGGGCATCCACCGCATCTTCTCGCGCGGCGTGCAGACGCGGGATGACGCGGCGATCATGCTCGGCGTGGCGCGCCAGGCTCTTTGGGCTCACCACAATCCCGCGCTTGAAGGGCGCAAGCCCTCCATCGGCTGAGATTATGTTTCGGACTGGGCGCAACTTCATCGACGGCATCGAGGTCGACGTCGTCCGCAAGCGCGTCCGGCGCATAAACGTCCGCGTTTCCGCGGACGGCGTGATTCACCTCTCCATCCCCGCCTGGGGCTGCACGATTGCGGAAGGGGAGGCTTTCCTGCGCGCCAACTGGAAATGGGCTGTCGCAGCCCGCGCGAGGGCCATGGCACGTCGAGCGTCCGCGCCGCCGCCGCCCACGCCGGAGCAAGTGCAGGCCTTCGCCGTCCGCCTCGGACAGATTCACGCCGACTGGTGCGCGCGCCTCGGCGAACCTGGCGTGACATGGAAGCTCCGTTCGATGAAGACTCTCTGGGGTTCGTGTCACTTCCGAAAGCGCCATGTCACCTACAGCCGCGAGCTTGCGCGCGTACCCGAAGAGCTTGCCGAATACGTCGTAGTACACGAGCTCACGCACCTGCGCGTGCCCAACCACGGCCCGGCGTTCTACGCGCTCATGGACGCCCGTCTGCCCGGCTGGCGCGCGCTCCGCCGCGCGCTCAACAGACGCCCGCCCGCCACGCCTTCGCGCTGACGGGCACTTTCGGCTTGCCCTGTGGGGGCGTTTTCGTGTATAATACACACCATGTTTTCACAAAGAAGGAGTAAAAAATGGGCGATGTAATCGGTGCGGGCGAACTGCACAAAGGCGTAAAGCTGCTGATCGACGGCGAGCCGTGGGAAATCACGGAGTTCGACTTCTCGAAGCCGGGCAAGGGCCAGGCCATCTACAACTGCAAGCTGCGCAACATGATCACGGGCGGCGGCATGAGCCGCAGCTACCGTTCGGGCGACAAGTTCGAGCGTCCCGAGCTGCTGCAGCGGTCTGTCACGTATTCCTACGACGACGGTTCGGCGTTCGTGTTCACGGACGAGAACTTCGAGGAGATCCGCGTGACGCCCGAGGTGATGGGCGACAAGAAGTACTTCCTCATGGACGAGATGGAAGTGAAGGCGCTGTTCTTCAACGAGAAGGTGATCGGCGTGGACCTCCCGCAGCTCGTCGAGCGCAAGGTCATCAAGGTCGAGCCCGGCGTGAAGGGCAACACCGCGAGCGGCAAGGTTACTAAGCCCGCCACGGTCGAGGGCGGCTACGTGTGCGCCGTCCCGCTCTTCATCAACGAGGGCGACGTGATCCGTATCAACACCGAGACTGGCGACTACAACGACCGTATCTCTACCAGGTAGTTGGTAGATGGTAGTTGGTAGTTGGCAGATGGTAGTTGAGAATTGGTAAGTGAGCAGAAGAACATGAAAATACTTGTGACTGGCGGGGCCGGCTACATCGGCTCGCACACCACGCTGGAACTGCTGAAGGCGGGTCACGACGTGGTGGTGGTGGACAACCTCTGCAACTCGTCGGAGGAGTCCCTCCGTCGCGTGGCGGAGCTCGCGGGCAAGGCCCCGAAGTTCTACAACCTCGACATCCGCGACGCGGCGGCGCTGGACAAGGTGGTGGCGGCGGAGAAGCCGTTCGACGCCACCATCCACTTCGCCGCCCTCAAGGCGGTGGGCGAGTCCACGCAGGTTCCGCTGAAGTACTACGAGAACAACCTCGGAGGCACGTTCACGCTCCTCAAGGTGCTCTCGGCGCACAACTGCAAGAACATCGTGTTCTCCAGTTCTGCGACGGTCTACGGCCAGCCGCAGAGCGTGCCGATCCGCGAGGACTTCCCCACGCCCGGCTGCACAAACCCGTACGGCTGGACGAAGCTCATGATGGAGCAGGTTTTCCGCGACGTGCAGAAGGCCGACCCTGAGTGGAACACGATTCTTCTCCGCTACTTCAACCCGATCGGCGCTCACGAGAGCGGCCGTATCGGCGAGGATCCGGCGGGCATCCCGAACAACCTCCTGCCGTACGTTGCGCAGGTGGCGGTGGGTCGCCTGAAAGAGCTTAACGTGTTCGGCAACGACTACCCCACGCCGGACGGTACGGGCATCCGTGACTACATCCACGTGGTGGACCTCGCGATCGGACACCTCCGCGCCATCGAGAAGCTCGCTGAAAAGCCAGGCTTCAAGATCTACAACCTCGGTACCGGCAACGGCTACAGCGTGCTCCAGATCGTCAAGGCGTTCGAGGCCGCGAGCGGACAGAAGGTGCCGTATGTTATCAAGCCGCGCCGTCCCGGCGACATCGCCGAGTGCTGGGCCGACCCCGCGCTCGCCGCGAAGGAGCTGCATTGGAAGGCTGAACGCGGCATCGAGCAGATGTGTGCCGACGCTTGGCGCTGGCAGTCGCAGAATCCGAATGGATATCGGGGATAGCTTGAAGCTTGGAGCTTGAAGCTTAGAGTTTCGGTTAGAATCGTATTACGGGATGTTGGGTGACGGATGTCGAATGTCGAGAAACTGGACATGGCCGATTTCCCAAAAATCCTGAACGCCTTTGAACAGGCGTTGGAGCTGGAACGCGAGCTCGGGACGCGCACGGTCGAATGTGACCGTGCGCTTCTTGCGCCCGGCGGCGCGCGCGGGGCGCGCGCCCTACCGTCGGCCGCTCCCGTACTGGGACAACGGGCGTCCCGCCCGTTGACGGTCGTACGAAGCGGCGAGAGCGCCGCTTCCCCGATTGGGACAACGGGCGTCTCGCCCGTTGGAAACACTGGGACAACGGGCGTCTCGCCCGTTGCACCGCCAACGCTTCCCACGGCCGCGGAACTGACCGCGTGTACGCGGTGTGATCTGCACGGACTCGGGCGCACGCACGTCGTTCCGGGACAGGGAAACGCGAACGGCCCCGATTTCATGTTCGTGGGCGAGGCGCCTGGGGCGGACGAAGACCGTCAGGGACTTGCGTTCGTCGGCGCGGCGGGGCAGTTCCTCACGAAGATGATAGCCGCGATGGGCTACACGCGCGAGCAGGTGTTCATCGCGAACATCTGCAAGTGCCGTCCGCCCAACAACCGCACGCCGTCGCCGCCGGAGATGGCTGCGTGCGTGCCGTACCTGAAGCGGCAGATCAAGCTCGTCAAGCCGAAGTGCCTCATCCTCCTCGGCAACACCGCGATGCGCGGACTCTTCCCCGACGCGCCAATGCGCCGAGGGCAGTGGCAGATGTACGAGGGCATACCAGCAATAGGCACGTTCCACCCCGCCTACATCCTGCGCTTCGACTCGGCGCGGGATCCCGCCGGACTGCGCAAGGCGAAACTGGAGGTCTGGAACACGCTCAAGTTCGCGCTCGCGCGTCTCGGCAAGACGCCCCCTGCAATTCAAAAGAAAGGATAGACAACATGAAGAAGACTATGATGATATTCGCGCTCGCGCTTTTCGCGTGCGCGGGATGCCGACAGAAGGACGTGCGCGATTTCACCGTGGACGTGCCAGCGCTTGTGCAGGAGAAGGAGGCCGAAGTGTCCGGCGCCCTCCGCGCCGCGCTCGTGATGTGCAGCGGCGTGGACATGGCCTCAATCCAGTTCGACGCCGCGAACCACCGTGTGACGCTCAAGTACGATTCGATGCAGACCGCGAAGAAGAACATCGAGATGGCCATCGCGAAGGCCGGCTACGCCGCGAACGGCGTGACGCCGGAATCAATCGGCGCGAAGACGAAGGCCCAGTGATCCCTGCGGGGGAAGGTCTAGGATGACGCCCCTTGAAAGCTGTGCAGAGTCGTTCGCGGCCGACCTCGCGCTTGCGCGCGGACTTTCGCCGAAGACGGTGGAGGCGTACGGACGCGACGTGCGCGCGTTCCTCGAATTCCTCGCGGCGCGTGGCAAGACCGCGCCGGAGGCGCTCGTGCGCGCGGACGTTGCCGACCATGTCGGAGCCATGCGCGCCAAGGGACGCAAGGCGTCCACGCGCGCCCGTGCATTCGTTGCCGTGCGCGAGTTCCTCGCCTACCTCGCCTCAACGCGCGCGACCGCGCACGACCTCTCCGAAGGACTTGAGGCGCCGAAGAAAAACCTCGTGTTGCCGCGCGTCCTCGACGAGGCGACCACGCTGAAGATCCTGCAGGTCGCCGACGGCAGCGATCCGCGCGACCTGCGCGATCGCGCGATGCTCGAGTTCCTATACGGGTGCGGTCTGCGCGTGAGCGAGCTCTGCGGACTAGAACTGCAGGACGTTGTCGCGGACGCGGGCGTAGTGCGTTGCCGTGGCAAGGGGTCGAAGGAACGCATCGTTCCGATCGGCGTTCCCGCAGCGACGGCGCTCACGCGCTACCTCGCGTCGGCGCGCGAATCCTTCTCGCGCGGCAACACGGCGGAGCGGCGCATCTTCCTCACGCGGCTGGGGCGTCCCTTCACGCGCATGGGCGTTTTCAAGATGTTGCGCGAGCGTGCGGCTGCGGCGGGCGTGGACGCGCACGCGGTGTCGCCGCACGTGCTGCGGCACTGCTTCGCGACGGATCTTCTTGCGCACGGAGCGGACATTCGGGCGATCCAGGAGATGCTCGGACACGCCTCGATTGCGACCACTCAGGTGTACACGCACGTTGACCGCGCGCGCCTTGACGCCGTCCACCGCACCTACCATCCACGCGCAGAATTCCCTCCAGAAGGGGCTGTTGACGGCCTGGATGCAGGAAAATAATGAAAAATTTTAGGGAAAACGCATTTCGTGCTTGCAAACCCCCGAAAAAACCGCTATTCTATGCGGCGTAGCAGGGCATATCGTCCTTGCAGCAAAAAGGAAAAACATCACATGGCAAAGAAAGAAATCGTCCCGACCACCAAGAGTGGTATCATGGTCGCGCTCGCGGAGGCTGCCGGCATCACGAAGAAGCAGGCTGTCGCCGTGTACGAGAAGCTCCTTGACCTCGCCGTCAAGGGTGCGAAGCAGGAGGAGAAGGGCTACATGCTCCCTGGCCTCGGCAAGCTCGTCAAGAAGCAGCAGGCCGCTCGCACGGGCCGCAATCCCGCGACCGGCGAGACGATCAAGATCAAGGCGAAGAAGGTCGTGAAGTTCCGTCTCGCCAAGGCGTGCAAGGACGCCGTCCTCGCGAAGTAACTTCGCGTGCGACGATCTGTCGAACAAGGAGGCTCGGCATTGCCGAGTCTCCTTTTTTTTGGTACAATGGGCGCTGAGAAAACAAGAGGCTATTTGAGATGGTCACACGTAGACAAAGCCGCGAATGGGCTCTGCAGATGCTCGCCCAGTTTGATTTGAACCCGCCGGAGTCGGTCGATTCCGCCATCGCCGATTTCTGGGATCAGCAGGTGCGCCTGGAATCGGACGCGCTGGCTGCGGAGGAGCGCGGAGCGCGCGTGATCTTCACGTCCACCGATCCCCGCGAGCTTTCGTCGCTCGCCACTGCGCGCGAGTTCGCCGAAATGCGCGCGCGCGGCGCGTGGAAAGACCGCGACGCGCTCGACTCCGCGCTTGAACCTTATCTCGAGCACTGGTCGCTGTACCGCCTCGGCACGGTCGAGCGCGCCGTGCTGCGCCTTGGCGCGTGGGAGCTGCTGAACTGCGACGACATTCCTACGCCGATTGTGGTCAACGAAGCGGTGGACCTTGCGAAGTGGTTCTCGGAGTCGAAGAGCGGACGGTTCGTGAACGGCGTGATGGACCGCTTCGCCAAGGCAGTGCGCGCGGAATCGAAGCAGGACGCTCCCGAAAAGGAGACCTTTACGCCGTGACGGAAGCCGACTACATGCGGCGGGCAATCGCCCTTGCGTGGCGGAGCGCGGGACACACGCGCCCCAACCCGCCTGTGGGCGCAGTAGTCGTCAAGGGCGGCAAGTTGATCGGCGAAGGGCGCCACCGCCGGTGTGGCGGCGACCACGCGGAAGTCGCGGCGCTGAAGAACTGCAAGGTCTCGCCGAAGGGCGCTACCGTCTACGTGACGCTTGAGCCATGTTCGAAGCCCGGTCGCGTGGGCGCGTGCTGTGACGCGCTGATCGCATCCGGCGTGAAGCGCGTGGTGTGGGCGTGCGCCGATCCGAATCCTACCAATCGCGGGAAGGCCGCGCGCGTACTGCGCCGAGCCGGCATTGAGACGGCACACGGCCTCTGCGAGGACGAGGCGTTTGATGTGATCCGTCCTTTCGCGAAACACGTGACGACGGGACTGCCGTACGTGACCGTGAAGCTCGCGATGTCGCTCGACGGCAAGATCTGCGATGACTGGGGCGACGCGAAGTGGGTGTCGAGTTCGCGCGCGCGCAAGGCGACGTGCGCGTTGCGTTCGCAAGTGGACGTGATGCTCGTGGGCGCGGAGACCGTGCGGCGCGACAATCCATCCCTGCTTGCGCGTCCGCGTCCTAACCCCGACCTCTGGCGTGCCGTGGTCTCGCGTAGCGGGAACTTGCCCGCAGAGGCGCAGGTGTTCACCGATGCTGCGCGGGCGCGCACGCTCGTCTACCGCGACGCGGCTGAGGCAGTGCGCGACCTCGGCAAGCGCGGTTTCATGCATGTCCTCTGCGAAGGCGGACTTGTGCTTGCGCGATCGCTCGCGGAGGCGGGGCTGGTAGATGAATGGATCACCGTGCTCGCGTCCAAGGTGATTGGCTCGCGCCGTATCGGCGACGCCGTGTCAATCGGGAGGTGTACGTGTTTACAGGATTGATCCAGCGCATCGGCACGGTAAAGCGCGTGTCGCGCGGACGCGGCCTCGTGCTTGAGTTTACGTTCGAGCCGTGGGCCGAACCGCTCGTGAAGGGCGAGAGCGTCGCGGTGAACGGTACGTGTCTCACGGTGGCGGACTGTGACGCGACGCGCTTCACGGCCGACGTGCTGCGCGAGACGGAGGAGCGTACTGGGCTCGCAGAACTGCTTCCGGGTGCGCGCGTGAACCTTGAGCGTGCGCTCAAGGCTGGTGACCGTTTCGGTGGACACGTCGTGCAGGGACATGTGGATGGCCGTGGCACGCTGATCAAACGCGAGCAGAAGGGGCGTGACTTCGCGCTTACGTTCAAGTGCCCGCGCGCGGTGGCGGCGGCGAGCGTGCTGAAGGGCTCGATCGCTGTGAACGGCGTGTCGCTTACCGTGAGCGGACTCGGCGACGACTGGCTGCGCGTGGACGTGATTCCCACCACGGCGGCCGAGACGAACCTCGGCGCGTTGCGTCCGGGCGACCGCGTGAACTTGGAGAGCGACGTGTTGGGCAAGTACGCGATCCGGCGCGCGGAGAGTGAATCCGCCGAAGAGACGGAAGGCGGCGGCCTTACGATGGAGATGCTGGAGGAGAACGGTTTCGTATGAAACGTATGCTTTCCACACTGTGGGTTGTGCTGCTGCTCGGCGCGCTTGGCGCTGGCGCATGGTGTTTGCAGCGTCCGAAGGAGTCTGCGCCTACGGAGCAGGCGGTGCCGCCGCCTTCGCCGGTTGCGGAGCTGATCGTGGCGGGGCTGGGCGGTTTCCGGGGACTTGCCGCGGAGGTGATTTGGTTCCGTGCGGACCGTCTATGGGACGAAGGGCGTTACGGTGAGCTCGCGCAGTTGGCGAGCTGGTTGACCTTCCTTGAGCCGCACACGGCCGAAATCTGGTCATACGCGGCTTGGAACCTCGCCTACAACGTGTCGGTTGTGATGTCCACTCCGTCCGACCGCTGGCGCTGGGTGAAGGCCGGGCTGCGTCTTCTGCTCGACGACGGGCTGCGTCTGAATCCGTCAGATCCGGAGCTGTACAAGGCGCTGTCCGACATGTTCCGCTTCAAGCTAGGCACGGACAGCGACGACGCCGCGTCGTACTACCGCGAGCAATGGAAGTCCGAAATCCTATCCGCGCAGTCCTCCGGCGACTGGTCGTCGGTGCGCCTCGACCCGGAGACAATGCGCGAGGTCGACGCCGCGTATGGCGCGCAGGACTGGACGCATCCGTTTGCGAGCGCGCTCTACTGGGCGCATAAGGGCCTGCCGTGCGCGCGTACGCCGCACGCCCATGCCGAACTCCGCGAGGCAGTGTACTTGACGCTGATGTTGGAGGCCAACGCCGATCCGCGCCTTGCGCCACGCGCTCTTGAGGAGATGAAAGCCGCGCTGCGCGAGCATCCCAGCAACAACCTCCGCGAGCTTATTCGAGGCTTCAGCAACCGCCACGGTTTGTCATCAAAATGACAAGTTGCGGTTTGTGATTGACAAATCGCCCACGATTCGGTAATATCTACTGCGTTCACGGTGATTCAGCGGGATCACCGAGGGCGGATTATTGTTTTTTGACAGAATAGGAGCGACCAGATGGCCATAAACAACGAATTGGCGGCGATTGTAACCTACATCGAGCGCGAGCGCGGTGTGGAGCGCGAAGACGTATTGACCTCCATTGAGGAAGCCATCAAGAAGGCCGCCGAGCACAATCCCGACGTTACAAAGGACTTGCGCGTGGTCATCAACCGGCGCGACCTTTCCCTCCACGTGTACGACACGGCGGTGGTGTCCAACGACCAGAAGGGCGCGGGCTTCATCTCCCTTGCGCGCGCGCGCCGCATCAAGCCGGACGCCGAGCTGGGCGAGAAGATCGAGATCGAGATGCCTGCCGCGCGCCTCGGGCGCATCGCCGCGCAGACCACGCGCCAGGTCGTAATGGGCAAGATCCGCGAGATTGAGCAGACCAACGTCTACACCGAGTTCCGCAACCGCATCGGCGAGATCGTGTCCGGCACGGTGAGCGCCGTCAACCGGCGCGACCTCTACGTGCTCGTTGGCAAGACCGAGATGCTGCTGCCGGGCAAGGAGCGCATCCCCACGGAGGAGTTCTCGGTGGGCGACTCGATTCGCGCCATCGTACACAGCGTGAAGCCCATGAAGTCTGACGCGAAGGGTCCGTCAGTGACGCTCAGCCGCGCCTCTGCCGAGTTCGTGCGCACCCTGTTCCGCCTTGAAGTCGGTGAAATCTCCGACGGCGTGGTGGAAATCATGGGCATCGCGCGCGATCCGGGCTACCGCACGAAGCTTGCGGTGCGCACGCTGGACGAGAAGGTGGACCCCGTGGGCGCCTGCGTTGGTTTGAAGGGCGCGCGCGTGCGCAACATCGTTCGCGAGCTGAACGGCGAGAAGATCGACATCGTGCGCTGGAACGCGGACGTGCGTCACTACGTGGCGCAGGCCCTCGCCCCGGCGAAGCTTGAGAGTGTTGAGGTGGATCCCGACGGCGGCAACACGGTACACGTGACAGTGGCGCCCGACCAGTACTCCCTTGCGATTGGCAAGCGCGGGCAGAACGTGCGCCTCACGTCCAAGCTCACGGGCTGGCACGTGGACGTGACGAAGGCGATTGCGCTGGCGAGCTTTGAGGACCAGAAGGCAGAGGCCATCAAGACGCTGGCGGACATGTTCTCGGTGTCCACGGCAATTGCCACGAAACTGGCGGACGCAGGATTCCTTACGGTTGAGGGGATAGTGGAAAGCGATGAGGAAGGGTTTATCGCGGCAACGGGCCTGGACGAGGTCACGGCGAAGGGACTCTACGCGGCGGCGCAGGCCGTTGCCGAGCTCACGGGCGTGGGATCGTTCGCGCCGGCGGAGGAAGAGGAGTAATTAGATGAGAGTCTACGAGTTCGCGAAGGAGAAGGGCATTACGTCCGCCGCGGTCATCAAGATGGCCGAGGCGAACGACGTGGAGGTTTACTCCGCCCTGTCCCAGCTGGAGGACGGCGACGTCGAGGTGTTGAGTCGCAGCCTTCTGCGAGGTGACGCCGCCGAGTTGAAGGCCGAGGCGTCCGCAGTGGCGGAGCGCAGCCGTGCCAAGGCGGCTAGGGCCGCCGCAGTTCAGGCGGAGAAGAACAAGGCGCAGGCAGAGGCGTTGGAAGCCGCTCGCCAGCGCGCGCTCGCCGCGCATGGCTTGAAGTCGTCCGCGAAGCCGGCACCTGCTCCGGCGCCAGAGAAGAAGAAAGAGCCTGCGCTGGAAATCGGCGCAACGCTGCCTGAAATGCCCAAGGTGTCGATCCAGATGTCCGAGCCAGAGGAGCAGGAGATCGAGGACGATGACGTGGACGTGGACGAGGATGACGACGAGGCCGAGGTCGATGCGCGTGACTACCTGCATGGCAAAGACCTGCGCGAGCGTCAGTCCGCGAAGCCGAAGAAGGAGAAGGACAAAGACAAGGAGAAGGAAAAGGACAAGGAGAGGGACAAGGAGAAGAACAGGGATTCGCAGCGGCAACAGCCTGCTAAGCAGCAAGCTGCGCAGCGGCAGCAGCCGATGCAGAGGCCGCAGCAGCAGCCCAAGAAGGGCGTGCCACAGAAGCAGGCCCCCGCCGCTCCGGCGTCCAAACAGCCGCCAGTGCGTCCTCCCAAGCCCGTCACCCGCGTGGGCGGAACACGCGCCGGATTCTCCTCCGTCTCAATGCGCACCGCGCGCACGATGGCCGGTCCCACGATTGCCACGATTTCAACTGGTACGCCCCAGCCGCCTCCGCCGCAGAAGCCTACCATCTCGCTTTCCGTCTCGACGCGCGAGATCTCCATCCGCGGCGCCGTGGTGGTGAAGGAGCTCGCGCTCAAGCTGGGTGTGCGTCCAAACCGCCTGATCGCGGACCTCATGCAGTTGAAGGTGCTCGCCTCGATCAACCAGCGCGTGGAGCCGGACGTGGCCACGAAGGTGGCGCAGAAGTACGGCTACCGCGTCAACATCGAGCACGCCCGCGACGCCGCGAACAAAAAGCCCGTCCTCAAGGCCATCGACGCCGACGACGAGATTCCGCAGGACAAGCCCGAGCAGATGCAGCCGCGTCCGCCGGTCGTCACGTTCCTCGGCCACGTCGACCACGGCAAGACCACGCTGATGGACTACATCCGCCACACGAAGGTGGCGGCGGGCGAGGCCGGCGGCATCACGCAGCAGATTTCCGCCTACCAGGTGGACGTGCAGGGCCGCAAGATCACGTTCCTCGACACGCCCGGCCACGCCGCGTTCAACGCGATGCGCCAGCGCGGCGCGCAGCTCACGGACATCGCCGTGATTATCATCGCCGCCGACGACGGCATCATGCCGCAGACCGAGGAGGCGATCAAGTTCGCCCGCCAGGCCGGCGTGCAGATCATGGTGGCCATCACGAAGTGCGACAAGCCCACCGCCAACCCCGAGCGCGTGAAGCAGATGCTCCAGAAGCAGGGCCTCACCCCTGAAGAGTGGGGCGGCGACATCGTGTGCTGCGCCGTTTCCGGCATCACGGGCGACGGCGTGGACCAGCTCCTCGAGATGATTCTCCTCCAGGCGGACGTCCTGGAGCTCACCGCCAACCCGTCCCGCCGCGCGAACGGCTACGTGGTGGAGGCCGAGCTCGAGCAGGGCTTCGGTCCCACGGCGATGCTGCTCGTCACGGGTGGCACGCTCAAGGTGGGCGACGCGATCCTCATCGGCGAGCACTTCGGCAAGGTGCGCTCCCTCATCGACGACCATGGTCGCCGCATCCGCGAGGCGCCGCCCGCCACGCCCGTCAAGTGTACTGGCCTCTCGGGCGTGCCCGAGGCCGGCGCGGAGTTCCGCGTGATGCTCGACGAGAAGCGCGCGCGCACGCTCGCCGAGCAGGCCGCGCAGGCCCGCAAGGAGCAGGAGCTTTCGCAGACGAAGGCGGTCTCGTTCGACGACCTCCTCAGCAAGATGGACGCCAACGAGAAGCGCGAGCTCAGCGTGGTCGTGAAGTCCGATACGCAGGGCTCCCTTGAGGCGATCGTCGAGGCGCTCAACAACATCAAGAGCGAGAAGGTGTCGCTCAAGGTCATCGCCACCGGCACCGGCAACGTGTCGCTAACGGACGTCAAGACCGCTTCCGCCGGCAAGGCCGTAATCGTCGGATTCGACATCGGCTGCGATTCGGGCGTGCAGCAGCAGGCCCGCCACGACGGCGTGCGCATCAACTCGTTCCGCATCATCTACGAGCTGATCGACCACGTGAAGCAGTGCATGCTCGACCTGCTCCCGCCCGAGTACACCGAGAAGATCCTTGGCCACGCTACGATCAAGGCCGTGTACGACATCGGCAAGGTCGGCAAGATCGCCGGTTCGCAGATGCTCGACGGCAAGCTCGTTTCCACCGCCCGCTACCGCATTCTGCGCGGCAAGGAGAAGGTGTGGGAGGGCAAGCTCCAGACGCTGCGCCACTTCAAGGACGAGGTCAAGGAAGTCACCGGCCAGCAGGAGTGCGGCGTGTGCTTCGCCGGCTTCGAGGCCTTCGCCGAGGGCGACACGATCGAGTGCTTCGCCATGGAAGAGCTGCCGAGGTCCCTCTGATGTCCGTCAACCGCCTAGAGCGCGTCAACGCGCTGCTGAAGCGCGTGATCGGCGAGGCCGTGTTCCGCGTGATGCAGACGGATGATGTGAGCCCCGGATTGATCACCGTGACGGGCGTGACCTGCGGCAAGGACCTGCGGAACGCGACTGTACGCGTGAGCGTGTTCGGCGACGAGGCGCTCCAGAAGCGCGCGCTCGGGCATCTTGTCCACCACGAACGCGAGTTCCAGCAGGTCGTCAACCGCGAGGTGCGCCTGAAGTTCACCCCGCAGTTGCGCTTCGTCCTCGACCATTCGCTTGAGAAGGGCGACGAGACGCTCGCCATCATCAACCAGCTGGAGGCGAATGGCCAAGCTTGATTCCATCGCGATGCTCGCCGAGCTCGACGGCGCCGTGCTTGTGGATAAACCCGCGAACATGGCCTCCCACGACGTGGTGAAGGTCGTGAAGCAGCATTTCAACCTCGTGAAGACCGGACACGGCGGCACCCTCGAGCCAAACGCCACCGGACTCTTCATCCTGCTCGTGGGCGACGGCACGCGCTTCGCGTCCGACCTCATGGGCCGCGACCGTGCCTTCACGGCCACGATCCGCCTCGGGCGCGTCACGGACACGCAGGACCGCGAGGGGCGCACGCTCTCCGAATCCCCGTTCGACGGCGTCACGCGCGAGTCCCTTGACGCGGCCCTGCCGGAGTTCCGCGGCGACATCTTCCAGACGCCGCCCGCGTTCACCACGATCAAGATGACGGGGCACCCCGGCTATGATATCGTCGAGACGCCCGCCGACGAACGCACGGCGCGCCTCGTACACGTGTACCGGCTTGTCGTCACCGAATTAGCCCCGCCGCTCGTCACGTTCGACCTCCTCTGCACGAAGGGCGTGTGCGTGCGCGCGCTTGCGCACGACATCGGCGCGGCGCTCGGGTGCGGGGCGTGTCTGGAATCGCTCCGGCGCGTGAAGTGCGGTCCGTTCGACGTGGCGGACGCCATCTCGTTCATGGACCTCCTCAAGCTCGACGCCGTCGGCTTCCGCGAACGCGTGGTCCGTCCCGGCGGAGTGTACGCGCAATGAACCTTGCCGTCGGCTTTTTCGACGGCGTCCACCTCGGACACCAGCGCATCCTCGCGCACGCCGACGCCGCCCTCACCTTTACGAACCATCCTGCGACCGTCTACGCGCCCGACCGCGCGCCGCGTCTCCTGATGACCGCCGAAGAACGCCTCTCCGCCATCTCCGCGCTCGGCGTGGGTCGCGTCATCGCACGCGATTTCACCCCCGCGCTCTCTGCCCAGCCGCCGGGGGAGTTTGCCGAATCCCTCCGCCGCGAATTCCCGGACCTTGATACCGTCTTCTGCGGCCCCAACTGGACGTTCGGCGCAGGCGGATCGGGCACGGCGGAGACCCTGCGCGCCCTCGGTTTCCGCGTGACCGAGGTGCCGTTCGCCACGTGGCGCGACGAACCCGTTTCCTCCACGCGCATCCGCGCGGCGTTGGGTGAAGGGGACGTGTCGGCGGCGGCGGCGATGCTCGGCCGTCCCTACGCCGCTTCCGGGCGCATCGTTCCCGGCAAGGGTGCGGGACGTAACCTTGGTTTCCCCACCCTCAACGTCGCTCCCGCGCTTGGAGAGCTCCCGCTCGCACGCGGCGTTTATGCCGTCGATACGCCGCTTGGCCGCGGCCTCGCCAACTGGGGCGTCGCGCCCACGATGGGCGACCGCGCCTGGCCCGAGCCCGTGCTGGAGGTACATCTGCTCACCCCGCCCCCTGAACCACCGCCCGCCACGTTGCGTGTGGCTTTCACGGCGTTCATCCGCCCGGAGCGTACCTTTGCCTCCGTCGCCGAGCTACAGGAGCAAATCGCCCGCGACAAACAAGCTGTTACTTCTGCGCAAAGGTAATTTCATACCTCTATACTCGCCATATCACATATCGTGATAAAGGCCGACGGCGATTGGCTGAAGGTGGCAAGAAGGTGCTGTGGTGGATAGGCGTGGTCAGCACGTATATGGCGATGAGCAGCACTTCATAATTGACAAAACGGCAAGATGGGATAAAATATAGTCTGTGTTTTTGCAGGCAAAAGGAAGACGACAACATGAACAAACTGATAGTAGTTACGGCGGTTGCGGCAAGTACGGTGCTGCCGATGATGCTTAACGCTGCAAGCATTTCCATCGACGGCGTGCGGCAGCACTGGCCGTGGAGCAACAAGGTCGAGATCAAGTACACCGTGACCGACAGCGATGGCTGCTTCGGTACCCGCGTGGGCAGGGTTCGCATCAAGAGTGTCGTCAACGGGGTCGAGTACGTCGCCTACGACGGAATTTCCAGTCCCGGGCAGCACACCGTCGCATGGGCGAATCCGCCTCAGGGCGTGAAATGCGATGACTGCAAGACGTCTGCGGAGCTGTTCCTCTCCGATCCCGTACCGATCGGCGACGATTACATGATTGTCGATCTCGTGTCCGGCGCCGTCACCTACGAGGGACTCTTCGTGCCGAACGCGAAGTTCGCCTCCTTCACGGGGCAGCAGATGTCCAACGCGCGCTACAATGCCGACAAGTACAAGACGACGCATTACGTTCTGCGCAAGGTTCCCAAAGGCACCTACAAGGCAAAGCGGGGAACCAGAACGTTCAAGAGCTGGACGACCGACAAGGACTACTACATCGGGATATTCTGCTGGACGACGGCGCACTACGGACACGTGATCAAGCGGAAGAACGGACAGGATGCCACCCCGTGGTCGGATTTCAGTCTGAAATCCCGCAGGTGGACGCCCCGTGACATCCGCGGAAATACGGTTCCGTCGGGAAGAATCGCAACGTATCCCAACGCCGACGCCGCAATCGACGCGAAGAAGTGGCGTCCGCTTGAGCTGATCAATGCGAAGACGGGCATGAACTTCGACATCCCTACCGAATTGATGCACGAGATCGCCTGCCGCGCCGGATCGACGACCACGTATTTCTGGGGAAACGATGCGTCGCTTGCACCGCAATACGCGGTCTATGGGATTTCAGGCCGCCACACCGACTCGCAGTATGCTGATCCCCCTGGTACGAGGAAGCCCAACGCCTGGGGGCTTTACGACATGGTCGGCAACGATTGGCAGTGGTGCAGGACGTATGTGGGCGAGGGTGCGCCAACTGACGTGTTTACGCCGGGCAAAGGAGCGTCCGACCGCTGGTACGTGCGCGGGGAGAACATCTACCCCATAGATCCGACGCGATTGTCTTCCGACATTCGGAGCTCTGCGTTCACCAAGAGCGGCGCAGGGTACAGCTTCCGCATGGCGTACGTCGTGCCCAACGCGGACAAGTGACCGATCTTGCTTTCGCTGTTGGGAGGTTAGGAGATTAGGAGTTTAGGAGATTAGAAGAAAACTTCAAATAGCCTCAATGACTCCAAAACTCCGAGGCTCCAAATAGCGAAAGCAATGATTGGTATCAAAGATGATTTTTTAGTTGTCTCCAAAATCAAAGAAAGGAAGAAAATGGTACAGGTAAGCAAGAAGTTCAAGACGGCGATGGCCGTGGTGATTTCCGCAGCCGCAGGACTGGCGGCCGCGCAGGCAGATGCCGTTTCGCAGACGGTCACGCATTCTATCGACACGACGGCTGCGCCGTCCTTGGGCGAGAAGTTCCCCGAGACGATGCGCGGTGGCACGTGGAAGGTGATCTACTCGTCGGCGGAAGGTCCGGAAGGGCGCGCCCTCGAAGTGCTCACCAAGCGCGCGGGAACGTATTTCCTGCGCGAGGCGCACTTCGCTACGCCGTTCGTGCTACCGCTTGAAAAGGACGGCGGCGAGGTCGTCGATACGAAGCGGGACGCGTTCGTGATCGGCATGCCTGATAAGAACGCGACGCTGCGCGCGCTCCTCGGCGAGAAGAAGGTCCCCGCTGGCGGATATCTCATCAAGACGATGCGCAAGAACGGGCGTAATGTCGTCATCATCGCCGGCGACAATCCTTCCGCCGTACTCTGGGGAACGTTCGATTTCCTCGACGTGGTCGTTCCCGACCTCGAGGCGCGGCTGAAGAACGCCCACTGCTGCTACCCCGGTACGTTCTTCAGGAGCGAGAAGATTCCGTCATGCGAATACGCCACCGCGCCAGAGACTCCTGTGAGGAGTGCCTGGATGTGGGGACACGTCATCAACGACTACAACGCGTCGTTCCGCGAAATGGCGCGTGCCCGATTCAACCGCGCGATCATCTGGAATGACCGCCAGATCGTGAACGCGAAGCAGGTCGTCGAATGCGCCCACAGCTGGGGCATCGAGGTTTACTGGGGATTCCACTGGGGCTGGGGAATCCCGTTCAACGACCTCAGCAAGCTCGACGCTCTCTCCGACTCCATCGTGGACGAGTGGCGGCGTATCTGGAAGCCGATGGGCGGCGACGGCATCTACTTCCAGAGCTTCACCGAGACGAGCCAGCAGGAGATGGGCGGGCGCCTGATCGCCGACATCGTGACGGAGCTCGTGAACAAGACGGCGAAGAAGATACACGCCGAGTCGCCGGATACGGACATCATCTTCGGCCTCCACGCCTCGTCCATCCACAAGAAGGGCGCGACGGAGGCGATCGCGAGAACCGACCCGTCCCTGGAGATCCTCTGGGAGGACTGCGGCGCGTTCCCGTTCCACGATACGGGCCTTTCGCCGAAGATGATCAGCTACTGCGACAAGATCCTCGCGCTGACTCCGACCGTCGGATTCTGCTGGAAGGCGCAGCTCCGCATTGACTGGAGCCACTTCAGGCGTCCGCTCGCGGGTCCGTTCCTGCTCGGCTGCGCCAGCGAGCAGCTGATCGAGCGCGACCGCGCGCTCACGTTGCCGCGCCACGTGCAGATCGACGAGTATTGGATCAAGAACGGCAAGTTTGCGTACGACTTCGTGAAGCATGTCCGCGAGGGTAAACACCAGCCGAAGGAGTACAGCGCCGTGGCGGAATACAACCCGCCGTACAGCTTCGCGACGTTCTGCCAGTCCGAGCTCTTCTGGAGCACGAAAGACTCCTGGGACGAAATCACCAGACGCGCCCGCGCGCGTGCGCGTCCGGAGAAATAGGCTTTGGGCTTGTTTTCGGGCGGGGGGCCGTGGTAAAATACACACCTAATTTCGCAACTGAAAGGTAGAAGATGAATCAGGAAGCCTGGAAAAAGGTCGAGGACGCCGTGGCGGCCTCGAAGACGACGACGATCAAGCAGCTGTTCGCGGCCGATCCGGACCGCGCGGTGAAGTACACGCTGAGTGCGGCGGGCTGGACGCTCGACTACTCGAAGAACCGCATCGACGCGGCCGTGATGAAGGCGCTCTTCGGTCTCGCGAAGGCCGCGAACCTCTCCGAGGAGATCGAGAAGATGTTCACGGGCGCGAAGATCAACCGCACCGAGAACCGCGCCGTGCTGCACACCGCGCTCCGGAACTGCGACCCCGCCGCGCAGGTGTTCGTGGACGGGAAGGACGTGATGCCCGACGTGCGCGCCGTGCTCGCGAAGATGGGCGCGTTCGCGGACGCCGTCCGCTCCGGCGCGCACCGCGGCTTCACCGGCAAGCGCATCAAGTACGTCGTCAACATCGGCATCGGCGGCAGCGACCTCGGTCCCGTGATGGCCACGCTCGCGCTCGCCCCGTACTCCAAGCGCTCGATCAGGAACTACTTCGTCTCGAACGTGGACTCCACCCACCTCGCCGAGACGCTCCGCGAGATCAAGGCCGACCAGACGCTCTTCATCGTCGCCTCCAAGACGTTCACCACGCAGGAGACGATGACGAACGCCCTCAGCGCGCGCGAGTGGCTCGTGAAGAAGCTCGGTAGCGACGACGCCGTGGCGAAACACTTCGTGGCGCTCTCCACCAACGAGGCGGAGGTCGTGAAGTTCGGCATCGACCCCGCGAACATGTTCGCGTTCTGGGACTGGGTGGGCGGACGCTACTCGCTCCCGAGCGCGATCGGCCTCTCGCTCATGATCTCCATCGGCCCGAAGAACTTCGGCAAGATGCTCAAGGGCTACTGGAAGATGGACAAGCACTTCCGCACGGCCCGCCTCGAGAAGAACATGCCCGTGGTGCTCGCGCTCCTCGGCATCCTCTACTCGAACGCCTACGGCGCCGAAAGCTACGCCGTGCTGCCCTATGACCAGTACCTCAGCCGCTTCCCGGCGTACCTCCAGCAGATGGACATGGAGTCGAACGGCAAGGCCGTGACGAAGGACGGCAAGCCCGTCACCTACTCCACCGGCCCGATCGAGTGGGGCGAGCCCGGTACGAACGGACAGCACAGTTTCTACCAGCTCATCCACCAGGGGACGCACCTCATCCCCGCCGACTTCATCGGCTTCTGCAAGACGCACAACCCGATTGGCGACCACCACGACAAGCTCATGGCGAACCTCTTCGCCCAGACCGAGGCGCTCGCGTTCGGCAAGACGGCCGAGCAGTGTCGTGCGGACGGCGACCCCGAGGAGCTCGTGCCGTTCAAGACGTTCGAGGGGAACCGTCCCACGAACACCCTGCTCGCGGACGACCTCACGCCCGAGACGCTCGGCGCGCTCGTGGCGCTCTACGAGCACAAGATCTTCACGCAGGGCGTGATCTGGAACGTCTATTCGTTCGACCAGTGGGGCGTGCAGCTCGGCAAGGTGCTCGCGAAGAACGTCCTGAAGGACCTCGTCGCGGAGAAGGCCGACCTGAAGCACGACTCCTCCACGAACGCCCTCATCGCCCACTACCGGAAAGTCCTCGGCCGCGCGTGAGCGCTGAGGTACATCCCTGCTGCCTGACGATTGCGGGCAGTGACTCCGGCGGCAACGCCGGCGTGCAGGCCGACTTGCGCGCGTTCCACGCCTACGGCCTGCACGGCTGCACGGTGTTCGCGGCGCTCACGGCGCAGAACCCGTTCGGCGTCTCCGCTATCCATCAGGTGCCGCCCGACTTCATCGCCGCGCAGCTTGACGCGGTTCTCGGTGTCTACGCGATCAAGGCGCTCAAGACGGGGATGCTGGCCGACGCGGCGGCGATTGAGGTCGTGGCCGACCGCGTGGCACGCCATCCGGAGATCGCGAAGGTGGTCGATCCCGTGATGGTCGCGACGAGCGGGGCGAAGCTCATTTCCGACGACGCAGTGGCCACACTGACGGCGCGGCTCCTGCCGTGCGCGACGCTCATTACGCCGAACCTGCCGGAGGCGGAGGTGCTGTGGGGGCGTGCGATTACGGGGCGGAACGAAGTGCGTGAGGCGGCGAAGGCGCTCCACGGACGCTTCGGCTGCGCCGTGCTCGTGAAGGGCGGACACGCCACGGGCGATCTAGCGGCGGCGGAGGATACGCTCTACGACGGCGAACAGTTCTACGCTTTTACGCTGCCGCACATCGACAACCCCGTCTCCACGCATGGCACGGGCTGCTCGCTCGCGGCGGCGCTGGCGGCGGAGCTCGCGCTCGGGCGCACGTTGCCGGACGCGGTGTCCGGCGCGAAGGCGTTCGTGCATCGCGCGATCGCCACGTCCTACTGGGTGGGGCCCAACTGCGGCGTCCTCGGTTGGGGCCGCTGAATCTTGTTAAATGACGGAAAGTTGAGGATCATGAGATGAAACTGAGCGACAATCACGTTATCGGACTGGGGTGCCTTGGCGAGCTGATAGTCTTCGTCGTCGGCATAATCTTATTGCGAGATACGGAAGCGGGTATCAGTGCATACGGCTACATGATTCTCCTCGTAGGGCCGTACTTCTTCCTGCGGTGGATTCTGAACCATTTCGACCTCTGGTCTCCAATGGTGGGGGCCGTGATGGGGCCTGTTTTTGTCCTCGGATGTTTTCTGCTCGGACAGTTTGCGCCGTTGCCAACCGATAAGGGGTCTGGTACCAAGGGCTCCGACGAGCAGATAGAAAAGGATTCCTCGGGGGGAGCTGTGCCGCCAGGCGTCAGCTACACGCCCGCGTCCACGAATGAAGTCTCCGTTGAGGAGGCGCTCGCGGAGCTGGACGAACTTGTCGGGCTCGCGCCAGTGAAGGCCGAGGTGAGGCGCTTCGCGAAGCTTGTGCATGTGGCGCAGCAGCGCAAGGCGAAAGGACTCAAGGTGGCGCCGATCTCCTACCACATGGTGTTCACCGGCAACCCTGGTACGGGCAAGACGACCGTCGCGCGCATCATGGCAAAGGTTTACAAGGCTCTCGGAGTGGTGAAGAAGGGGCATCTCGTAGAATGCGACCGGGGCGCGCTCGTGGCCGGCTACGAGGGACAAAGCGCCATCAAGACCGGGAAGGTGGTCGACTTCGCGCTGGATGGCGTCCTGTTCGTGGACGAGGTGTACTCGCTCGTGAACGGGCCGCAGGATAGCTACGGCGAAGAGGTTATATCGACTCTCCTGAAACGCATGGAGGACGACCGCGACCGCCTCGTGGTGATCGTGGCCGGATACACCGACGAGATGAAGAAGTTCATAAACGCAAACTCCGGCCTCGCCTCGCGCTTCAACCACTATGTGGAATTCCCCGACTACGCGACGGACGAGCTGGCGGAAATATTCCGGAGGATGGCAAAGAAGAACCAATACGTGCTTTCCCCGGAAGTGGAGCGAGACCTATCCGCTTTCATCGCCGAAAAGACGGCGAACCGCGACCGCAGGTTCGGCAATGCGCGTTGGGCACGCAATCTCTTCGAGCAGGCCGTTGCCCACCAGGCGGAGCGCGTGGCCGATCTCGCGAACCCGACCGAGGCACAGCTCATGACGATCGAGATGCGCGACATCGGCGAAATGGGCAAGGGGGTGGTTGGATTCGGCGCGGACTCACTTGGACGGACCGTGCCGCCTGGAGTCCACTATACGCCAGCCTCCACGAACGTCGTCAGCGTGGAAGAGGCACTTGCAGAGCTGAACGAGCTTGTGGGGCTCAAACCCGTCAAGGAGGAGGTGGAGAAGTTCGCGTCTTTCGTGCGCGTGGCGCAGCAGCGCAAGGCCGCCGGACTCAAGGTGGCGCCGATCTCCTACCACATGGTTTTCACGGGCAACCCTGGTACGGGCAAGACGACCGTCGCGCGCATCATGGCGAAGATATACCGTGCGCTCGGCGTGGTGAAAAGCGGTCATCTCGTGGAATGCGACCGTAGCGGACTCGTGGCAGGATACACGGGCCAGACCGCCATCAAGACGGGGAAAGTGATAGACTTCGCGCTCGACGGCATTCTCTTCGTGGACGAGGCGTACTCGCTTGTGAACGGTCCGCAGGATACCTACGGCAGTGAGGCGATATCCACGCTCCTGAAGCGCATGGAGGATGACCGCGACCGCCTCGTGGTGATCGTGGCCGGATATACCCACGAGATGAAGGGGTTCATTGACGCGAACTCCGGTCTGGCCTCGCGTTTCACGCACTATGTGGAGTTCCCCGACTACACGGCGGAGGAGCTTGCGGCGATGTTCCGTCAACGCGCGAGGAAAAACCAGTACGTCCTTTCCAAGGATGTGGAGAAGTGGCTTGATGCGTTCATCCGCGTGCGCATGAACACGGTGAAGCGCGACCGCACTTTCGGCAACGGACGCTGGGCGCGGAACCTCTTCGAGGAGGCCGTGTCGCGTCAGGCCGTGCGCGTGGGGAAAATCAAGGATCCTACGCCCGAGCAGCTTAAGACCCTCATTATGAGGGACGTGGGCATTAAGCTTAAGGATCCCGACGCGTCCAATGAAGACTAGGATCGTAGCAACCGCGAAATTGTGGTATACTAACTGCCTTTCCAAAAAGAGGTGCCTATGAAACTTGATCCGACGAAGATGAAAGACTGGGAAATCGCCGAGGCGGCGGAAGAGACGCTGCGCCCGGCGGCGGAGCTCGCGGCCGAACTCGGCCTGGAGTCCGGCGAATGGACGCCCTACGGCGACGTGCTTGCCAAGGTGGACGTGACGAAGGTGCTGAAGCGCCTTGGCGAGAAGAAGCGCGCGAAGTACATCGACGTGACGGCGATCACGCCCACCGCGCTCGGCGAGGGCAAGACCACCACCACGCTCGGCCTCGTGGAGGGGCTGGGGCGCCTCGGCAAGAAGGTGATCGGTTGCGTACGCCAGCCGTCCGGCGGCCCCACGTTCAACATCAAGGGCAGCGCGGCGGGCGGCGGCCTCGCGCAGGTTGTGCCGCTCACGAACCTCTCGCTCGGCCTCACCGGCGACATCGACGCGATCACGAATGCAAACAACCTCGCGATGGTGGCGCTCAACAGCCGCATGCAGCACGAGCGCAACCACGACGACGCCTGGCTCGCCGCGCGCGGGCTGAAGCGTCTCGACATCGACCCCGAGCGCGTCCAGCTGCGCTGGGCCATCGACTTCTGCGCGCAGGGTCTGCGCAACGTGGAGATCGGCCTCGGCGGCGGCGCGCTCGACGGTTTCCAGATGAAGAGCGGCTTCTACATCACCGTCGCGAGCGAGGTGATGGCGATCCTCGCCATGTCCGCCGACCTCGCCGACCTCCGCAAGCGCCTCTCG
>CACWIW010000009.1 GCA_902761035.1 uncultured bacterium | reverse complement strand
TGACGTCCCGCCACACCGCGCGGCACGCGCGGAGAATCGACATTTTCTTGCCGCTGGCGCGCGCCTCGCGCACGAGCTTGCGCACGGCGGCGATCTGGTTGCTGCGCTCGCCCGTGGGCACGCGCCGATTGTCCGCCTCGCTGGCGCGCGCGGTGTGGGCGTCCTCGATGATCTCGCGCTTGGCCTTGCGCACGGTCCGCTTCACTTCCTCAACAGCTCTCTGAAGATCGTCCACCGTCACGGCTGCATGGTGGGGCGAGGCGTCCCGCCGAGCCGCAGGGTAGGGCGGTCGCCCCGCGACCGCCGCACCGGACGCGACCGGCGCCCGCACTATCGGCGGAACGCGGCCATGGAAATCCCTGAACGGCCTCAACTCCAAATACAACGCCCTGTACTCCAGGTACATGAAATCGGGAACGACGACGTACGCCAGACGGCCAATCATCTGACGGTCGAGCGAGACAAGGGCGATCGTCGCGTCGTGGATGCGGCGGACCATGTCCTCGGCCTGTGCGGTCGCGGCGGCGTAGAACATCATGAGCGCGCCCATAATTTCCACGAACCGCCCCTGCGGTGCTGACGAAATCGGCGCACAAGCATCGGAAAATTTGATATACTTTGCCGTGGAGAAAAATCCGTGAAAATCACGCCATCAAGAATCAACACAAAATCCGTGAAAATCACGCCATCAAGAATCAACACGCTTCTCACCATTGGCGAAAACCTGAACATCGAGTTCAAGCGTGCGGGCGACGGGCCGAAGGCCGACACCTTCGAGTCCGTTTGCGCGTTTCTCAATAAGGCGGGAGGCGATCTGCTGCTTGGCGTTGACGATGACGGGACGGTCGTTGGTTTGCCGCCCAAGTCGATTGATGCGATGATTCGCAACTTCGTCAAGGTGATGAACGACCCGAATCTCTTTGAACCGACGACGCAGCTGTATCCAGAGCACATCGTTTACAAGCGCAAGCATCTGATCTATGTGCACGTGCCGGAAAGCCCGGAAGTCCATCGGTTCAAGGGCGCTACGTACGTGCGCGTACACGAGTCGGATGTGCGGGTGAAGGGGACGGAGCCTCTTGCGCAACTTTTCATTCGGAAGCAGCACGTCTTTACCGAACAACGGGTTTTCCCGTACGTGACGAAAAAGGACATGCGGCTCGACTTGCTGCCGCGCATCAAGGAGATGACGCGAGACGGACATCCGTGGCGTCGGATGTCTGCGGATGCGATATTCAAGAGCGCGAAACTGCTGGGCGTGGATGCCGAGTCGGGCAAGAAGGGTTTCAAGGCCGCGGCCGTACTGCTTCTGGGATCAGACGACTGCATCGGCGACGTGTTTCCCGCCTACAAGACAGATGCTTTGCTCCGCCGTGTGAACGTCGACCGCTACGACGACCGCGTGACCGTGTCGACCAATCTGCTCGACAGCTATGACCAGCTTTGCGCCTTTGGCGAAAAGCACCTTCTCGACAAGTTCTACCTTGAGGACGACATGCGGGTGTCGCTTCGCGACAAGATCCTGCGCGAGATGATCGGCAACTTGCTCATCCATCGTGAGTTCTCAAGCGCACGCTATGCGCGTTTTATCATCGAGCGCGACCGCATGTACACCGAGAACGCCAATCGTGCGTTCCATTACGGGCGCATTACGCCGAAGAACCTGGAACCCGAGCCGAAGAACCCGATTATCGCGAACTTCTTCCACCAGATTCGTCTTGCCGACGAACTCGGTTCCGGCGTCCGGAACCTCTACCACTACGTCAAGATATACTCGAATGCCGAGCCCGTGTTTGACGAAGACGATGTTTTCCGCCTCATTGTTCCGCTCAACGACGAGTATTCCGCAGACCGTGCGTTTGCGAGCGAATTTCCGCAAGCGAAGACCGCCCAAGAGGCCGCCCATGAAACTGTGGAGAAAACTGTGGAGAAAACTGTGGAGAAAACTGTGGAGAAAACTGTGGAGAAAATCTTGTCCGCCATGCGAGGGAATCCGTCGATAACACAACAGCAATTGGTCGAAGCGATAGGTTTATCGCGTCGTGGAATTGAATGGCAACTTAATCAACTAAAAGCCAAAGGCATCATCCGCCGCGTTGGTCCCGACAAAGGCGGCCATTGGGAGGTGATCTGATGAAGTCGGCCAATCGCACAATCCTCATCGCGGGCATGGGCACCTCTCCGGCGGTGCTCACCGAGACGGTCTGGGCGCTTGCGCACCAGGAACAACCCATCGTGCCGGATGAGATCGTGGTGATTACGACGAAGTCCGGCAAGGATGCCTTGCGCACGGCGGTCATGTCGGGCGAGCCTAGCGTGTGGGAACGGCTTAAGGCGGCATTGCGGAAGGAAAAGATCGCGATCGACGGAAAGCTCGTATTCGGCGACACCTCCATCCGTGTCACGCCCGATGAAAGCGGGAACGAGATAGTTGATTTGCGCACAGGCGCGGACAATTTTCGCGCGGCAGACTTCATGCTTGGCGAACTGCGCAAATACACGGAGGACACCGAAACCACCATCCTTTGTTCCATAGCGGGTGGGCGCAAGACGATGAGCGCGCTTCTCTTCTCGCGAGTCGTACTATTGGACGTGAACAGAACAAAGAGTATCATGTATTGCAGTCGCCGATAAAAGGAGTGAGGAGAATATGAGGGTATATCAGTACGTAAAGGCAGATGTTATTCACCGCGCATTAACACCAGAAGGTTTTTGGGTGAAGGCAAGCCATCCGTGCGACTTTAATGATCCATTTGAATGTACCGGAGGAGTGTTTGGATGTCCAACATGTACATTCGTAGAAGAATTTTACGCAGACAGACCAGATCAATTGTTAGTGGCATCGCAGTATGGCGATACAACTAAATATGCTGTGAATTGGCTATGGAGAGCGTTTCGTGATCGAAAGTTTTTAGGGCAAGCGTATAAGATATCCTGCTTTGTAAATTCTCATAGAGCGAATCAGTTCGCGGGTTCAGACATTCGTATGTGGACGCATTATGCAGATTGTGGAATGGGAGTTCGTCTTGAGTTTGATACTGAAAAGATGCCATTCTATCCAGAGGTAATAAGATATACGGAAGAGGCACCGAAGTTGGATTTGTCCATGGTTCACCATATAGGCGAACTAGACAGTTTTATTGATAAATGCCTCGTTACGAAGCACAAAATTTGGGAACCAGAACAAGAGGTTCGCGTTGTGTTTAGGGGGCCAAATGACGCAGTTCACTTAGATCCTGAAAACAAAATTTATCGATGGTTGTTGCCATTGGACTCTCTTGTTAGTATCACAATTGGTGAATCATTATTAAAGGCGATGGATGGTAAAATGGAACAAATTCTTAGATGTGCAATTGAGGAAAGCAATCGGCATGTAGCTTTATATGCCGCAATACGTGATTACAATGTTTATGGCATGAGTTGTCGGAGTATCTCACTCTAAAAGACATGGGGAATAGCAATGAAAGCGTATGTAATGGATTTTTTAATGAAATATTTGGCTCGGGCTGCTTACTAGCTTGGGCCAAGAAATGGTTGGGGGAATTTCGCAAGTTGTATTTATCTGTTTAAAGAAAGTGAGGAAGGGACAAATGACAACAGAAGTCAATGGGAGCACAATAGAGTACAAGTTTGATACTAGCAAAGACGGTAGCGTAAAGTATGTAGTCATCACCAAAGGGGTGAACGTCAAGAGGGTACTCGTACTTCCCTCGCAAATTGATAGGTGCAAGGTGGATAAAATAGGCCCTCGTGCATTTTCTAGGTGTGATGTACTAGAAAGTGTAATGATTCCTGACAACGTGACAAGTGTCGGATCTGCTGCTTTCTCTGGTTGTAATAGTCTAACGAGCGTGACGATTCCGAACAGTGTGGTTAGTATCGGATCTTCCTCTTTCTCCGATTGCAATCGTCTGACTAGCGTGACCATCCCAAGTGGTGTGACCAACATTGAGTCTTCTCTATTCTCTGGTTGCAGTGGTTTGACGAACGTAATGATTCAAGGCAATGTGACGAACATTGGGTCTGCGATGTTCTATGGTTGTGGTAGTTTGACGAGTATAACGATCCCAAACAGCGTAAGGAGTATTGGCGCTTATGCATTCTCAGGTTGCCGTGCTTTGACGAAAGTGATGATTCCTGACAGTGTGGTGGATATCGGGGGGGAGGCATTCTCTCGGTGTAGTGGACTTGCGAACATAAATATACCAGCAAGTGTAACTAGTATCGGGGAGGGGGCTTTTTTTCATTGCGACGGTTTGAAATGCGTGACGATCTCACAGTCGGTCATAGATGTTTTCAGAGATATCTTCAGCGGATGTAATATTTTAGAAGTAGTGATCATTAATGGAGCAACAAGTATTGGGGCTTCTACATTTTCTGGTTGTAGCGATTTGACGAGCATTAATATTCCCCCTAGTGTGATCAGTATCATGAGTGATGCATTTAGAGGTTGTTCTAGTCTGACGAGTGTGATAATTCCTTCCGGTGTGACAAGTATTGGATCGAGGGCGTTTGAGGATTGCTGCGGCTTGACAAGTGTTACGATGCCTTCTAGCTTGAAGAATATAGAGTTCAGTGTATTTAAAGGGTGTAGGAGATTGACAAGTATAACGATACCTGATGGCGTGACGAATATCGGTAGTGAGGCATTTGAGAATTGTTGTAGTTTGATGAATGTGACGATACCTTTCGGTGTGGCACGCATCGCTGATCATGCGTTTCGCGGTTGTACTGGTCTGACGAGTGTGACGATTCCTTCTAGCGTGACGAGTGTTGGGAGGGGGGCGTTTGAGAATTGCAGTAGCCTGACCAGTTTAACGATACCTTCGAGCGTGACGAGTATTGGGGCTTCTGCATTCTCTGGTTGCCATAGTTTGACGAAAGTGATGATTCCGCAGTCGGTTGTAAATTCGTTCCGGCATGTATTTGACCGATGTCATACCTTAGAAGAAGTTGTAATCGTCAATGGTGTGACGAGCATAGGTCATTGTGCGTTCAGTGATTGTAGTTGTCTGACGAGCGTAATGATTCCAAACAGTGTGACGAACATCGGGGATCATGCGTTCGCCGGTTGCTGTGCTCTAGCTAGCATGACTCTTCCGAACAGCGTGACGAGTATTGGGGAGTTTGCGTTTTACCATTGTAGTGGGGTGACAAACGTTACGATTCCCGAGAGTGTAACGCGCATCTTAAGGGGGGCATTTAAAGCTTGTTGTAGTCTGACGAGCGTGACGATACCTTCAAGCGTGACTAGTATCGGAATTAATGCATTCAATGGTTGTAACAATCTTGCAAGTGTGCATATCGCTGATGTTACGAAGTGGTGCAGTATTTCTTTTAATGATTTAGAAGCAAATCCTCTGTCTTTTGCTCATAATCTTTATCTCAACAACGAAAAAGTTACGGAACTGGTCATTCCTGAGGGTGTGACCAGTGTCCGTAAATATACATTTGCGGGCTGTAGCTGCCTGACGAGCGTGATGATACTTGATAACGTGAAGCGGATTGAGGAATATGCTTTTAAAGATTGTATTAACTTGACAGATGTTCTTATAAGTGGAAGGGCTTCATGTAAATTATTGGAAGGTGCATTTAGCGGCTGCGTTAATCTAAAAAATATTCGATTTTTCGACCGAAAGACGGGTGTTATCAGGTCTGTAGCTGCTGAAGCTCTTGAATATGAACCTGTGCGTCGAAATTGTCATCGTAATACCTACGATGATGATTGGTATCCCGATCCCGATTGGAGAGAGGAATCTGGTTGGAATGATGTATATGGTCGTGGGGTAGAAGCGTCAGATATAATTGATTTTGGAGATTAACCGTTGTTTCGATATAAGAACTTTTCCACCCCACCTATAATCCTCTCCGCCAGTCGTGAGACGGATGTGTCGGCGTTTTATGCGGATTGGTTTGTTGAGCGATTGAAGGACGGGTGGTGTGGTTGGCTCAATCCATTTAATCAACAGAGATATCGTGTTAATTTTGGTAAGGCGCGGTGTACTGTATTTTGGTCAAAAAATCCTATGCCAATGCTAGATAGGTTAGATGAAGTAGAGGCGCTGGGTTTCAGGCAGTATTACTTTCAGTTCACGCTGAATGACTACGTTTCAGAAGGGTTGGAGCCTAATGTACCGTCAGCTGTAGAACGTGTTGATACATTTAGACGACTTGCAGATCGGATAGGGAAGGAGCGTGTCATCTGGCGCTTTGATCCGCTGATATTGACGGAAAAGATTTCCATAGAGGTTCTGTTGGAACGCATCAGTAATATCGGCCAGCAGTTGAAGGGATACACGGAGAAGCTCGAGTTCAGCTTTATCGACATTGCTGCCTATAGGAAGGTACAGAAGAATCTTATGGGAATTGGAGTTCGGGAGTTTTCACCAGATGACCAGGTTAAATTTGCTCGGGGCCTTGCCGAGCTGAACAGGGCGTTCGGTTTTGAGCTTGCCACTTGTGGCGAACTCATAGATTTGAGTGCGTATGGAATAAGGCATAACAAGTGTGTTGATGACGAACTGATGATGCGGCTCTTTCATGACGATGTAGAATTGATGGATTTCATCGGGGCAGAATATGATATGTTCAATGGTTGGCAGATTCGTAAGTCAAAGAAGGATAAAGGTCAGCGCAAGGCGTGTGGTTGTATCGTCAGTAAGGATATTGGTGCGTACAACACCTGTCCGCATTTGTGTAAGTATTGCTATGCCAACTTTAGCGATGAGTTTGTGATGAGGAACTGGCGGAGGCGGCAAACCGAACAAAATGAATATCTCGTGTGAGAATAGAGACTGGGCGGCAATGAAAAGGCCCCGCAAACTTTTCGTCCGCGCTTTCATTCATCCCGCCGATTTGATATACTTCTTCCCGCCATGTTGAGGCAATCGTTTACAGACTTCATCTTCGCCACGAACACGGACGGAAGCGGCAAGGCCGCGTCCTACGTCCGCGCACTCGACATGCTTGGTCCGATTCTGACGAAACACTATCCGAAGCCGATCGTTGGCGGCTCCATGAGGCACAGCTTTTCGCTTGCGGACATCCACGCCGTTTTGACCCGTGTCCCGTGGGGGCACCGTATGCTGATAATCGACAAGTGCCATTCCCAACCTGAGAAGGCGCTGTTCTACGTCCGGCGCACGATTCAGAACGGATGGAGTCGCGATGTGCTACGCAGACGCCGAAACGCAATTCGCCGCGACAGCGTCCAAGTTGAAGAAAGGCAAGGTGGCAGAATGGCGGACTGTCTTTACAGCGCACCGTGTTTGTATTTTCTCATCTATCATCACGAGTTTCGCGGACAACTTACAGTGGAGTGCTAATTATGAAAATTACAGAAAAGATCAAAGATGGAATTATGATAATCGGCATGGTTGTAATTGCCGCATTGATTGCGACGGGGTGTGCGTCCGTACGTCTTGTCGCGCGTGAAACGAATCCTCAGGAAAAGGAGGCCTTCGTCAATGAGTGCGGATGGAGCATGGATCTTGAGGGCGGGAAAACTGAAATAAGAGTTGGAGAGCGGGGGACGCTTGGGGCCGTAAAACTCCATACGAATTATCTCTATGCACTTGGATCCGTTCTTTCGTTTGGCATTTGGATGCCGTTTGACATTACGTATGAGGTGAACAAATGAGTAAGTTCGCGAATCTGGTCGTTTTCATCGATGGAACCGGAAACAATGATTTCAAGAAGTCTGTTGAAGAGCAGACGAATGTCGCGCGGTTGTGGCATGCGTGCGAAGAAGTGTCTACGGATGAGGTCTCTCAAAATGTGATATACAAACCAGGAGTTGGTACGCGGCATTGGGAACTGGTGCGCGGGCAGGCGAGGGGAGCCTATCTTAGCGACCGTGTTAATGAAGCAGCGTCTTGGTTGGATAATGAAGTGAGGATCGCCAAGGAGGATGGACGAATTCCGCGCATCTATCTATTTGGTTTTAGTCGCGGAGCATATGCTGTACGTTGGCTTGCCACGAAAATCTCGTATGAGATTGAAGTTCTTGGTGTGTGGGATACCGTGAAAGCGACTATCAACGGGCCGGAAGTTGATGTTGCACCTCAGAATGTCAAACATGCGTTTCACGCGATGGCAATTGACGAGCATCGTGGATTGTTTGACGTAATGCATTTCAAGGATTCCCCGCAAGCCGTTGAGGTGTGGTTTCCGGGTTGTCACTCGGACGTGGGAGGAGGATATAAGGAATCGGATTTGTCGTACGCACCGTTGAACTGGATGGTTCGTCTTTCCACGAAGTGTGGGTTGCTTGTTGATCAGGCGAAGATTCCGAGTGAACCATACTTCGATTCGACCATGCCGGTCATGCATGACGAAACGCGGAAATTCGGTTGGTGGTTTATTGGCCTTTGTACGTTTGACCACTATTTCAATCGTAAAGTCAGCATGACGGATGTTGTGTATCCTACTGTTGCACAATTGCGGGCGCTTGGTTATTCGCCCGACTATTTGCCACAGAACTGTGTGGCTTGGAATGAAAACGTGGCATCGGCGAATATTGTATGATAGAAGGGGTTGTAAGCAAAATTTTAGTAGAGTGATAATTCAACTGAAAAATTTAGCGAGGATTTACGATGGCGAAGACGGTTAATGAGGCGTTTGCGGAGTTTATTCGTGATGTTGTCAATCTTGATCCAGACTTGGTAACGGAGGCACGACAAAGTCGCGACAACTTACTAGATAACATTAAAGAATTTGATGGAGATAGTGACTTCTTCAAATTGTATTGGGAGAAGCGTATTCAATTTGGTTCATTTGGACGCGGCACAAAATGCCGGCCTTTGGACGACATCGATTATATGGTGTGTTTGTCGGCAAATGGCTGCACATATGATACCGATAGTCCATGGGGTGATATTCCCATTTACACAGGCGGTACAGATGATGAACGGCTGTTATCATGTGTTGATGACGAGGATGAAAATCGGCTGAATAGCACAAAGGTCATAAACAAATTTGTCAAGAAGTTGACGGGCGTCAGAGAATATCATCGCTCGGAAGTACATAAGAACGGACAGGCGGCCGTTTTAAATCTTGTGTCTAAAGAATGGTCATTCGACATAGTTCCTTGTTTTTACACAACGACAGAAGCGAATGGGCGAAACTATTATCTAATACCAAATGGCAAGGGGAATTGGATGAAGACGGATCCCGTTGTGGATCGGGATAAGGTGGAGTACGAAGATGTGAGATTAAAGCACAGAATGCGGTTGCTTGTGCGTATGATGAAAATGTGGAATCGGATTAAGAAAATCCCATCATTGGCGTCATACGCACTTGAGACCTTGGTCATTAATAAGTGCCAAAATAAGACGGAGTTGTGTGAATGGCCAGACCTGATGTTTAAGCATTTTCTTGGAGATTATGCTGAAGCTATATGTTGTCGGATTGATGACATCAAAGGAATTCAAGGGGATTTGAATACACTTGATGGACAGCAGCGCAGCGCTTGTCGAGCACGTGCCTTGCAAGACAAAGGTAAGGCAGACGAGGCCAGGGAATATGAGCGAAAAGAGAATCACGAGACGGCTATCAATTTATGGCGAGAGGTGTTTGGAGAGGATTTCCCCAAGTATGGCTAATGATATCTATCAACGGCAGAATCAGCCGGAAATATTAAAGTGCTTGGTCGTTCAGCGCCGCTTGTATTCGTCTGTAAAATACTGGCAAGTTGTGCCAGCGGGCGCAATGGTTGCAAGTGTGGTTGTGCCTTTGTGTTTTGAAAAAAGTACGGATGGATGTGGCGTAGGCGACTGGGTGTCAGTTGGGATTTCAGTATTCGTTTGGGTTAGTACATGGTTAACTGGAATGCTCCGTGATTCTATTGTAAAAACGGCAGCAGGCTTTCAGCAATATGTGGACCATAAACTGTTTACCAGTGCGTTGGGACAATGTTGTGAATGGCAGGGAATGCCATTACCTTCAGATATTGCGCTGCGGGTATCAAAGGTTACGCAAGAGGATGTTGAGCGTGAGAAGGTAAGGGATTGGTATTCTGATTATTCGACTTTCAGTGGGCAATATGCAGTATTGTGTTGCCAAAAGGAAAATGTGCGGTGGGATAGATCGTTACGGATTCTGCTTTTAGTTGTCTTGCTAATGATTTTGGTGGGATGGATCTTTTGGGCTTTTGTACGCGTGTTTGATGTTACTTTGCGGTATGCGTTGCCAACATTGTGCTGGTGTGGCGGCGGTATGTTTATAATTGGCAAATTATGTTGGGCGCTTTGGAACGATGTTGTAAGAATTAATAGGATGCGGGATCTATTTGAGCGAACCGAGAAGAAAATCATGCAATGCGCTGATTCGGATAAGGAACTAATGCAGTTGCAAGATTTGATCTATAAACATCGAAAGAGTGCCGTTCTTGTGCCTGATGTTGTGTATAAGCTTACCCGGGGTGTGTTTCAGGCTAAAGAAGATTTGACGGCAAAGAGTCATCGGGAAATGCTGTCATAATAGAAGTCCAATTTGGTATAATATCAATCACCAACAACCTGAGAGGAAGAAAACAATGATTAAAGATGTGTTGGAGAAGAACGAGAAGGCGACGCCAAATGGGGCGGATCTGGAGGTGCTGAAGAAGCACTTCGGGATGTGCTTCAATAGCGACGGGTCGCTGGATTTGGAGAAGCTGAAGGCGCGGCTGGGCGATCAGGTGGCGATTTCGAACGAGGGATACGAGCTGAAGTTTCTTGGCAAGAACTATGCGCGGCTTCTGACTTCGCTGGAGACGACGACGGTCGTGGTGCCGGACAAGAAGCACAATGCGAAGCCGGAAAATGCGAAGAGCAAGAACGTCTATATCTCCGGCGACAACCTCGATGCGCTTAAGCACCTACTGCAGTCCAAGCAGGGGCAGGTGAAGTGCATCTACATCGATCCGCCGTATAATACGGATTCAGACGCTTTTGTTTATACGGATTCGTTCAACTTTAAGGTCGACGAACTCGCTAACAAACTTTCGATTACTGAGGAAGATGCACAGCGTATCCTCGACTTCACTAAGCGCGGTAGCGCTTCCCATTCGGCATGGCTTTTGTTTATGTATCCACGGCTTATGCTTGCACGAGAATTGCTTGCCAAGGAAGGAGTCATTTTTATTTCGATAGACGACAACGAGGTTGACAATCTGAAGTTGTTGTGCGATGACATTTTTGGCGAAGATCGATTTATTGCTAAGATTACTACATTGTGCAATCCTAAGGGCCGGTCGCAAGATATGTATCTTGCGACATGTCACGAATACTTGTTGGTATATTCGAGAACAAAGCTTGAAAAGGGCGCATTGTCGATAGATAAGGATCAAAGCAAGATAATCTCGGAATATCCTTTGGAGGACGAGTACGGATTATATCGAGAGCTGGAATTGCGAAACACGCATCGTGATTTCGGCAAGCATAATCGGCCTAATCTATATTACCCGATTTATGTCAATGAGTTTGGCGATGTGGCTTTGGAGAGCTCGGCTGAATTCAATACGGCGGTTTATCCATTATGGGAGGATGGCTTTGAAGGATGTTGGACTTGGGATAAGAAAAAAGCTTCGAATGAGATTGAATTGCTCGTGGGACATGAGGTGAAGGGAAGGTGGACGATTTTCCGCAAGTCTTATGCGATGCAAGATGGTGAAGTTGTGCAACGGCAATTGAAGTCAATTTGGCTTGGGCGGAAGATTTCGACGGAGCGTGGTCAAGAGGTTGTTAATTCGCTTTTTGAGACGGATGAAAAAATCTTCCAAGGCCCCAAGTCTCCGTGGCTTGTCGAAAAGATATTGGCGATGTCTCATGTCGGCGATGGAGATGTTGTGTTGGATTTCTTTTCTGGGTCAGCAACTACTGCAGATGCAGTTTTGCGTGCCAACGAGAAGGAGGCCGAAGGAAAGGGGCCGAGTTATATTTTGGTGCAGTTGCCCGAAAGCATACCGAATGACAAGCCGGCGTACAAGTTTGGCTACAGGACTATTGATGAGATTGGCCAAGCACGAATCAAGAAGGCTGCGGCGAAAATTGTCGCGGAAAATCCCAAGGTCGCAAAAACAATGGACTTGGGCTTCAAGCATTACACGTTGAAGGAGGTCGAGGGCAATACGCTCGACAAGATCGAGAAGTTTGATTTGAATGACAATGCCCTGGCGGCGACGGATGACATTCTGAAGGAGTTCGGTGTTGATACGGTGCTGGCGACATGGCTGGTGCATGACGGCTATGGATTCTCCGCCGAACCGAAGGTGGTTGACCTTGACGGCTACAAGGCGTATTGGATGGAGAAGCACATCTACCTGATTGAGCCGGGATTGAGCGACAAGGGCATCTCTGCGCTCTTTGACAAGTTCGAGACTGAGGGCTCGTTCAATCCGGGCAATGTGGTTGTGTTCGGCTACAGCTTCTCGTGGACGCAGTTGGAGGCGCTGAAGAACAATCTCCTGAAGATTGCCGCGAACGGCACGAACAAGCACGTCATCCTCGACAAGCGTTACTGAGGGCAAGAGGCAAATGGAAATTATACTTCAGAAGGCATTGCCGCATCAGCAAAAGGCGGTGGACGCTGTGAGCGGCGTCTTTGCGGGCGTGACATTCCTGCCGCCGCACCAGTTCTACGCCAATCCCAAGGTGATATTCGGGAGCCCGGCTATGACGGAGAATCTTCGCCGGGTTCAGGATGAGAACAAGATAGATTATGCGTTTCGCGGGATTCAAACAGGCTCGCGCTATCTTCCGCTGGATATCAAGATGGAGACGGGGACGGGGAAGACCTACGTCTATACTCATCTCATCTACGAACTCCATCAGAAGTTCAAGATCAACAAGTTTGTGATTGCGGTGCCGTCCTTGGCGATCAAGGCGGGAACGGCGCAGTTCCTGACGGATGGCTATGTCAAGAAGCACTTCAAGGACCAGTGCGGATACGGGGCCGAGATTGAGTGCGAGGTGCTGGAGCCGCCGAAGAACAAGAAGAAGGGGCGGCAATACTTTCCCGCGGCGGTTGAGGATTTCGTCAAGGGGTCGTGTCAGGTTGATAACCGCATCTATGTGCTTTTGGTCAACATGCAGCTTCTGACGGGAAGCAAGAATTCGTTGCTTCAGCGTGACGACTACGATGCGGGCGTCGAGGGCTTTTACCGTCCGTTCGACGCAATCAAGGCGACGCGTCCGTTCGTGATCATCGACGAGCCGCATCGCTTCTCGCGTGACCAGAAGGCGTACCAGGCCATCGAGAAGGAACTGGATCCGCAGTGCATCATCCGCTTCGGCGCGACGTTTCCCCTGCGGACGGAGGGATTTGGCAAGTCGAAGCATTCCGTAAAAGACTATCGGCATCTCCTTTACGACCTGAATGCCTGTCAGTCCTTCAATCAGGGACTGATAAAGGGTGTGGTGAAGGAGCACTTCGAGCCGGAGCATCAGAAGGACGCGAAAGTCAAGATCGTCAAGATCGAGTCCAAGAAGTCCGTACGGATGCAGTATCTTGAAGCGGGCAAGGCGAAGAAGAGCTTCACCTTGTGCGTTGGCGATTCGCTTTCGACTGTGAACGAAGCGTTCAGTGGAATCACCGTGCAGGCGATCGGGTCGGATGTGGTGGTCTTTTCCAACGAGTCGGAGAAGCGTGTTGGCGAGGAGATGAGCGTCGATGTTTATATGGAAAGCTACCAGAAACAGATGATGAAGCTGGCTCTGGAGCGGCATTTCGAGGTCGAGCGCCACAACTTCTGCGACCAGCCGAACAAAATCAAGACGCTGGCGCTGTTCTTCATTGATGACATCGTATCCTATCGCGGTGACGGCGAGGACGAGGACAAGGCCTATTTGCGGACGACCTTCGAGAAGTTGCTCAAGGAACGCATCAAGATCGTGCTGAAGGAGTTGGAGCCGTCCGAGACGGAATACAGGGAATTCCTTGAGGACAGCTTGAAGCGCATCAAGGAATGTCACGCTGGATATTTCGCCAAGGACAACGATTCGTCAGACGAGGCGATTGCCAAGGAAGTCGACGAGATTCTGCACGGCAAGAAAAAGCTGTTGTCGTTCAAGGACGAGGATGGCAAGTGGAATGTCCGGCGGTTCCTCTTCTCCAAGTGGACGTTGAAGGAGGGGTGGGACAACCCGAATGTGTTCACTATCGCCAAGCTGCGGTCCAGCGGCAGTGAGATCAGCAAGTTGCAGGAGGTTGGGCGCGGACTGCGCCTGCCGGTCGATGAGAACGGCAACCGTGTCTCGGACATGGAGTTCCAGCTCAACTACATTGTTGATTTCAGCGAGGCGGACTTTGCGGAAAAGCTTGTTTCACAAATCAATGCCGAGGCGCCGCTGGCAGTGACAATCACCGAGCAGAAGCTGCGAGAGGTTGCGGTGAAGCTCGGCAAGTCGCCCGACGAGCTGATGATTGAGTTGCTGACGAAGAAGTTCGTTGATTTCAGTCGGAACATCCAGCCGGAGAACCGTGAGGCGTTCTTAGAGGAATATCCCGACTTCGTTGGAGGTCTCAATGGCGGCAAGGTCAAGGATGCCAACAAGGAGAAGGCGCAGAAAATCAAAGTTCGCAAGGAGCCGTTCGACAAGATCAAGAAGCTTTGGATGGAGATTAATCAGCGGTATGTGCTGTTCTACGAAGAGGAATTGAACGCCAAACTGCCGAAGGTCGTCGCAGAGATTTTCGCCAGGGATGTGTTCAAGGACGTTACGCTGACGAGTTCGCGCGTCAAGATTGCGAGCGATGGCGCTGCATTGTCGGTTGTGGAGGAGACGGGGGCGTCCTACGTCATTGAGAGCCCGATTCCCTACGGGACGTTTTTGCGACGGATATCGAATGTGACGAATATTCCCGTGGATGTCGTTGACAAGGGATTGAGGCTCTATGCGAAGAAGAACGGAGCGCCGGACGCCGTGAAGATCAACGAACGGTCTGTGGCGCGGTTCTGCGATGAGTTCCAGTTGTGGAAGAACAAGAAACTTCAGGGGCGGTTCTGCTATAAGAAAAGTGCGGACAAGGTTACAGCGACCGCATTGACCAACAAGGACGGTTCGATGCGAAAGACCGTTACGCAGGGCGTGATCGGCACGAAGATCATTGCGGGGAAACCTTGCAAGAAGTACCTTTACGATGCAATCACATACGATTCTCCGCTTGAAAAGCAAAATGTCCTGACTGACATTGACGAGATTGTCGTGTTTGGCAAGATTCCGCGGCGGAGTGTTGCGATTCCAACGATTGCCGGAGGGACGTTCAGCCCTGATTTCATGTATGTGGTGAAGCGCAAAGACGGCACGAAGATTCTGAATCTGATTGTCGAGACAAAGGATTATGACCGGGAGGATCAGATTCCGGCGGATCAGATGGTCAAGATCGAATGTGCCAAGGTGTTTTTTGCGAATCTTGAGGCAGAGGGGTATAAGGTCGTATTCCATCCCCAACTCAAGCAGGACAAGATAGCAGGGATCATTGCCGATGTTTTGAAGGATTGATTGATGGCGAACAACTTTGAAGACTTGCCGTCGGAACTGTTGCCGCGTGATTTGATGGAACGCGCGGCAGATCCGTCGACAATCCCGGACGAGGCGTTGCTTTCGATTATTCTGAAGACAGGTGCCGCGGGATGTGATGTCCGAGAGCTTTCGCGGCGTTTGCTTGATGCATTTGGCTCCTTGAACAAGCTTATTTCGTCCGATTGGCGCGATATTGAGGAGCGGATCAAGAAGCACAACAAGGATTATCCTGATCGACCGATACTTGGAATCGGCCGGGTGAAGTGTCTGGAACTTGCCGCGGCCTTTGAGATGGGGCGGCGAGCGAATCGCATGTCGCCGGAAGAGATGCGGAACGCCTCTGTCATGACGCCGGATGACGGATTCAGGTTGTTCAGGGCGGTGATTCGACCTGGAGAAGAAAAGGAGAGCATGTTCGTCCTGCTTCTGGACGTCAAAAACCATCCGCTGTCCGAGCCGATACGCATGAGCATAGGTTCGGATGATTATGCCCCGGCCTGCGTGCGGGACATTTTCAAGGAGGCCGTCAGATGGGGAGCGAAGTCGATTATGTTGGCGCATAACCATCCTTCTGGCGATCCAACCCCAAGCCGTGGAGACATTGAATTGACGAAACGGGTGATTGACGCGGCCAAACTTTTTGACATCAATGTTGTGGATCATCTTGTCATCGCGACTCCGAGAGGGCTTCCCGTTATGACGTATATTTCGATAAGGGCCTTTCAGGGCTAAGTAAGGGAGTGAAGGATGAAGCACGAAGCATATATCCTAAAAAGGTTTGAGCGAGTGGAAGAACTTGGGCGGCAAGTGTTGTCGTCTGCTTGTGTTGGAGGGTGTGTCCGGTGATTGCAAATAGTCAAAACGCAAGGAGGGCGATATGTCCGAACGTATTCAGATGATAACGCATTGGAAGGTGGTGAACCTTATCAATGAACTCGAAAACGGGAATCTGCGTGTCCCGCGGTTTCAGCGGGCCTATGTGTGGGAACCGTCCAAGGTCGTCAAATTGCTGAACAGCATGTACAAGGAATATCCGATTGGGACATTCTTTCTTTGGGAAACTGACAGAGGCATGGAATGTTTTTGCCGAAAAGTCCCGCATCTGGATCTTCCTGACAGACCCGAAGCGGGAAGGTTCTCGTTTATTCTTGATGGCCAGCAGAGAATTACGTCTCTCTACGTTGGGCTTAAAGGCAAAGTCATTGAGGCGAGGGACTATTCAAAGATTTGTTTCAATATCGACAAAAAGGAGTTCAGGATTCCTCGTCCACGGCCTGAGGCGGGAGACATTCCTGTTTATAAACTATATGACGCAACGGAATCTCAGAAACTAATTGCAGAATACAGTACAACCGGACGAGCCAGTGATGTTCCCGAAATTATCAATTGCAGTACGCTGTTGCGACAATATCCGTTGAGCGTAATCAAGTCTCTCAACATGGGAATCGATGAAGTCGTGGAAATCTTCGAGCGCATCAATCAGGGCGGCAAGCGGCTGACGCTTTTCGATCTTGTTCACGCCTCGGCCTGGTCGGCTGACTTCGATCTGCGGGAGAAGATAGAGGAAGTCAATGACGAACCCGCGATCAAACTTTTCGGCGAAATCGGCGCGGAGATTTTCACGCAATCGCTTGCGCTGAATATTTCAAACGATTGCACAAACCGACATCAGTTGGAGTTGACCAATCAGGATTGCCGCACACATTGGAAGCGCACGGTGGAGTGTATCAGGCTCGCCGTTGATTTCATAAAGAACTTCGGCGTTCAGCAAATGGCGATTATCCCATATCCTAGTTTGTTAGCAATCATCCAGCATTACTTCTTTGTGGCGGATAAGGATGTGATCGTACTAGATGACAAGTCGCTGATTTCTGATTGGTTCTGGACGGCGACGTTCTCGCAGCGCTATTCGAGCTCAGCCTTATCGCGGATGAATGAGGATGCCGCTTGGATTCGTGACCTCGTCGGCGGGAATAAGGCACCGCGTGTCTTCGTGGTTAAACTGACCCTGACCGATTTGCGCAAGGCGCGGATGAATCAGCGTTCGGTGATTAAGAATGGCGTATTGTGCATAATGGCAATGAATGCGCCGGTTGATTTTGACAACGGTGATGTTGTTACGTTGGATAAGACGAATGCTTCACGTGCGAACTCCAAGGAGAATCATCACTTCTTTCCTTATTCGCTTTACGGAGAATTCGCGCTCACGAAGAACGACATCAATTCTGTCTTGAACTTCGCGTTCATTTCAAAGAGACTTAATGGCGAGATTCTCAACAAGAAACCATCGGTGTATTTGGCCAAATATGAGGCGGCCAATCTGCAGATTGGTGATAATCTAAAGCTTCATTACATTATGCCGGATGCATTTGCGGCGGCAAAGCGCGATGACTTCGAAACCTTTGTCGGCATTCGTGGTACAAGTCTATTAAACAAGATAGAGGAGCTTTGTCGCGTGAATGACAACGTCGAGACGCTTTCAGCCGCAACGATTGATGCGGACGAGGATGCGGACGAGGAATCATAGGGGTTTGCTATATGGCAGACAAAGATGACATATTAAAAGAGCGGGAAGAGCAGGAGTATCTCGGCGTTTGGTGGATACCCAGTGACGACGCCGAGCAGCGCAATGTCTCTGGAGTCATGCGAATTGCCGAGGGCGAAAAACTGGATTTGCAACTCTTGGGTACGTTCTCGCTGGGAGAAAGGAAATTTGCCTTTGAGAATTATCCTGTCGTCAATGGCGCAAGTCATGGGTTAAAGCGATTTACGATGTTCGATGTGTCGGTTGTGGGGCAGGAATCTAACGGATCAGAACCTGCAGAATTGGACGAAACCAAGCTTTGGTGCTTGGAGGGATGGGTTGGGCCAGAATGCTATAAGAAGAAAGAAGATATAGCGTTCTTTAGTTTGAGTGCCGGGATGTTCGGGCTGTCGGCGTGGCATAATGTTTGTCCTTTTTCGTTTGACGATAATTGGGAAGCTCATGAAACAAAACTTGTTTATAAACGTCCGGAAGATGTGCTGTTGTTTGAAGATGACTATGTGACGATCTCTGTTGGATATGCCTGGAAGGGGCCTACTCGGGCTATTGGTCAGACCGAGGCGGATGTACGGCATGAAGCTCAATTTGTCATTAAGTCAAAGGCGGGTAAACTGCCGTTTTACGGTGATGATCGGTCGTACGAGTTTTATCTGAATTTTGTTCGTGCGATAATCGGGCTCATGACAGGTGCGCCCGCACCTCTTTACAATTGTACGGGTGTATTGCAACGATATGAGATGCCTCATGATGGTAAGCCATTTGTCTCGGAGATTGTTCTTAAGCATACATGGCGTCGCGACATGCCGAGGTTGCCGGAAAAGGGGCTTTCGCCGCTTGATGTCTTGGTGCCATACGCGAAACTTGGGAATGTTCGCGAAGTGACGAGTAATTTCTTTAAACTGCCGAAGTTGGCGCGCGACTTTGCTGGCCACCTTGTTTATTTGAATGGTTGTGATTCAAATATGACTCAGGGTGTTTTGTCTGAATTGGTGTTTATGTTTGAGGGCATTCATCGGGAGTTGTATGGCGCAGACAGGAAATTGATTTTGAGATTTATTGATGAGTTAGCTCGACTGGCGGATGTGTTCCCGTATTTGGGTGATGATGAGTTAGGATTGTCTTTGGCTATATTTATCAAGAAACGTCGAGACAACTATTCACATGCCAATCCAGATGATTATCATAATGAGTTACGCTTATTTATCTTTGCTAAAATGTGGATGCATCAATTTATCACGGCCATGATTTTAGTTGAGTGCGGGATGAATCCAAAGGAGTTGTTCAAAAGTTTAGCGACAAATCATTCATATGTTAATCTCTCCAGAGAACTACCGGGCTTGATTCGCCATCATCGTAGTTTGCGTCCGTCGGAACTTGCGGACACAAAAAAGTATCTGTAAAATATTATGAGGAAAGCAAAGCGGTCTGGGATCATTGGGGTTCAGACATGATTGCCACAGTAAATTGCCAGACTAAGTTGCGGATGCAAGAGAGATTGGTATAACATGAGCTGTTTGCCGAAAAGAGAAAAACCTGATTTGAAGCAGTCGTCGGTCATTGCCTTTGCCGAGGAGAAGACGACTCGTCATCCTGTTTGCAATAACAATAATTCATTATGACAGATAACAAAGGAAATGTTATAGATTGGACCAAGGAGTATAATCGGCTCTCTGGCGGTTTATTGTTCTTGTTAACGCGCGGGCTACTGACGCAAGCTGAATTTGGCACCATTAATGAAGCTGCGGAAAAATTGATTCGGCACATATTTGGACCAAGGAAATCGCAGGTTGCAGAGTTGGACGAGGTGGGGATTTGTTGGCATGGGTATGAGATGGTTGTAACGTTGTCCGGCATCAAGAGCTCGGCTGCGTTTTATTTTGATGGGTTTCCTTTGACGGAATCAATGCGTCGTTTATCTGATCGCCTTAATCCAAGATATCCACGTTGTGGCGAGGATCTGTTTGACATAATGCACATCAATGCGGAAAAGGTGCGATTGCCTATCAAATGCTCCCCTAAGCATAATCCTTCAGGGGTGGATATTTCCAATGTCGGGCGAATTTTCTTTGATGTGATTGGAAAGATTAATCCCAAGTTACTTGTTTGGGATGCGGAGGGAGCTTTCTCTGATTGGGTTAGGGCGTTTGGAAATCCATTGATGGGGGAAGAGAGTCGGAGTGCGCTCGTGCCTGAAATAGTTTCGGCCTATAAAACATATCGCGAAAAGATGATTGAATTGGCAAGATGTATGCGAGAGTATGAAGATGAATTGGATGCGAAAGCTCGATCCGAAAATATACATGAAACAGGATTGCAAATGGATGATGAATTAGCATTGGATGAGTGGTATGAGGATATTGTGGATGATTTGATTGAGGCAATGCAATATGCGGGTAATTTCTTTGATGTTTGCGAAGTCATAAAACGGGGGCTTGAACACGCTACGAACATATTGGATCCTTTGGTGTTTTCGTATGATTGGATGAAGGCGGCACTTGAAGAAATTTGTTGTCGTGAAGACATTCAGACGGAGTACGATCGCGTCCGCACGGCTAAAGTAATGGCTGTGCTTGTTGAGCGGAGCCTTTCTTGGGCGACCGCACAACTCAAAGAAACACCGATCAATGTAAAATCTGTTATTGATTGGTTGATAGAGCGTTTTGGCAATGTGCCGAAAAAAGATTTAGAGGACGAATGTCAAAAGATATTTATTGAAAGGGATCAAGATGGTGACGGCTGGCATTTTAGCGGAGAGTTCATAGAAGGTATTAGAGATAACATCGAAGAGACGAAGACGGAATATTTTCAATGCCGCTACGCGCAATTGCGTAAAGAGGTAGGGTTGCTCGATGAAGATGTATTTTCAAAAACGAACCCTTATAAAAAGCTAAGTGATGATGTTGAGAGGATATTGGCCGATTCGCCTTCTCCTGCGCGATATATTTTAATTTGTACTTTTTTAAAGAAGGCAATTGGTGATTTGACACGGAAGAAAGATCGTGACCTTCCGCGTTATAATTGGTTCTTTCGGGCTCTCTATGGATTAACAGAAACCCCGATAGTGTTGAAGGATAATGATGATCGCAAAATGGCGCGTGCATTTGTTTCTGTGCTGAAAGCATTCGATCAATGGGTTGAGCGCTTGCATATAACAATTGGAGCGGATTATGAAGAAGATTGTGTGATTTGGGATTTGTACGGGTTCAAAAACAGGCAAGATCCTATCGTGTATCTATTTAAGCGGCAAGCAGTATCTGGTAAGATCGTTTATGACTCAGAGCCAATTGAGGATGTCCTTCAGGGGCTTCGCGAGGCAATGCATCCTCGATATTATAATGAGGTGAGACGAAGCGCTGATGCCCGTGAGAGGATAGAAAACACCTCTTTGAGTGACTATGGAAATCCGGATGAGAGGAAAGCAGGTAAAATTGACATACACGAGGATAACGACATGAAAGAGAAAAATGCAACGAATTCAGGTGTTAAAATCATTAACAATGGGAATATGCAGATTGGTAGCAAGGGGGACATGCAAATCGGTAGTCCCGGTTCGTCTCAGCATCAAACAAGAACAGTTGAAAAGAATCAAGTGATAGGAGTAAAGTCGTCAATTTGGGATAAACTGTTTTGGCCGATTTTGTCTTCTGTGATTGCAGGTGTGATTGTTGGCTTGATTATGCTTGCAGTAAAAAACCAATGGTTTAAAAATGGGGTGTAATATGAGCTGGTTGCCGAAAAGAGAGAAACTTGATCCGAAGGAGGCGTCGGCGATAGACTTTGCCGGGGCGCATGGACGGAAACTTCTACGTGTCGGGTGAGGCCGGGACGGGGAAGTCTGTCGTGCAGGCGCCAGTTCGAATGATGGTATAATTTGAAAGGAAGGTTGAAGATGATGAAGATCGAAAAAGAGTTTGGACAAATCATCCAGCGCATTCATCAAGTCGATGATCAAGCCGTTGGAGTGAGGAGACGTTGAGTATGGATAATGGGATTGAAATAAAAGAGGAGCATCCTGCCGAACTGTCGGATGCGGTTTCTGTCATCAAGACTGAGATTCTGTAGAGCCAGGCACGTGCTGCGCGTGGGGTCAATCAGGAACAGCTCGCGCTTTACTATGGCATTGTGCGGTTCATTTCGGTCAATACGCGTAAGCGGAATTGGGGCGCAGGGATTATAGACGGTATTAGTGAACGATTGAAGGCTGAGTTGCCGGGGTTGCGGGGCTTTAGCGGTCGAAGCTTGAAGAACATGCGCTCGTTTTACGAGGCTTGGAACATGCTTAAGCCCAATTCGGCAATTCGAATTGCCGGCGAAGGGTTTGCCGTGGTCCGCGGCCATCAGTCCGGGGATGAAGGAACGTGGGCTGCGATGTCCTCGCTCCGCAGTGGAGATTGAAACAATCGAATCGAAACATCCGCTTCCCGGCAATAACTCCGTTTTATTTTCGGCCGCGACAAGCGCGGCCACTCCCCGTGGTGTGTGTAACCCTGTCAATGCACCGCCAAGATGGTTGGTACGGAATTGTGAAAAAGGCGTGTAAGATTTCCGGATGGGAAGCGAGTAGGAGGCAGAAAGGAAAATCAGAATGCAGAATGAGTTTGACAGCCCGGATGAGTCCGAATGGGACGAGGAGGAGCCGTACTATGACTGGGACGATCCCGATTGGCGGGAGGATTGGGACGATGATGTGGTGAGTGATGTGGGCGAACCAAGTCAAGGTAATATGAGGCGGTAAGGGCATTGTCTCCACGCGGGAGACATTTGCCACTTCCCGCCAGTACCGCTTGTCAACTGATTTGAAATGGAGAAAACGATGAACGAAAACAAGAAACGATTCGGGGCGTTGCTCACGGAGACTGGGCGGCGGGGCGTAGGGAACGTCCTGACAGAACTGGCCACAACTTCTCGCTGTGTTGTGGGCCGCCGATGGATGATGTTGGTTGCCGTCGTGGCGGTCCTTGGTGGCTTTGCTGCACAATCTACAGGTAAAGAAACCCGCGTCGCACAACCGGAGCCGTTCGCGCATGAGCGGCGTGCGGCGCTTGCGACGGACGCCTGGGGCGGGATGCGCGTGGACTGGACGGCCGTCGCCGACTGGCCCACGGGCGGCTCTCCCGCCGCCAAGGCCGCGCGGACATGGATCGGGGAACGGCTGCGGAATTATCGCCGTGAACCATTTAAAGGCGACGCCACGGACTGGGACGCCATGACGCGCTTTTACGGAAGGCAGTTCCTCGCCGATAACGATGCGAAGCATATTGAAAATGAATGGCGCTCCGAATCGGATAAGCATCGGGACGGCAAGCCAGACGTCGATCCCGGCGCGGACGTCTTTCTGGAAGAACGAGCGCAATGGATCTGCCGCCGTAGCGCCATCATTCAATACGAGGACGCGCGCATCGTCTCCTATCGTTCGGGGTTTCACGGTTTCTTTGTCGAAAATTCGACGAGCGCGGCATACGTCAAGTGTGCCACGTTCCGAAAGTCGGACGGCAAGATACTCGGATGGGATGCCTTCACCGACACCAATGCCGTGCTTAGATTGGTCCGCGAGCTGGCGAAAATCCGGTTTAAGGAAACAGCCGACCTCTACGGGCTCGGGATCGCCGTCCCGGATGCGCCGCTCTTCACCAAAGACGGTTTCTGGTGTTTTGGGGGCGACTATGCCATTGTGGCCCCACATGTGTATGAAGAACACGACAAGTTTCCGTCTTTGTTCGTTCCCTGGGGGGATCCCTATTACGGCAACTGCGGCATCAAGGGATTCCAATCGGCTGAAACCATGCTTTCGCAGGAGGCAAGGTCAGATATTGGGATTGCTCAACCGAAGGATAAGGGACAGATGTACCGAAAGCAAAAGACGGAATGAGCGAAAGTAGGATTGGAATGATCGGCGTGATTGTCGGCGACATCGCGGGGTCGCGGTTCAAGTGGCACAACCATCAAGACAAGCAATATGGATGTTGTTAGATTATCGCATCTTCCGTTTGACGCGCAAGGCTGAATTTGGTAGAATATCGTCCAAATCCATTGGAGAAGAAGGATGATAATTAGCTTTTCAGTTGAGAACTGGATGTCTTATCGCAATAAAAGCGAGATTACTTTTGTTGCGACCCGTGAGCAACATCATGGGGAACGCGTGACGAAAGTGAAGCGTTTACAGGCACGTTTCCTGCCGATTGCCGTTCTTTTCGGTGGAAATGCCAGCGGGAAGACAAATTTCTTCCGTGCACTTGACTTTGCCAAGTTCATGGTGACGAGAGGGTATTTTCTCGCGCCCGATGCGCGGATTCCCGTTGAGCCGTATCTTTTGGACGCCGACAGCCGGAAGAAGCCGACGACGATGGCGTTCCGCTTGCTGATTGGCGATGACGTCTATGCATACGAGTTTTCAGTGGACGGAATTCGCGTCATACACGAAAAACTCTTCAGAGAGACTGCACCTGCCGATGACGTGCGTTTCGAACGGACTTATGATGCGGTGTCTGAGGGTTACACGTACGAGTTTGGTGCGGCCCACGAGCAGGAGAAGCAACTCCTTGAACTCATTGCCAAGTCCACGCGCGGCAATCAGCTCTTTCTGATGATGGCCTCAACCCAGAACGTCATGGCGTTCAAGCCGGTCTATGATTGGTTTGACAAGACCCTCTGCCTGATTGCGCCCAATGCCCACTATGCGCCGAAGGAACGCTATGCCGATGAGTCTGCGCCGTACTTTGCTCGGATGAATGCAATCCTTGCCAATTTTGACACGGGCATCAAGCGCATTGTCCGCAAGCCCGTCAGCGTGGATGCCTTGCCGATTCCGCCGGCGGTCGTGAAAATGGTCACGGATCACTTGAAGGAAGGTCAGACGGTCCGCGTGGAGAGCGAGGATCGCACCTGGCCCTATTTGCTGACGCGCAAGGACGGTGTCGTCACGGCCGAGAAACTGGTCGCGTGCCATGTGTCCCATGACGGGCATGAGGAGGAATTCGAGCTCGAGCACGAATCGGATGGAACGAAACGCATCCTCGACTTGCTCCCGGCGTTCGCCGACATGGAGAACAAGACGAGCGAGCGCGTTTATGTCATTGACGAGATCGACCGATGTCTGCATACGTATGCTGCGCGCAAACTGGTCATGACGTTCCTGGATGGCTGTACGAATGACACGCGCGGACAGCTTCTGGCGACCACGCATGACATCGGGCTCTTGTCGCAGTCGCTCTTGCGGCGCGATGAGATGTGGCTCGCCGAGCGCAATCGCGACGAGGTGTCGGAGATCTTTGCCGTGTCCGATTTCTCCGAGGCGCGGAAAGACACGGACCTCCGGAAGAGTTATCTCACGGGACGTATGGGCGGACTGCCGTCCATTGTCATTCGATAGAGGGGGGGGGCGACATGCAGTTTACGCGATCTTCAGGCAAACGGTTCTACAAGCGGCTCTTTCTGGTCGGCGTGGAGGGAACGCGGACTGAATGCGATTATTTCTCGATGTTCAATTCTGCGTATGTACATGTGATTCCCGTGTCGAGCCGTGAGGGGAACAGCCCCAAGAAGGTTCTTTCGGCGTTGAAGGCCGCGATTCCGCGTTTTCAGTTGCGCGACGGCGATTATCTTTGGGTCGTCGTCGATCGCGACGAATGGCCGGAGGAGGAACTTGAGCTCTGTAGAATGTGGGCACAGGATCCGAAAGAGTCGCCGGGACAATGCAAGGGATTCTCGCTTTCCAATCCGAAGTTCGAGTTTTGGTTGCTCCTGCACTTTGAGGACGGCACGCAGCATACGACGTCCAAGGCGTGTCTTGAGGCGTTGCGTGCGTATTTGCCTGAGTACAATAAGTCGCTCGCGAGGTCAGATTTTGACGCAGCAAGCATTTCTACCGCAATTCAAAGGGCGAAGGTTCTGCTGGGGACGGGAGATCCGACGGACTGGCCGCGCGAAGCGGGCAAGACGACGGTCTTTACGCTTTGCGAGGCCATGCGTCATGTCGATGCCGAAGAAGAGGCCAAGATGATGGAAGAATTGTCAGAGGAAAATGGGTAGGGCTAAGCAGCTTTTAATTTTCTGGAATGAAATCATTTAATTTTCGGGAGTGGGATTGTCTTTCCGCTTGTTTTATGTGGCGTAATTGGCGCATTTTCAGCTTAAATAACGATTTAATGAATGAAGGTGAAGTGCGAGAATAATGTTGATGGGAACCGATCTTGGATACACGCGGGACGATGGCGTTGTCGTCTGTCCGCTGGGTTGTCTGAAACCGTGAATTGAACAGTTGGTGGGTTGGGGAAGCGGCAAGAGTGCCGCTTCCCCGAATGGCCGCGACGGGCTTGTGTTCGGCCGCGACAAGCGCGGCCGCTCCCGATGCGGCGGTCGCGGGGCGACCGCCCTACCGGGGATTCGGCGCGCTCGGCGAGCGCGCCCTACCAGGCGGTCGTGGGGCGTGGGGAAATTCAGCGCGCGCCCTACTCATAGGCCGCCCTATAGGAGATTCGTCGACAGATATGCATAAATCAATAAATCCATATTGCTGCATCGCAGCAGATGTGATATAATTCACGCGACATGAGAACAACTTTAGACATTCCAGATACGATGTATCGACGCATTAAGACGCGGACTGCCCAGGAGGGCAGTACCGTTCGCGCCATTACGCTGGCTCTTTACTCGCAGTGGCTTGGCGACGAGCCGCGCACCGAGGCCACGCGGCAGACAAGGAAGAGAAGGCCAAAGACCCCGTCGTGGTTTGGGAGCGTCAAGGTCGATCCGAATCTGCCGCACGACATGGCATCCATTCGTGAAAGCATCGCCCGTCGTCACGGAGACTAAGTCATGACGTTCGGATTGGATACGTCCGTGGTTTTACGGCTTCTCACAGGACAACCGCAGGAGCTTGCCGCCCGTACACTTGCCCGCTATCAGGAGGGAATTGCCAATGGGGATTCCTTTTATGTGAGCGACATTGTCGCGTCTGAGACGTACTATGCGATTCAGCATCATTACGGCAAGACCAAGGAAGAGGCGCTGTCGGCGCTCACGGCATTCTCGTCTGGAGAAGGGATTGCGTTTTCGCAGAATTTCGCCGCGTCGATCAACACGCCGAACATCCATAAGGCGAATCCTGGCTTCGTCGATCGGATGCTTGCTTCTGGCTATAGGGAACAGGGCCAGATCACGCTTTCGTGTGAAAAGTCGTTCAGGCGACTCGCGGATACAGAGGTGATTTCATAAGCGCCGGGATAGACCGGATCGAAACGACTTTGACAAACGCGGCGGCGTTGACGGGAGCCGATCTTGGATACAATGGGACGAGGAGGAACCGTACTACGACTGGGACGATCCCGATTGGCGGGAGGACTGGGATGATGATATGGTGAGTGATGTGGGCGACCCAAGTCAAGGTAATATGAAGCGATAAGCGCATTGTCTCCACGCGGGAGACATTTGCCGGGCAGGGCGTTGGAATGGATGGAATTGTGGTAATATGTCCGCCGCCGGAGCGATAGGTTGCTCGTCCGCAGTTGGATGGGGTCGCAAGGTAAAATGAACAGAAAGGTGTGAAATGAGAGAGTTCTGGGTTACGGTCGGGGCAATGGTCCTGGGATACTTGATGTATCTCGGGTTGAGGTCGATGTTCAGGAAATGAGAGGAGGTTCGTCATGGAACGTTTGATGGCCTATATCGTCGCGTTTATGATCATCGGCTTGATCGGAATCGTCATATCTGTTTTCCGCAAGAAATGAGTTCGCGTGGTGGCGTCGGCGAAGGACTTGACCGTGATCATGTCGCTTCCCGGCGTCGCCTTTCAGTAAGGAGTTTGCAATGTTGGATTCGTACGACGACGATTTTGAAGAAGAGGATATCCCGGATGAAGAGGAGGACTATCCGAATAAGTCACAGAGAGAATTCCAGCAGGCGAAGCTGGACTTCGAGACGTCGGGCAGAGCCAAGTACGATTCCATGCTGGACGAGGTCCGGCGCGCGCCGTCTTCAAACGGCATGGCGTTGCCCACGCCAGAAGAGACGGCCTGGATGACGGAGGAGGAGCGGCTGTGCGTGGAATGGTTTGACCGTCGCGCATACGACACGTTCATGAAGCGTTCCGCCTGGTACGAGGGCGACGGTTGGATCATCCCCTATTGCCGCATGGTCTGCGAGGAGTTCAAACAGGCGTCGCCGGAAGTGCTGGAGGATTACGCAAATGACTCCATCAAGTGCTTTTGGTTTCCGGAGGAACTCGGCGGCAACATCTACGTCGGCGGCGAGATGTCGCGGAAGGATCGATTCCTGCGCGTGGTCGACAAGATTTTCGAGGCGGCGAAAAGTGGCAATGCGCGTGCGCAGAATGTCGTTGGGACGTTCTGCGAGAGCGGGCGGCCTCGGTACGTCGTGTCGGCCGTTGAGAAGGAGCTGGGCGTCAGGTTGTGCGATGGCCCTGCCGCGCGCGAATGGTACAGGAAATCTGCCGAGGGTGGGTGTCTCCAGGGACAGCGGAACTACGCGCGCGCTCTGTTGAAGGGAATCGGCGGAGGATGGCGCACCCTTGAGGAGTCCGGTGCCGCCACGTGGCATCGGGATAGGATCCTTGCCGACAGGCAACTGGGCATGGAATGGTACCGAAAGCTGGCGGAGGGCCGTGGCGACAGCGAGAGCCAGATGCGTCTGACGCACATCTACGCCTACGGCAGGGAGGCGCCGCGCGACGTCGCGAAGTGCGTGGAACTGTTGCGGATGGCGGCACAGAGCGGCCATCCGAAAGCCGTCGCGATCATGAGGGCGGCCGGCGAAGACGAAAGTGACGAGCGTCTCTATGCCGAACTGCTGATCTTCGATGCGAAGAAACAGCTGGAACAGAGTGGTGATGACGTTGACTACAGCCTCGCACGCAATGTCAGCGTCGGACGTCCGGAAGAGCGACGCGACGTTGCGGAGAAGCACGGGAAGGACTGGCTGTTGGAGGACAAGCCGGAAGGGACGGTGGTGCCGCCGGCGATGAATCGCGAGACGGTGCGCACACCCAACCTGACAAGCGCGAACCCGTCGTTCGCCGCACGGCTGATCATTCTCGTGCGAGATCGTTTTGGCGGAGATGCTCCGGCGGTCTATAACGCGGCGCATGTGAGCCGCAAGACTTATTCGGCCATCGTCAGCAACGAGTTGCGTCCCGTTTCGAAACAGACGGCCATCGCGTTCGCGCTGGCGTTGCGGCTTACCGGGCGGGAATTGCTCGACTTCTTGGGGGCGGCCGGTTTCGCGCTGTCGGAATTCATGCTCGAGGACATGATTGTGCGGAGATGCGTCATCGCGGGCATCTACGACGTCGACCGCGTGAACGAGATTCTCGCCGTACACGGGGTAAAACCGATCGTTCCCCCGCATTCGGAATTGTGAAGGAGACCGCCCAGACGCCAAGATGGCGGCTTTCCCAGGCGGTGGGGATTTGATATACTACCCGGCCAAGGAGAAAAATATGACAAGCAAAGTTGATCTGCCAAATGGCATCACCCGGAAAGGGTTTCTCGCCGGCATCGGCGCGTCCGCAGTGGCGAAATGGGGCATGGCCGCCGAACCAGTGACGGACTGGCGTCCGGCCGAGAGGTGGCGCGGCTTCAACATACTGGGCATGTTCCGCTGCCCGACGACGGGCCTTGCGCCCGATCCGCGCGTGGACGGGCATTTCGTCGAGTGGGAGTTCAAGGCGTTGCACGACTGGGGCTTCAACTTCGCGCGGCTGCCCCTCGACTACCGCATCCTGATAGCGGGGGACAGCTGGACGAATCTGAACGAGCAGAAAATGAAGCACCTCGACGCCGCGGTCAGGTGGGGACGCCAGTACGGCATCCACGTGCAGATCGCGCTCCACCGGATTCCCGGCTACTGCATCCTCGACCAGACCGAGGCGTTCCCGCTCGGCACGAGTCCCGTGGCGCAGGAGGCCGCCTGCAAGATGTGGGCGGCGTTCGCGAAAAGATGGAAGGGCATCCCCAACGAAGTCCTTTCCTTCAACCTCTTCAATGAGCCGACGCGTCACACGGCGGGGAAGAACTACCTGCCGCTCTGCCGCAAGCTCATCGCGGCGATACGCAACGAGGACCCCGCGCGCTTCATCATGGTGGACGGAAACTACTGTGCGGGTACCCCTGTTCCGGAGCTGTACAAGGTGCCGTCCGTGGGGCAGGCGTTCCGGGGCTATACGCCGCACGCCATTACGCACTACGGCACGGACTACATCCATGGCATTCCCAAGGCTCCGCCCACCTGGCCGCTTGCGCCGAAGTACGCTTCTGGCGGGTTGAGCGCATCGCCAGAGTCGACGGTCTCAAAGTACCAGAGGGCTCTCGACGCCGGCGAATGCTGCATGGTGGGTGAGTTCGGCTGCAACAACGGGACGCCGCACGCCGTGGTGCTTGCCTGGATGGAGCATTGTCTGAAGCTTTGGAAGGGCAAGAACATCGGCTGGGCTCTCTGGAACCTGCGCGGACGTTTCGGAATCATGGATTCCGGCCGCAAGGATGTCGCATACGAGGATTTCAACGGCCACAAGCTCGACCGCAAGATGCTCGAACTGCTTAGGCGTTACTGAGGAGTAAATCATGCTTATACTGAATCGACGCGATTTTCTCAAGAATGCTACTGCGTTTGGCGCGCTTGCGGCAACCGGCATTGCGCGTGGCGCTTCCGACGAGGTCGGCAAGCCCTACCCCGGCTGGAAGCCGGGCGAGATGGATCTCCATTTCGTCTATACGGGCTGCGGCGAGAACATGTTCTACCGTCTCCCCGACGGCACGGCCATCCTGAACGATACGGGCGACTTTTTCCGTACGCGCGATCGTGGCCAGGTTCCGCTGCTGCCCTCGCCCGACCGCCTCGGCGGCGAGTGGATGGCGCGCTACATCCACCGCGTGTACCCTGAAAAGGCGATCGACTACGCCATCTTCTCGCACTGGCACTGGGATCATGTCGGCCACGCGACGTTTATCTCCACCTACGAGGGGCTCCGCTACCGCACGACGCCGGATGGACGCAATATCAACGGCTTCCTCTGCGTGGCCGAGGAGTTCGACGTCAAGCACTACTTCGACCACGAGTACCCGGAACACGGCAAGTACAAGAAGCAGGATTCGTCCATGCTGCTGCTCGAACCGTGGATCGAGGCTCAGAAGAAGAAGGGGTTGATCGTCGAGCCGTTCAAGGTCGGCGCGCTCAACCAGATTGCGCTTCAGCGCGATCCCGCCCGCTACAAGGACGTGTTCTCCATCCGCAACATCTGCGCGAATGGCGTGCTGTGGGATGGCAAGGACGGCGCACGCGACTACGCCGCGGAACATGTGGCCGTCACGAAGGACGGGCGAATCCCGCAGAATCCGCTTTCACTGGCGTTCGTGATCCAGTACGGCAAGTTCCGCTACTATGCGGGTGGCGACGTCGGGCGGCGGTTCAAGGTCAAGGGCGGCGGCGACGTCAACTACGAAGGACTCGTCGGCGAGCGTGTGGGGCCCGTGACCGTCTGCAAGATGAACCACCACGGCTGCTCCGATTCGATGGACGAGGCGTTCGTCAAGGCCGTGCGCGCGCAGGCGTACGTGGCGTGCATGTGGTGTCCGGGACAGCTGGCGCCGAAGACGCTCAGGACGATCAGCAAGTACGCCGATCCGGCGATTCTCCCGAACCTCATGCCGGCCAAGCGCAAGGCGAAGGAAATCAAAGAAGCGTACATGAAGAACATCCTCGTGCCCGATGTCGCGCACGTCGTCGTCAAGGTCCTGCCCGGCGGCAACGCCTACCGGATCTACCTCCTGGAGGCGCACGACGAGTCAATGAACGTGCTCTCCGTCGTCGAGAAAAAGGTCTGATTTCGCCGGGGTGCCACACGGCAGAATTGTGGTATACTATGGCCATGGCCCGTTCACCTTGGAGTATCTTTCCGCGCCCGCGCGCACGTCCGCGCCGCCTCACCTGGCGGAGCGTGATTGTTTCGTTCTTCACCTTGCTGGGTCGCTTCTTCGGCGACCTCGCCACAGGACGTTCGGCTCAAACCGGGCGAACTTCCACGGGCCGACGAAAATAAGGGATAGGTCATGTGCGGTTAGTGGCTTGCCGCAGCTCGTTGACATCATTTGTTTGATAATATATTGCACGTTATATTAAGAAAATTTTGCTCAATGCGCACTTGTGCGTGGTGTTCTCACACCGTTGGCACACGAATCCGATTATTTCGTTATGGCGAAAAGAAGGGTCGCTTTCCATGTTGCTTTTCGGTATGGCGTATGATATACTAACGCCGCGCTGGAAGAATTGTGATGATTGAAAGACCGTTCTATATCAGAAAAATTGAGCCATTTGTCGATAAGTCGATAATTAAGGTTCTTGTCGGCATTAGGCGTTCTGGCAAATCCTTTATCATGGGGTTTGTTAGGGATCTTCTTCTTGAAAGAGGCGTGGCCGAGAATCAGATTGTCGAAGTGAACTTTGAGTCGCGGATGTTGCCGTTTGCAAAGAACGTCGATGGCATCTACACGTTCATCAAGGAGAAGGCCGCGAAAAATCCGCAACGAACGCTTTACTTGCTTTTCGATGAGATACAGGAGGTTGAAGGGTGGGAGACGCTGATAAACGCCGTTTCCGTGGATTTCAAGGTAGATGTGTATCTTACGGGGTCGAACGCGAAGTTGCTGTCGGGAGAGCTTGCCACATATCTTTCCGGGCGGTATGTCGAGATTCACGTCTATCCCTTGTCGTTCTCCGAGGCCCTTCCGTGTTATCAGGCGTCCGATGCGGCGATCACGATGCGCGATGCGTTCAGGAAATACGTGCGGGAGGGAGGGTTGCCCTTTGTACACGACGCGGGAATATCTGGAGAGGTGTATCGGGCGTACGTGACTGACGTTTTCAACTCCGTGTTGTTGAAGGACATTGCGAAGCGACACAAGGTCAGGGACGTTGACATGTTGGAGCGGATTCTGTCCTACTTGATCATGGAGGTCGGGCATTTGTTTTCCGCGCAGTCCATCGTGAAATTCCTCAGGCACGAGAACCGCAGCGTGTCGCTGGAGACGCTGTACAATTACCTCAAGTACGCGAATGAAGCGTGTCTTGCCATTACGCTCAAGCGCAACGACCTTGTGGGCAAGCAGCTGTTGTCGTCGCAGGAGAAGGTGTATCTTGCGGACCATGGGTTTCGCGAGGCGCTGTTCGGAAACAACGAGGCCTGCATCGACCAGATTCTCGAAAACATCGTCGCGGTTGACCTGGTGCGTCGCGGCTACGACGTGACGGTAGGCCTTGTCGGTGGGAGGGAAGTGGATTTCGTCGCTGAGCGCGCTGGACGCAAGATATACGTCCAAGTCGCGTATCTGATGCCGACGCAGGATGTGCGCGATAGGGAATTTTCCGTGTTGGAGACTATTGCCGACAATTACCCCAAGTACGTCCTGTCAATGGACGAGGTGGATTTCTCAAGGAACGGCATCATTCACGAACCGATCTACAAATTCCTGCTTGACGGGTGTTGTGATTGAGGAAAGGGCAATGGCCTTATGAAGATGATGTCGCTACTTGCTTTTTCCGCACTTGCGCTTGGCGCATACGCGGTGGATGAAATGGAGGCCGTTTGGATTGCGCAGGACGGCCCGATCCCGACCAACATGACGTATGCCGCCTGGCGGGCCGAAAAGCTCGCACGCCGCGCGGAACGCCTGAGACCGGTGGCGGCGATGTCGAAGACGTGGGTGTATTGCCGACACTACGTGCTGGGACACCGCAGCACGTTCCTGCACCTCTCCGAACTTTCCGACGCCTTCGAGCAGTGCTCGTACCGCGCGATCGGGTCGTCGCTCTGCCTTGCCGAATACCAGCCGGACGGACTCTGGAAGGAGACGACGCCCCTCTCCTCGAAGGAGGGCTGCTACCGCGACGTGGACGTCTCGCCTGACGGGAAGCGCCTGCTGTTTTCGTTCAAGGCGAGCGATAGGGGTGACGACTTCCACCTCTACGCGATGGACCTCGCGACGCGCGAGGTCAGGCAACTCACGTTCGGACTCGGCGCGGCCGACATCGAGGGCTGTTTCCTGCCGGACGGACGCATCCTCTTCAACTCCACGCGCTGCGGGCAGATTGTGGACTGCTGGTGGAACGAAGTGTTCAACCTCTACCGCTGCGAGGCGGACGGTTCCAAGATCACGCGCATCACCTACGACCAGGTGAACAACTACTTCCCCACACTCGCGGACGATGGGCGCGTGCTCTACATGCGCTGGGAGTACAACGACCGCGGCCAGATCTACACGCAGCCGGTCTTCTCGATGAATCCCGACGGCACCTACCAGCGCGCGCTCTACGGCGGCAACTCCTATTTCCCGAACTGCATCCTGCAGGCGCGCATGGCGCCGGGCAGTCCGCTCTTCTTCGCGCTCGGCACAGGACACCACTCGTGGGAACCGGGCGAGCTCATGCGGTTCGATCCGCGCGAAGGGCGCGAGGAGACTGCCGGCTGCTGGGAACTGGCGCCGCTCCGCCGCGCCCAGTTCGTGAAGCGCGATGGCAATTTCGGACAGCAGGGCGCGATCTACTGCTTCCCGTATCCGGTCAACGAGGAGAGCGTGGTGGCCACGCACCTGCGGCGCACGAAGGGCGTGTCATCTGACCGCGACTTCGGTCTCGTGTGGACCGATGTGAACGGTGCGCGCGAAGTGCTGGTGGCGCAGGACGGAAAAATCTCGTGCGGGCGTCCCGTCCCCGTACGCGCGCGCAAACTTCCGGCCCGCAGTTCGGTGCGTCCAGACGAATCGCTCAAGACCGGCACGATCACCATCGCCGACGTCTATCGCGGCGAGTCGATGAAGGGCGTTGCGCGCGGCACGGTCAAGTCGATGCGCGTAGTGTCGTTCTCGTACCGTCCCGCCGGCGTCGGCCGCAGCGTGGTGCGCGGTCCGGGCGGATTCGCGATGAACGCCACGCCGCCCGGACTCGGCAACAGCACATGGCTAGTGAAGAAGGTGCTCGGCGAAGTGCCCGTGGCGGAGGATGGCTCGGTGGCGGTGAACCTGCCCGCGCGCACGCCGTTCTATTTGCAGCTTCTGGACGAGAAGGGGCGCATGGTGCAGACGATGCGCAGCTGGACCGTGTTGCAGCCCGGCGAGGTGGCGAGCTGCGTGGGTTGCCACGAGTCGCTCAACGACGCGCCCGACTACCGCATGGAGCATCACGCGCTCGCCCGCGCCACGCTGCCGCCCGCAAAGGACGGTTTCAGCTTCCCGCGCGAGGTGCAGCCGATCCTCGACCGCCGCTGCGTGCGCTGCCACAACCCGATGAACGACAAGATCCCCGACCTCACGTCCGTCTGCGTGCGCGATGCGCAGGCGAAGCGCTGGTGGACGCGGTCCTACCTTAGCCTCACGCATGCGCGTCTGGACGACAAGGCGCTCGCGAAGAAATACGGCGGAAACGCCAGGTGGTGGGAAAACGCCTGGGTGGGCGACTGCGCGCATCCGATGCTCAACTGGATCGACAATGGGAGTACGGCCTCACTCGTGCCGCCGAACTGGCGCGGTTCGCGTAAGAGCCGTCTCTTCACGGAAAAACTCGACAAAGGGCATGCCCCCGGCCTCACGGATACCGAGCTGCGCACGCTGGCGTGCTGGGTGGATCTTGGCGTGCCGTTTTGCGGGGCGTATGACGAGCGGGCGGACTGGACGCCGGACGACTACGCCCTGTGGAACCGTGGTCTGCTGCGGCGTGCGCGTTTCCGCACGGACGGCGAACCGGACGGCGACGCGGCCTACGCCTGGAGCACGAACGCGTCCGTGCGGGTGGGCAATGCCGAACTTCGTACGAACCGTCCGCCTCCCATGCTGCGCAACTGTCTTCTGCTGGACGGCCGCGCGGGACGTCCGGAGGTGTTTGAGATCGCGGGCGGCGTCCTGGACCTCACGACGAACCGGAGCATGATGCAGATTGGCTGCTATCCGAAATTGGAGAACGCTCCGCACGAGAGCTGCCAGGGCATCGTCAACCAGACGGGCGGCGAGGTGCGGATGAACAATTTTGCCGCGCTGGGACGCTATCCGGGCGACGTCGGCTGGTACAACCAGACGGGAGGTTCGTTCCACATGCTCAATCCGCAGACGTGTGTGTATGTGGGCGAAGAGGGCGAAGGACATCTTCGCGTGGGGGGAACGGGTTACTTTTCGACGCCGCATCTCTCAATGGGACGTGCCGCGTCCTGCCGGAACTGCAGTGTGACGCTTGAGGGCGACGGACGCCTTGTGCTCGGCGACGTCACGGTCAAGGGCGCGGTGGGCGCGACCGTCAATTTCAACGGCGGCACGTTGGCGACGTACGAGGGGATGCGGCGGTGCGTTCCATTCATCGCGCCGACGATCACGACGCGGATTCAGTCCGGAGGCGCGCGCATCGAGGTGGGGCTTGACGCATGGGCTGAGTTGCCGGGCGTGCTCGCGGAGGATTCGGCGTCGCGTGGGGGCGGTCTCACGAAGGCGGGATACGGCACGCTTGTTCTTCTGGGGACGAATACGTACACGGGCGCGACGCGCGTCGAAGGGGGCTGTCTGCTGGTGAAGGATGCGGGCGCGGTGGGCCGGAGCGCGTCCATCCACGTGGCAGGCGAGGCGAAGCTGGGCTTCTTCGGCGAGAATCTGTCGGCGGCGCATGCGGCGCTCGCGGGGATGGTCACGTGGGCGCCCGGGAGTGCGCTTCTCATCGACACGCGGAATGGCCCGGTGCGGATTTCGGGCCGTGACCTGCTGGGGGCGCCCGTCGTCGAGAAGACGGGGGCGAACGATCTCGTCCTCACGTCGCCGCCCGTGGGCGTGAGCGAGATCCGCGTGCGCGAAGGGAACCTGCGCACGTCCGAGCCGGATATCATCCCGCCAGCAGTCAAGGTTCTCTCTCTGGGCGGGCAGTATTTGGACAACGTAGCTAGCACGAATAAATGAGGAACACATTGATGATTGCTTTCGCTATTGGGAGATTGGGAGTCTCGGAGTTAAGGAGAATATTTTACAAATTCTCCCATCCTCCAAGCCTCCGAAACTCCCAGTAGCGAAAGCAAATAAGAAAGGATACAGAAAAGTCATAGGAGAGAATATGAGGAAACGTGTAGTTGTTTTTGCGGCTGCTACTGTCATTGCGGCAAAGTTCGGAATGGCGGCGATGTTGCCGGTCGAAACGGGTTTCGGCTGGAAGGACGGCTGGGTTGCCGAATGGAAAAGCGATGTGCCTGGGCTTGAGATACGTGATTCCTCGACGGAGGTGCGCGACGGCCTCGTGAAGGTCGTCCGCCGCTGGACGTGGAACGGCAAGGAACCGCTTGAGAAGGTGACGCTGTCCGTCAGGTGCCGCGTCAAGGGCGATTCGAAACAGCTCAAGCCTTTCATGCCGGGAATCCTGATGTACGGGAATCCGTCCAACAAGGGCCGCACCGACGGACGCGTTCCCGTGTTCGCGGGCGACAAGGGCGAGTTCGCGATCTTTGAGGAGCATCGGCTGCCGATGCCGTTCGTGCTGCTGGAGAATGCAAACGGTGGCGAGTTCGTTGCGATACATACGCTGCCGTCGCCCATACGCGGTGCGGTGCGCGAAGACCTGTGGTGGAGCATTGGCGTGGAGGTGGCGGATGGCGGCACGGACATCGTGATGCTCTCCGGCCCCATCGGCTACAACCGCCGCCGCTCCGTCGCGAAGGCACGGCAGGGCGCGGCGATGAAGTACGACGAGACGTACGTCACGCTGCGTCCGGGGCAGGTCGTCGAGAAGACGTTCTGGATTCAGACGGGCAAGGCAACGCAGGACGCTTTTGGGTTCGAGCAGGCTATGGACGTATCGCTCGACCTCTTCAAGCCGTACCGCACGGACTGCTACGAGCCGTTCGAGCGCATCTTCCGCGTAAAGCGCGACTATGCGATTACGCGCTGGATGGAGGAGCGGGGGGCGTCCGGCTTCAACATGTACGACTGCGGAATCGGCATGACAGACGTTTACGACCGCGCGCACAGGCGGCGCGAGATCGTCCTTGGCTGGTGCGGCTGTGCGGCGACGTGCGGCTACGCGCTACCGGTGCTGGACATTGACAAGGGCGACTGGGTTAAGGCGCAGAATTCGCTCGACTTCATCAGCGATATGTTCGGCGCGACGATACGTCCGTCGGACGGACTCTTCTGCGTGCGCTACAACCTGGACACCGGCAAGACGTCTGGCGGCGATCCCGTCTCGTGCGGACAGGCCCTCAACTGCATCGTCAAGGCGATTCGTTTCGCGGAGAAATCCGACGGGCGGCTCAATTCTGCGAAGTGGCGCGCGTTCGCTGAGAAGGCGCTCGACGCGATTGCGGCGAGCATCCTCAAGCCAAACTGGCAGGAGCCGAAATCGACGAACGCCGGATTCCTCGTTGCGCCGCTTGTCGCGGGATCGGAGATATTCGGGAAGAAGGAACATCTTGCGGCGGCGAAGAAGCTGGCCGCCGTGTTCGAGCGGCGGTACTTCGGCTATGATGGCGTCTATTGGGGCGGCACGCTCGACGCGCGGTGCGAGGACAAGGAGGGCGCGTACGCGGCTTTCCAGGGTTACGCCGCACTCCTGTGGAACGCGATCAACGGTAGGGCGAGGCGTCCCCGCCGAGCCGATAACGGGCAAGACATCCAATCTCCCAGTGCCGAGGAAAAGAAATACGCCCGTCTCGCGCAGCACGCGATGAACATGATGCTCACCTATACGATGGTGTGGGACGCGACGTATCCGCCCGGTCGCCTCAGCGACCATGCGTTCAAATCGACGGGGTGGACGGTCGTCTCCGCGCAGAACCAGCACCTTGACGCATTCGGCGTGTTGGCTACGCCGGAAATCTGGCGGATGGGTGAATACCTAAAAGATGACAGGCTAAAGAAGCTCGCGGCCGTGATGTACCGCTCTTGCTTCCAACTGACCGATGACTCCGGCTCGCTTGGCGAGCAGATTCAGCACACGAATTTCGGACAGCGCGGCGACATGAGCGACGTGTACAGACTGCGCGGCGGGTACGCCGAGCGCTGGACGGTTTTCTGGCTCACGGCGCACTTCCTGAACGCTGCTGCGGAATTCAAGGAAATGGGCGTCAATCCCTAAGAACAAAGAAAAGTAAAATGAAAAAATGAACAAGGAACCTGCAATGAGAAAAGCAACGACAACTTGCGTGGGCTGCGCCCGCCGTGACTTCATCCACAGTCTCTTCGCCGCCGCCGCAATGGGCGGTTTTGCCGCGAAGGCCGAGTTCAAGGACTTCCTGGCCGCGCTTCTCGCGCCCACGCCCGCCGGGGCGATTCCCGACAAGACGGGCGCCGTGAAGGTACGCCTTGTTTTCGCCGCCTTCGACGAGGTGCAGAAGCGCAAGACCTGGCCCCACATCGGCTTCGACTTCCGTCCCGTGATGAAAAACGTGACGGACGCCCTCAACGCCGCCGTGAAGGGCGTCGCATTCGTCCCGGGCATGGCGAGCGACATACCCACCGCGAAGAAGATCGTCGCCGAGGACAACGCCGCCGGCGACGTGAAGGGCTACCTCGTGATCCAGCTGAACAACTGGGTAAGCTGCATCTCGCCGATCGCGCGGACGTTCAAGCCGCTCCTCTTCTGCAGCTTCCCGTACTCCGGCATCGGCGGATGGGACGTGGACAACTCGACGCTGATCGAGCGCAAGTGGCCGAACTACGCCTTCATGAGCTCGCTCGACTTCAACGACACCATCGGCGCGGCGCGCGCGTTCGAGAAGCTGAAGGACGGCACGGCGGACGACTTCGTCAAGGCCGCGACGGACTACCGTCTCTCCCACACGCCGCCGGAGAGCGGCGTCAAGCCCGTGGAGGGGCCGCTCGACTGTCTGACGCCGGAAGAGACGCTCGCCGCCGTGAAGGGCAAGAAGATCCTTTCCGTGGAAGGCTTCCCGGCCGCGCAGAAGGCGAAGATCCTCAAGGACTTCGGCATCGTCGTGGAGGATTTGAAGTTCGCCGAGCTGAACGCCGCGTGGGAGAAGATTCCGGACGCCGTCGCGCAGCCGAAAGTGGACGAGTGGAAGCGCACGGCGCGCAAGATCGGCGGCGTCACGGACGCGACGCTCCTCGGCTGCGCGAAGATGTTCTTCGCGATGAAGCAGGTGCTCAAGGACCGCGGCGCGGTGTCCATCACGATCAACTGCCTCGGCGGATGCTACAATGGCAAGCTCAAGGCCTATCCGTGCCTCGGCTTCATGGAGCTGCAGGACGTCGGCCTCTTCGGCACGTGCGAGAACGACGTGCGCTCCACCGTCGTGATGATCGTGTTCAACGCGATGACGAAGGGGCGCATGGGCTACATCTCCGATCCCGCCATCGACAGCTCCCGGCGCGCGATGCTGTTTGCGCACTGCGTCTCCACGCGCAAGCTGCTGGGCGTGGAGAGCGAGGCGTCGCCGTTCGAGATCGAGACGCACTGCGCGGACCGCGAAGGGGCGTCCGTGCGCGCCCTCGCGCCCCGGAACTATCCCGTCACGTCCGTGCAGTTCGACATCGGCAAGCGCCTTGTGGCGCTGCAGACCGGCCGTTCGTTCTCGAACGACCCCGACGACCGCGGCTGCCGCACGAAGATGGTGGTGGAGGTGACGGGCGACTTCGAGAAGGCGTACCTCCAGTGGAACAAGTTCGGCTGGCACCGCGTCACGTTCCTCGGCGACTTCAAGAAGGGCGTCGAGGCGTTCGCGAAGAAGATCGGCTACAAGGTCGTCTACGAGTCGTGATCGCACACCTCAGTGTCTACGCGAATGTAAACGAGGATAGCCGTGATGATTGCTTTCGCTGCTGGGAGATTAGGAGTCTCGGAGTTAAGGAGAATATTTTAAAATTCTCCCATTCTCCAAGCCTCCGAAACTCCCAGTAGCGAAAGCAAATAAAAGATTTCTTTAGTGGTATAGAAAGGAAAAAAGATGAAGATTCATAAAATTATTATTTCCGTAGGACTTGCGGCGGTGGCGGCGCTCGCGCAGGCCGCGCCCGAGACTCCCGCCACGGAAGCCTACATCTTCTCGTACTTCTGCGGACAGAGCGACGGACTGCACCTCGCCGTGAGCGACGACGGCTTGAACTGGACCGCGCTCAACGGCAACAAGAGCGTCCTGAAGCCCACGGTGGGCAAGGACCGCCTCATGCGCGATCCCTCCATCTGCCGCGGCCCGGACGGCGTGTACCGCATGGTCTGGACCACGAGCTGGCACGACCGCATCATCGGCTACGCCGAGACGCGCGACTTCGTCACCTGGAGCGAGCAGCGCGCGATTCCGGTGATGGAGCACGAGAAGGAATGCCGGAACTGCTGGGCACCGGAGCTCACCTACGACCCCGACACCGGCACGTACCACATCTACTGGGCGTCGACGATTTCCGGACGCGGCGACGGACACCGCATCTACCGCACGACGACCCGCGACTTCAAGACGTTCACGCCGACGGAGAAGTGGTTCGATCCGGGCTATAGCATGATTGACGCAGCGATCGTGCGCGATCCCCTCACGCACGACTGGGTGATGACGATCAAGGACGAGCGGGAGAAGCCCGTCGCGAAGAAGCACATCCTCACCACGCGCACGAAGTCGCTGGACAAGGGTTTCCCGACAAAGCTTGACGGGCCAATCAACTTCGGACCCGACTGGGTCGAAGGGCCGTCACCGTTCCTCGTCGGCAAGGAGATGTTCGTTTGCTTCGACAACTACCGTCGCGGACGCTATAACATGATTTCCAGCTCCGACGGCGGCAAGACCTGGAAAGACCGCACGGCGGAGCTCCATCTGCCGAAAGGCATCCGCCACGGCACGGTCATCGCGGTGCCCAGGCAGGAGAAGGACGCGCTGGTTGAGAGATTCCGCGCTGGTGCGTTTGGCGCTCCGTGCGGGCTGACTGTGGAAAGGCTGGAGAATCCGTGCGGCATGGACGCGCCGTCCCCACGTTTCGGCTGGAAACTGGCATCGAAGAAAGACGCAAAGGGCGTTGTGCAGAGTGCGTACCGCATCATGGTGGCAAGCTCGAAGGAGAATCTCGTGGCGGACAAGGGCGACTTATGGGACACAGGTAAAGTTTCGAGCGCGGACACGATTGACGTGGAGTATGGCGGAAAAAAGCTTGCCTCGTCGCGCCGTTACTGGTGGAAGGTGCGCACGTGGGACGGCTCGGGTGCGGAAAGTGACTGGAGCGTTCCTGCGACATGGGTGACGGGCATCATGCCTGGCGACGGTTGGAAAGCAAAGTGGATCGGACCCGCCCCTGAGACGCGTCCCGAAGCGGACCTGTCCGGTGCGCGCTGGATAACCGCCAAACCCAACGCCCGCGGCGACGTGGTGATTTCGCTTGAGTTCGACTTCGCCGGCGCGAAGCCCGGCGAGTATGTGGAACTGCTGCACGCTGCCTCAACGCGGCACGAGATTGACGTGAACGGAAAGGAGTTCCATCGCCATTCGGGACAGGTGGACCGCTGGAACCATCTGCGCTTCCGCGACATGACGCAGTGGCTCAAACCTGGCAAGAACACGATGACCGTCCGCGTGAAGAAAGGCGGAAGGGGAACCCCGCAGGCGTTCATCTGCGCGTTGCGTTTCCCCGATGGCCGCCGCATCGTGACGAACGGAACGCTCGGCAACGATCTCGGTGCCCTGCGCGATACGCCGTACGGCAAGGCGCTTGTCACGCGCGAGGAGATCGCGTCGCCCGCCTTCGAGAAGAAGATCGCCATTACCAAGCCCGTCGCCTCCGCTTTTCTCCACGTGACGGGCGTCGGCTTCTACGAGGCGTCGCTGAACGGACGCAAGATCGGCGACAAGGTGCTCGACCCGTCGCCCACGGCCTACGACAAGCACGTTCTCTACTCCACCTACGATCTCGGCGGCGCGCTGAAGGCGGGCGAGAACACGTTGAAGGTGCTGGTGGGACACGGCTGGTACGACGTGCGCTCGATCGCGGTGTGGAACTTCGACGTCGCGCCGTGGCGCAATTTCCCGCGCATGATCGCGCAACTTGAAATCACGTATGCGGACGGTACGCGCGAAACGGTCGTCTCGGACGGCTCGTGGCGTCAGGTGGAAAGTCCCGTCGGCTACGACTGCATCCGCGAGGGCGAGGTGATCGGCGCGCACCATCCCGCGCAGCCCGACTTCGCGAAGCGCGAGATACGCGCGGTCGAGGTGTCCGCGCCGAAGGGCGCGCTTGTGGCGGAGAACTGTCCGGGCGCGAAGGTGATGCGCACGATTACGCCGAAGGCGATTCACGCGTTTCCCGACGGCACGTACGTGGTGGAGTTTCCCGAGAACTTCGCGGGGTGGATTCGGATGGACGTGCGCGGACAGAAGAAGGGCGACGTGCTCGTGATCCGCTACGACGAGCGCGCGAACAAGGACTTCTCGCCGGCGCGGACGTCCGCCCCTGACGGCATCCACAACTTCAAGGGCAGCCTCCACGGCCCGGATGTCGGGAAAGCGACGCGGCGCATCGACTGCCATTTCCGCTACACGGCCTCGCAGGCCGTCTGCGCCACGGGCGCGGAGTTCCAGACCGACCGTTTCGTCTCCTCCGGCGCGGCGGTTGAAAGGTACGAGCCGCGCTTCACGTACAACGGCTTCCAGTATGTCACCCTCAAGGGACTGCGCACCGCGCCGCGTGCGGCGGACATCACGGGCTGCGTGGTACACACCGACTTCCCGTCGATCGGCTCGTTCTCCTGCTCCGACGAGACGTTCAACACGCTCATGCTGATGGGCGACCGCGCGTACAGCTCCAACTTCGCGGATGGCTATCCGACGGATTGTCCGCACCGCGAGAAGAACGGTTGGACGGGCGACGCCTCGATCGCCTCCGAGCTTGCGCAGTACTGCTTTGAGAACACGGCTGCCTACGAGAAGTGGCTGCGTGACATTATGGACTCGCAGCTCGGGAGCGGCGACATCTGCGGCATCGTCCCCACGAGCGGCTGGGGCTACCGCTGGGGCAACGGTCCTGCGTGGGACAGCGCGATGCCCGTGGTCACGTGGAACCTCTGGTGCTATCGCGGCGACCGCCGCATACTGGACGTCGTGTATCCCGCGCTTAAGCGCTACGTCGATTTCACATCGACGAAGGCGCGGGGGAACCTCGTGCGGCATGGTATCGGCGACTGGAACCACGTGAACCGCAAGCATGTGCCGTCGACAGAACTCACCTCCAGCTGTTACTACCGACAGGCGGCGGCGATTCTCTCGCGCATCGCCGCGATCAAGGGTCTTGCCGACGATGCGGCGCGTTACGCAAAGCTCGCCGATGCCATCAAGACGGCAATCCACGCGAAGTTCTACAAGGGCAACGGCGTCTATGACAACGCCCGCCAGACGGCGCAGGCATTTCCGCTCGCGTTCGGCGTGGTGCCGGAGAGCGAGCGTGCGGCCGTGGCGGCGAAACTCGTAGAATCAGTGGAGAAGGAGGGATGTCATGTGGACATTGGCCTCCTCGGTTCCAAACACGTTTTCCGTGCGTTGAGCCGTATCGGTCGCACCGACCTCGCGTTCAAGATGCTCACGAATCCCACGAAACCCTCGCCCGTCGAGTGGATTCAGAAGGGCGGCACGACGTTGTGGGAGGACTGGGGTGACGGTGCGAGCCGCAACCACATCATGTTCGGCGACTTCATGGCGTGGGCGTACCAGTACCTCGGCGGCATCCAGCTACCTGAAAAAGATGGCAGCAGTGCGGCAATTCCCGATGTTTCTGCGACGGCGCTGCGCGAAGTCGTGATCGCGCCGCAGTTCATCGACGCGCTCACGTGGGCGAAGGCGTCCGTGAACGGACCCAACGGACCGATCACCACCGCGTGGCGGCGCGACGGGAAGAAGGTGACGCTTGACGTAACGGTGCCGCCGAACACAACGGCCATTGTGCGCCTTCCCGGTCAGCCCGATCGCAGAATCGGCTCGGGTGCTTATTCGTTCACAGTCATCAGGTAGGCAAATGGGTTCGCGCGCGAGGCCGCGATGCGCTGCCCCTACGACTACACGGAGATGTGGTAGTGAAGGGCGGCATCGACGACCCCGCTCGTGGAGAGCGCGACGGGAATGAGGTGAAAAATGACGGCGATGATAAAAACTATAATTGCCTTGGTGACGGTGGCAGCGGTTCTGCCGTCGGCGGCCTTTGACTGGAAGGCCAAGCCCATTGCCGAACTTAAGGCCGACCTTGTGGCGTATGCGCGCAAGGTGGGCGAAAACAACCTCGCGGACCGCGTCGAGAAGTCCGTGGGCGCGGCGGAGTGGATGGACCTGGCCATCGGGCGCGGGACCGAACTGCTCAAGGCAAGCGAGGGATGCGATTCCCACGACAAGCGGCGTGAGCATGGTCTGAGGATCATCGACTATCCGCTCCACTTCGACAACTACAGCAAGGACGCATCCCTGGAAGACATACGGGCGTTCAACGCGGTCGTGTTCGCCTATTGCGCGTCGGCGCGCGACCGCGTGTTCGCCGAGGTCGTAAACGCGAAGATCCCAGAGGGACAACTGCGCCTCTGGCGCATCTACAACATGGGGTTCATTATCAAGGGGCCGCGGCACACGGTGGCCATCGACGTGACGAACCTTCCATTGTTCCGCGACAAGCCCGACCGCCGGTGCGCGCCCAACAAGGATTTCATCATCTGGAAACCGAAGGACTGGCGGCGGCTGGTTGAGTTGACGGACATGTTCGTGCTGACGCACCCGCATGGTGACCACTACTGCGGTAAGGGGATCGCGGCGTATCTTTCCGCCGGCAAGCCCGTCGTGTTGCCGTGCGGGTTGGATGAATTGAATATGCCCGCCGGGGTGTCCGGAACAGGGGAGAACTGCATCGTGCTGGCGCACGACAACCCGAAGCCAATCGACGTCGGAGGCGTCAAGGTCTGGAACTTCATGGGACATCAGGGCAAGAAGGTCCCGTGCAACGTGTACCTGATGGAGATCGACGGCGTAACGGTCGCCCACAACGGCGACAACTCGGCCATAGAAAAGGAGGAGTCGCTGGCAAAGTGTCCGCCGGCCGACGTGATCATCGCGTCCACGTGGAACCGCGTCAGGGCGATGGTCGGCGCGTGCTCGGCCGCGCTCGGGTTCGACAGGTCGAAGGCTGTCCTGATCCCGTCTCACGAGAACGAGATTACTCATGGTGTGTCCAATCGCGAGTCCTACTGGGAGATGTACGAGCGGAAGGACCGTCTGGGAGGCAAGTCGTTCCCCTGGCCGCAAGTGCGTCCGCTCGGATACGGCGAGAGCATTGTGGTCGGATGCAAGCGTGGGCCTTGATGGCCTTGTCACACCTGTGCCCCGTGTGGCGGCATTTTCGAATTAATACTTTCGGATAGATTCTATCTTTTTGGATAGGATGGGGCGTGGGTGGACATGTGAGAGGTGAAATGCGATTATGGTGCGGAATGATTTTGAGTCTGATTGGATTTGGCGTGAGCTCGTGAAAAGTTAGGATTTTGGTATGAAATGAGTTGCTTTCGTCCAGTCTGCGTCTTGGACCTGACGTTCAAAGTCTTCAGGCGAGCTGTGTTGGCACGGGTTGTGCTAAAGTGACTGCGCCGCCGATAGGGGGCACGATCTTTGACAAGTCGATTGTTCCTTTGCGAGATTTCAGCGAGGTGCTTGTGTTGGTTTCAACTTTTCATGTAGTGGTTTCGTAAACCGCAATAGCCAACGCGTTTCATTCCTCGCTTTCATTTTGTGTCTTGAGGTGTTCGGCTGGTTTCAACATTGGTTATGACGGGTTCGATTCCCGTACCATGTTTCCAACATGGTAGTTTCCAGCCCACCCTTTATTCCTCATCACGCAATCCGCGAAGGAATGATCGGCTTCTTGAAGAGAAATGGAGAACAACAAATGAAGACGCTGAAAGAGAACCTGAAGACGGTGGCGATGTACGCCACCGCAGACACGACCAACGCGGAGGGCTTCGCAGCCTGGACGCCGTCGGACGCCGCGCTCCTGGAGCAGCTGGCGATGACTGGCACGCTTGGCAATTCCTTCTACGCGAACGCGAAGGAGGCCGCGAAGGAGGCCGTTGCGCTCCTCGAGCGGGCGGACGCGCAGGCGCTCGCCGCCGCGATCGTTCGCGGACGCAGCGAGGGTTTCATCCGTGTGTTCCCGATCCTGGGACTCGTCTATCTCTCCAAGAAGAACGCGCATCTCTTCCAGGACGCCTTCAAGAAGGTGATCCTCACCGGCAACGACCTCGTGGACTTCATCGAGGTCGCGAAGACGGTACGCGGCTTCGGCCGTTCCCTCAAGACCGCCATCGCGGACTGGATCGCGTCCAACACGAACCCCTACTACGCGCAGAAGTACCGCAAGCAGATTGCGGACGCGATCCGTCTCTCCCGCTTCAAGGGCGAGGATTCGATCTACGCCTACATCCTCAACGCCTATTCGGACGTAAAGGGCAACTCCGCGGAGAAGCTGGAGAAGGCGTATGCGGAGTATCCCGACCTCGCCGCACACCGCGACTTCGTGTCCGCGGTGGAGGCGGGCGACCTCGCGTCAGCGGCGCGGATCCTCGATGCGCACAATCTGGATGTTAACTCGCTCACGGCCTACTACGGCAAGTTCGACAAGGCGCTTTGGGCGGCCGTTGCGAAGCGCTCGCCCGTGATGCGCTTCGTGAAGTACCTTGCGAAGTTCCTGCGCGAGGGCGTGCTGACGCCCGAGCTCTTGAAGGCGAAGGTGAACGTGGAGGCGCTCAAGAAGGCGAAGGTGTTCCCGTTCCGTCTCTACACGGCGTATCTGGCCGTGGCGCAGGAGGTGTCGGCAGAGGGCAAGTGGGCGCTCGACCACCTCGCCGAGGTGATGAACGAGTACGCGCAGTCCTACGACTGGAGCGCGTTCGCGGGCAAGCGGTGGATCATCGCGCCGGATGTGTCTGGTTCCATGTCTTCGCGCATCGGCGGGTCCTCCGTCCTCACCTACGCGACGGTGAGCGCGATGTTCGTGGGCTTCTTCGTGAAGGGGCTTGAAAACGTGACGGTTCTGCCGTGGGACGAAGAGGTGAAACCCTACCTCGTGCCGCGCGCCGATTCGGTGATGACGCACATCAAGGCGATTACGGACATGGTCTATGGCGGCACGTATATGGAGACGGCCGTGAATTACATGCTCAAGAAGGGCATCGACACGGACTACGCCGTGTTCCTCACGGACACGGAGGAGTACGGCTCCGGCTGGTTGAAGGCATGGAAGAACTACCACAAGCGCCATCCGAAGGCGGTTGCGTTTGTCCTGCGTGGCGACAGCTACATGACCTCTCCCATCCCCGAGGCCGAGGCGAAGAGGCTGAACGTGTACCAGATCTTCGGCTGGAACGACTCCGTGATCGACTACATGAAGTTCGTGCTGGAGAAGCGGAAGAGTGCAGTCGCATAAGAAGAAAATCATTTCGTGCTCCTGGAACTGCGTTTTGGACGTTTGTCGGGGGAATCATCCGACAGGTTCCCATTCTGGGGCACGATTTTTTGCTTCAACTTTGGGAATGTTACTCGCGGGGCGCATCCGCGAATCGTACAAGCTGGAAAAATGGTAGGGCCCGCTCGCCGAGCGGGCCGCCATCAGCGTTGAATCGCTTTGCCAATCATTTGCGTCACGGTCGCCTCGGCGAGGCGACCCTACCATTTGAGCGGACGTTTCGTACCTCCAGCACGATTCGCGGATGCGCTCTTACTCGCGGTGGTTGCGGCCGGAGAGTTGACGGCGGGGAAGGATAATGGTAAACTCTTTGCCGTGGACCAAAAACGGCTGACTGCGGTGATGCGCGGGCTGGGGACCGGCGAGCTGAAGCATCCGCGCTTCACCAAGGAAGAAGCCGCCGCCTCAGGAGAAGTTGTACATGAAAGACTATGGAACTACATCCTATCGCTGGAATCCCCCGAAGTATACTTCGGAGGAGGCGAAAGCATCCATGGAGTTTCGCGCGAACATGATCCGCAGGGAAGCGGCTGGTTGGGATGCCTCCGGCGAATGGCAACGCGCTATGGGTGTGACCCCAAGGAAACAATAGGCACTGGTCATCGGTTCTTCGACCGAGGGGCAGAGAGCTTTGTGTATGCTACAAGCGGTCATACGGTAATCAAGGTCCGCAAGCTTTCCGCATATAGTCTGGATGGCGTCAAGTCCGAACTGGCCAAGTTCGTCTATCACAACTATCTTTTCCCGAAGGACGCATACATCCTTCGTGATATCGCCGTATGGGACAACAACGGGTATGATCAGTTCTATCTGATTCTCGAACAGCCGCTTGTGACGCCGAAGACAGATGCGGAAGGGCACATCATCGCGCCGAGCGAGGGGCAGATAGTTGAGGCGCTGAACAAGGCGAATCGGCGTTTCAAGATTTACGATGAGGCATGGGACCGACAAAGTGCGGATGATATCGATACAACCGAGAGCGACGATTCCAGCGTGGACTTCGCTCCGTCGGCGCGCAAGATCGCCTATAATGACCAGTACATGGTCTACGACTTCAAGCCGGGGCGCAATACCTTCATCGACGCAACAACGGGAGAGGTGAGGTTCATCGATCCGCGTGTGGACATCAACGATCCGGGTGCGGGATTCTCTGTGTCGAAATTCGGGAAGCGGAAGATCGATAACAGTCCGATGGTCTGCGTTTGGCACAAGAGTATTGTTGAGGATTTCTTTTTGACAGGATTGAGGGTCTTGGGTGGAATCCGAAACGCTGGTAACCTGAACGCCGCGTGATCGCATTTTCAGCGGTTCGCCGTGTAGACAACCCATTCACAAGCCTATTCAC
>CACWIW010000008.1 GCA_902761035.1 uncultured bacterium | reverse complement strand
GCGCAATGGCGAGCTTCTGCCGCCGTTCGCGCTCGCGCTCGTAGTACGTCGGGCGCCGGAGACGCCTGACGAGGAGCGAGAGCCGCCGGTAGAGGAGCGTTGCCACAGTGTAGACGCCGAAGAGCGCGGCCACGGCCAGGAGGAGCGACACCTTCTCCTCGAACGTGCGCGCGTTGCGCCTGAAGAACGACTCGAACGTGCGCGGGACGTGTCCGATGGTGTGCCCGTTGCGGTACGCCTCGCTCCAGAACGCGCGCCGGTAGCTCTCGCTGTCGAGGCGCAGCACGTGCACGAGGAACCCGTCGACAAGCATCTCGAACGTGCATGGCGCGGGCTCAGCCGGCTGCCGCACGACGCGGCAACCACGGTCTTCCAGGTACTCTTCGACTGCTTTTCTCATGTGCATCTCCTTCTTTGGTCCGACACCGTAATTCTACCACGTTCTACGTCCCGAAGATAGGGGGTAAACTGTCAAAAAATGCACGGAAAATGTATGAAAATTGTATGAGAAATGTATGGAAAAGCATACAAATCGGTGTGCCTCAAGTTATGTTCCGGAGGAGCCTTGCGTGCGATTACGGTGCGGAACGGGATATGGAGGGGATATGCGATTATGGTGCGGAACGAAGGGGAGTGTAGTATGCGATTACGGTGCGGAATGGCGCGCAAAGGGCTAACGTTACACGCTTGAAACTGTTTGATTTTGCTCATCTCGAAAGTCTAACTTTGTGCATAGCCCAACACCTAGTTTGATGGCCATTGCGGGGACTTGTGGGGCCGGGGCCTAAGGGATGGCTAAGGGGGAGCTAAGGGCTAAAGGATGGCTAAGGGGGAGCTAAGGGCTAAAGGATGGCTAAGGGGGAAGCTAAGGGCTAAGGCTAAGTGGTCTAATGGCCATTGCGGGCAGTAGGGAAATATTGTATAATACGCGCCATGAAAAAAATGTCTCAATACCGTAGGGCCTTTTCCCCGGCAAGTGCCACTTTTTTTTGGCGTTTGGAGGGATTCCGAGTCCTTTAAGTATGGTAATAATACATCCTAAAGAGGAGAGATGAAATGAAGAAGATTAGCTTTGTTTTAGCGTGTGCGGCGGTGGCCGCTGCTGCGCATGGTGTGGAGTTCGCGCTTGGCGTGGGCGCGTACGAGGGCAGGGCCGCGTTCAAGGAACTGCGCATTGTTGATGCCGACGCGAAGGTCGTTTACTCCAACGACTTCGCGACGCCCGACGCCGTGAAGGGCTGGCTTCCCGCTGGACGCGGCGTGTGGAAGTGCGGCGGCGGCACGCTCGAGCAGACGTTCGGCGGGCTCGGGCACGAGGCGGTGACGCTGTCGATTCCGCAGAAGTTCCGCAACGTCACCCTCACGGTGAAGGCGAAGAAGATCGACGGCAAGGAAGGCTTCATCGTGGCCACGGGTAAGAACCTGATTGTGGGCGGCGGCGAGTGGGTCATCTTCGGCGGATGGGTCAACACGCAGCACGGCATCGAACAGCCGCCGTTCGCGATCAAGAAGGTGCCTGGCTCGATCGAGCAGGGACGCTGGTACGACGTGAAGGTGGAATGCATGGACGACCGCATCCGTGCCTGGCTCGACGGCAAACTTCTCCTGGAGTCGCGCGCGGCGGTGGATACGTCGGGGCGTCCCGCGTCCATCACGACGGTGAAGGGCGGGAAGGCGATCAAGTACAGCCCGATGATCTTCGGACAGTTCATCGAACACCACGACCGGCAGGTGTACGGCGGGCTCTTCTGGCCGGGGCATCCGCTCTCGGACGAGGACGGCTTCCGCAAGGACGTGATCGAGGCCCTGCGCGAGATCAAGGTTCCGATCGTGCGCTGGCCGGGCGGCTGCTTCGTCTCGGCCTACCACTGGAAGTACGGCATCGGTCCCAAGCGCCAGCCGATGTGGGACAAGGCGTGGGAGGTCGAGGACCCCAACACGTTTGGCACGGACGAATACGTGAAGTGGTGCCGCAAGGTCGGCTGCGAGCCGTACATCTGCACGAACGCCGGATCCGGCAACGAGGAGGAGATGAGCGACTGGGTGGAGTACTGCAACCTCAACGTCGGCAAGTGGGGACGCCAGCGCATCGCGAACGGCTATCCGAAGCCGCACGACGTGCTGTACTGGAGCGTCGGCAACGAGAACTGGGGCGGCTGGGAAATGGGCGCGAAGACCGTCGCCCAGTGGGGCCCGCTCGTCCGCGAGAGCGCGAAGATGATGCGCGGCGCGGATCGCCGGATCTACCTTCTCGCGGCCGCGACGCCGAACGAGGGGTGGACGCTTCCGCTTCTCAAGTCGGCCGGCTACCTGCTCGACTACGTAAGCATCCACGACTACTACGGCGGCGGGCCGAACCAGCGTCCGTACCTCGAGTGGATGATGCAGACGAGCCGTCCCGAGGCGACCATCGTGCAGACCATCGGCATCCTCAAGAAGGCCGGCTTCGGCGGCGGGAAGATCGGCATCGCGTTCGACGAGTGGAACATGCGCGGCTGGTACCACCCGCGGGGCAAGAACGGTCGGATGGACCACGCGGCGCGTCGCAAGAACGACATCGCCTCGCTCTACAACATGTCCGACGCGGTCTTCACCGCCAACTTCCTCAACGCCTGCCTGCGGCACTGCGAGACGGTGAAGATGGCGTGCTTCTCGCCGGTCGTCAACACGCGCGGCGCGGTGTTCGTGCATGACAAGGGGATCGTCAAGCGCACGACCTACCACGTGTTCTGGATGTACACGCACCTCCTGCAGCCGAACGTCGTGCCGGTGAGCGTAGATTGCGGAAACCTCTCCGACGGCTGGCGCGTCGTGCCCGCCGTTGACGCGGTGCTGACGGCCTCCGACGATGGCAAGCGCCGCGTCCTCGCGGTCGTCAACAAGTCGCCGGACAAGGCGGTGTCGTTTGACGTTTCGGCGATTGCGGCGGGGACGGCGCGCTCGGCGAGCGCGCCCTACCAGGCGACGGTCCTTGTTGGCGCGTCGACGGATGACTACAACGACATCGGCGCGGAGAACCGCGTTGTGCCGGTGAAGACGACGTTTGAGGTGAAGGACGGCAAGGTGTCTCTCCCGCCGCACTCCATCAGCATCATAGATGTTTCCGCTGCGACGGGTGGTTGCGATGCGCTTAAGCCTGTTGCCATGCAGGACGTGAAGGTGGACGGCTTTTGGCGCAACCAGTACCGTCGCCTGATTTGCAAGTGGATTCCGCACTGCATCCGGCAGATGGAGTCCGGCGGAAAGGGGGAGGAACTCCTTAACCTTGTCGCCACTGGCGAAGTCCTCGCCGGCAAGACGCCTTCCGTGAAGTTCAAGGGGTGTCCGTGGAGCGACGCCTACGTCTACAACACTATGGAGGCGATCTCGCTTGCGCTTGAGATATCCCCAGGCGACGACTCGGTGATGGCGCAGGGCCAGCGTCGGCTCCGTGAGAAGATGGAAGAGTGGATTCCGATAATCCTCGCCGCGCAGGAACCTTCCGGCTACATTCACTCCTTCCATGACCTGCGCAAAAAGCCCCATTTTACGAAAGCGGGCGACCACGAGTTCTACGTGATGGGCTACTTCATCGAAATGGGCGTGGCGCATTGGAGGATGACGAAGGGGAAGGACCGCCGCCTCTTCGACGCAGCGATCAAGTGCGCCGACCACCTTGACTCCGTCTTCGGCCCGGCGCCGAAGCGCACGTGGCTCAACGGACACCCCGGCCTCGAATACGCGCTATGCCGCCTCGCCGACGCAGTTAACGCATCCGATGGCGCAGGGAAGGGCGACAAGTACGCCCGCCTCGCGCAGCACTTCATCCGCAACCAGCACGTGGCCGCAGGGAAGAACTACGGTTGGCAATCTTTATACCACCAGGCGGAGCGTCCGGCGACGGAGATGAAGGACGCCACGGGACACGCCGTGCGGGCGACGTATTTCTACACCGCGATGTCCGCCCTCGCCTCGCGTCTGGGTGACAAGGAACTCGGCACTGCCGCCGACCGCCTGTTCGACAGCGCGATCAACCGCAAGGAATACCTTACGGGCGGCGTTGGGGCATCGTGGCGCGGCGAGGCGTTCGCCGGCGACTACGAACTCGCCAACAACGGCTACTGCGAGTCGTGCGCGTCGTGCGGCATGAGCTTCTGGACGATTGAGCAGCACAAGCGCCACGGCGACTCGTGGCCGGTGGATGTCCAGGAACGGCTGATGTACAACAATCTCCTTGGGTCAATCTCTGAGGACGGTTGCAACTTCTATTACCAGAACCCGCTTGACAGTTCCAAGGTGCGCTACCCATGGCATGGATGCCCCTGCTGCGTGGGCAACATTCCGCGCACGCTCCTTGCCCTGAAGGATCTTGCCTATTCGCTCGGCGCGGACGGAAAGACGCTCTACGCCGATCATTTCCTCTCGGCCGAGGGCAGCGTCGGCAACGTCGCCGGCACGCGCCTTTCGATCCGCCAGGTCACGGACTACCCGTGGTCGGGCAAGGTGAAGTTCACCCTTGCGCCGGAGAGTCCTGTTGCGTTCACGTTCGCGCTGCGCGTACCCGATAAAACCGACAGCGCGCTCTACACCGCAGTCCCCGACGTGGAAGGGCGCTTCACCGTCACCGTAAACGGGAAGAAGGCCGATGCCGAATTCAGCAGGGGCTATGCGCGTGTCGCGCGTACGTGGAAGGCCGGCGATGTCGTGGAGCTTGAGTTCCCGATGCCGGTTCAGAGGATACAGTGCGACGAGCGCGTGCAGGCGAACAGGGGACGTGTCGCGTTCCAGCGCGGCCCGGTCGTGTACAGCTTCGAGCAGATCGACAACTCGCAGCCTCTTTCTAGGCTCGTCCTTGACCCAGGCGTTTCCTTCCAGCCGTTCTGGAAAGCCGACCTGTGCGACGGCGTATTCGCGATCAAGGGTAGCAACGGCGCGGTTGCGGTGCCGAACTTCGCGCGCCTCAACCGCGGCGCGGGGCGGGCAATGGTGTGGATGGTCGCAGACCCCGTGAAGGCGGGATTCCACAAAGGCGTGTTCGCGAAGGTGTCCGTCTCGTTCAGTCGCGGAGGCATGACGCCGAATATTCCCAAGGCCAATGACGCTGAGGTGAAGAACGGAAACTTCGACTTCTGGCCACATCTTGAGACAAAGGAATGGATCAGATACGACTTCGACGAAGAGACTGAGTTTTCAAAGAGCGCGGTCGTATGGTTCGACGACAGGGCTCAAAAGGGCAACTGCCGCTATCCTGCGTCATGGACGCTCAGCGCGCTGCAGGGCGACGGAACATGGAAAAAGCTTGCAGAATCGCACACTCCCGTTAAGGACGGGTGGGATGAGGTTTCATTTGCACCGGTCAAGACACATGCTCTGCGGCTTGACGTCCAGCTTCCGCCTGGCTTCTCCGCCGGCGTGAGGGAATGGAAGGTGGACTGACGGTCTTTCGTAGCTTTGCAGTTTCCTTTTTAATCAAAAATCGGAGAGTATCGGAAATGACTGCGAAAATCAAAACAGAAAAGATGTATTGCGGCAGGGCCGTGGCGCTTGCCGTCGCAGCGGCAAGTACCGTTTTCATGCCTATTGCGGGGACGGCATTGGCGGATGACCTTGCGCAGACGTGTCCGGTTTCAGAGAAGGTGCGCGGACATGAAAACACGGAGTGGCAGATTGCGTACGCATATCATCTTACAGATGCCAACAAAGGCCTCCCGCGCGTCCTGCTCGTTGGTGACTCCATCTGCAACGGGTATCAGGGAGATGTCCGCAGTTTCCTCAACGGCAAGGTCAACGTAAGTTACTGGGTGTCCTCGTATTGCGTGACGAGTCCAAACTACCTGAAAATGCTGGACCTGCAGCTTGAAGAGGCGAAGTTTGATGTCATCCACTTCAATAACGGGCTTCATTCGCTTCAAACGCCCACTGAGGCATACGAAAAAGGCATGTGCGTCGCGCTTGAGCTTATCAGGCGAAAGCAGCCCGGAGCGAAGATCGTATGGTGCTCGTCCACGCCGCTCAAGGATGCGGAAAAGACAGCCAAGGTGAAGAAGTTGAACGCTGCTGCGGCGAAAGTCGTTGCGCGCCTGGGCGGAATCGCGACGAACGACCTCTTTGCGCTTCTCGACCCACTAGACCGCAATAAAAACTGGACGGACACTTTCCACCATAACCGCGAGACGCGCAGGAAAGAGGCGCGAAAAGTTGCCGACGGTGTATTGTCGGCGGTGAAGGGAAAATAAAATGACTTACAAGGCTCTTGTCGTAGGCGCAACGACTTTTGCTGCGGCGTTGTTCGCGTGCGCGGACGGCGAACTTTCTAAATGGTTCGCAAATCTCCCGGCAGGGACTGACCCAGCGACGATCTCGCGGCGCGTGACGGACCAGTTCCTCTCGACGCGCCCCGAGAACTACAAGCCCGCCGGGTACTACGGCAACAAGGGCTATGGCTGGAACCGCATCATACAGTATTCCGTCGTGTCGCTCTGGATGAACGCCATCGCGTGCGCGCGCCTGACGGACGACGAGTACCGCGTGAAGAGACTGGTGCGCCTGTTCGACGACTTCTTACCGGGCGGTACGAAGCACAAGGTCTGTTCGCGGCCGCGCCATGTCGACGACGCGATTTTCGGCTCGCTGCCCTTTGAAATCTACATGCTGAACAAGGACAAACGGTGTCTCGACATGGGGCTCATGTACGCGGACACGCAGTGGTGCGAACCGTGTGAGGCGAGCTTCAAGGAGCGCGAGAGCGCGCCGCCGGACGTCCAGCGCGAGTACTACGCGAAGGGGCTTTCCGTGCAGACGCGTCTGTGGATTGACGACATGTACATGATCACGGCACTCCAGAGCCAGGCGTACCGCGCGACGGGCGACCGCAAGTACATCGAGCGCGCGGCGGCGGAAATGATCTTCTACCTCGACAAGCTCCAGCTCAAGGCCGGTCCCGCGAAGGGGCTCTTCTACCATGCGCCGGACGTGCCGTTCGTGTGGGGACGCGGCGACGGCTGGATGGCGGCGGGGATGGCGCTTCTTCTCGACCAGCTACCGGAGGATAGTCCGCACCGCACGCGCATCATGGACGGCTACAGGCTGATGATGGAGACGCTCCTCAAGTACCAGCGCAAGGATGGTCTCTGGAGCCAGCTCATTGACAGGCCCGATGATCCGCGCAACTGGGGCGAGTCCTCCTGCACGGCGATGTTCGCGTATGCGTACCTCGTGGGCGTGCGGCGCGGCTGGCTTGACGGCGCGAAGTACGGCCCCGCTGCGCGGGATGCCTACGATGCGCTCTGCGCGCGCATGGACAAGTGGGGCAACGTGGCGGGCACGTGCGAAGGCACGGGCAAGCGCAACAACCTCGAATATTACTTCAAGCGGCACCAGGTGAACGGCGACCCCCACGCGCAGGCGCCGATGCTCTGGATCGCCTCGACGCTCCTCGCGGACGGCGCGGGCGCGGTGAAGGGCATCAAGACGCCGGCGACGTCCAAGCTCTTTGAGACGCGCGTCGATCCCGAAAGCGGCGTCGTCTCGTTTGCGCTCGTCTACGGCGCTCCGGACGACAACCGCCAGTCACTCTACTTCATCACGAAGTCGATGACCGAGGACGGACGCTTCCTGCTCTTCAACTACACGGTCGGCAACGAGAAAAAGCCGAAGCGCAGTCCGAAGATCCTCATGGTCGCCGACCTCCTCAACGACACGGTGAAGCCCGTCGCACGGGCGAAGAGAATCAGCCGCGAGAACATCGAGAGCCGCACGCCGTTCGTGGGAGACCCCTTCATCGAGTGCAAGGAGAACTACGTCGTGTTCGGGAGTCCGAAACTCGGCGGGTTCTTCCGCTGCGACCTCGCCGATCCGTCGAAGGCCGTCAAGCTGTGCGGCCTTCCGAAGGGACTTGACGACGGCGAATACAAGGCCGAGCGCTACTACACGCACCTCACGCTCACAAAGGACAGGAAGCGCGCGTTCCTCGATACGGCGCTCGTCAACGCCGAAGGGAAGCATCGCTGGGTGCAGGGGATGCTCGACCTCGCGACGGGAGATTTCGACAGGTGGGGTGAGACGCCGTTCTGCTGCAACCACGGGCAGGTCAACCCGGCGGACGACACGCTTGCGATGTGCGCCTGGGAAGCGTGCTGGGAGAAGGACGGACAGGAATACCGGAAGAAGACCGGTTGGTATCCGCGGATGTGGCTGATGCGTAAAGGCTGGCGCGAAATGATCCCCGCGAAAGACCGCAACTTCGCCTCGCACGAAATTTGGGATGACGACGGGAAGGGCTTCAGCTGGTGCGGACGGCCCGGCGACTATGTGTACCACCATGACCTTGCGACGGGCAAGCAGGAAAGGTGGTGCGGCATCCGTGGCGCGCGGCATAACAACGTCTCGCCCGACAAGAAGTACGTCATCTGCGACGACGCGCCGGAGAGGTGGTGGCGCGGCTGCAAGTGGCGCGTTGGGTTCTGGAACCGCGAGACGGGCAAGCACGTGTGGCTCTACTCCACGCGTCCGCCGCTCATGCCGCATGACAACCAGAGCAAGATGCATCCCGATCCGCACCCGCATTTCGTGATGCAGGGCAAGTATGTGGTCTGCACGGCGAACAACGCCGACGGACACATGGATCTGTACGTCACTCCCGTCGCTCAGATGATTGAGATGACGAAGTAATTGTTGCTGGATCAGCACTCTTGTGCGGAGGAATTGATTGTAAAAGGATAATTGAAAAGGACATGCAAAATGAACAAAACGATTCTGTCGTTCGTTGCCGTTTTAGCATCGGCGTGTTCGGGGTTCGCGGCGTTTCGTCCGCCCGCCGTTCCGCTAGTCTCCTGTGACCCGTTCTTCAGCGTGTGGAGCGCGGCGGATAAGCTCACGGAGAAGGATACGACCCACTGGGCAGGTGCGAATCAGCCGATCTCCATCACGCTTACCGCTGACGGCAAGACGTGGCGTCTCTGCGGTCTCGAGCCGCAATCCATTCCCGCCCTGCCGCAGACGGGCGTGAAGGTGATGCCGCTCCAAACCCGCTATGCCTTCGCTGGCAACGGCCTAAGAGTTTCGCTCACATTCTCTACGGCGAAATTGTCCGATGATTTGGATGTTTTCTCGCGCCCCGTCACCTACGTGACCGCCTACGTGGAGGGTGCGAAGGAGTGGAAGCTCAACGCCACGATTTCGCCCGCGCTCGCGACGAACAACGACAAGGCGCAGATGGTCACCAACCGCTGCACGGTGGCGGGGTTGCCTGCAATCTCGATCGGGTGCAAGGAGCAGCGTCCGCTCGCCTACAGCGGTGACCGCGTGCGCTGCGACTGGGGTTATGCGTGGCTCGACCTCCCCGCGTGGTGGCGTCGCGACGGACTTTCCTTCACGGCCATGCTGGAGAAAGCCGAGGCGGAACGCGCCGCGCTCCTGAAGAAAATGGATGCATTCGACGCGGAACTCTACGCCGATCTTGTGAAAATCGGCGGGGAGAAGTACGCGGCGCTCGCGAGCCTCGCCTACCGCCAGACGTTCGCCGCCTGCAAGCTCGCGGCGGACAAAAACAACCAGCCGCTCTATTTCTCGAAGGAGCAGGACTCAAACGGCTGCATCGGGACGGTGGACATCCTCTATCCTCAGTCGCCGCAGATGCTGTTTGTCAGTCCCACGCTCATGCGTGCCATGCTCGCGCCGGTTCTCGTCTACGCCTCCCATCCGCGCTGGCCGTGGTCGTTCGCGCCGCACGACCTCGGACAGTACCCCCTCGCCAACCAGCAGCGCTATGGCGGCGGCGAGAAGGGGAAGAAAGAGGGACTCCTCATGCCCGTGGAGGAAAGCGGCAACATGATCATCTGCCTCGCGGCACTCGCGCAGATCGAAGGCACGGCCGAGTTCGCGTCGTACTGGTGGCCCACCGTCACCAAGTGGGCGGAGTACCTTGAGAGGTTCGGCTTCGACCCCGGCAACCAGCTCTGCACGGACGACTTTGCGGGACACCTCGCGCACAACGCAAATCTTGCCGCGAAGTCCATCATCGCCCTCGCCTGCTACGCCCGCCTCGCGGAGGCGCTTGGCCATGATGAGGTCGCCGAGAAGTACGGCAAGATGGCGAAGGACATGGTGCCGAAGTGGATGGAGGCTGCGAAGGGCGGTGCCGAGGGCGCGTACCGTCTCGCCTACGACCGTCCCGGCACATGGTCAATGAAGTACAACCTCGTGTGGGACCGCGTGCTCGGCCTCGGGCTCTTCCCGCAGTCCGTGTTCGACGCGGAGGCCAACGCCTACTGCCGTCTCGCACGACCCTTCGGTCTGCCGCTCGACAACCGCAAGCTCTGGACGAAAACCGACTGGGAGCTCTGGTGCGCCGCGTTCACCGACCGCCGCGAATGTTTCGACGCCATCGTTGACCGCGTCTATCGCTTCGCCAACGAGACGCCGAGCCGCGTGGCGTTCTCCGACTGGTACTGGACCCACAACTCGAAGTACGTCCACTTCATCGGGCGCAGCGTGATCGGCGGCGTGTATATGCCGATGCTCCGCGACGGGGCGATGTGGAAGAAGTACGCCTCGCGCGACAAGGCGAAGACGGGCGTCTATGCCCCGCTCAAGGAGAAGGCTCGGGCGAGCGACGAAGAGGACGCCTTCAACCTCGCGTCGTTCAACATCCGCTGTCCGAGTCCGTCGGATACGGAAAACCATTTCTGGTCCAACCGTTTCCCGTACGTCGTCCAGGTGATCAACAACCGTCGTTTCGACATCGTGGGCATGCAGGAGCTTGCGCCCAAGCAGAGGAAATACCTCGACGAGGCGTTGGGCGATGGCTGGGGGCGTATCGGCATCGGGCGTCTGCCGGAGGACAAGGGCGAGTCAATGACCATCTACTATCGCAAGGACCGGTTCGAGTGCCTGGACACGGACACCTTCTGGCTTTCCGAGACGCCGCGCGAGCCGGGGTCGGTGTCGTGGAATACGGCCTGCCCGCGCATTTGCACGTGGGGACTTTTCCGCGACAAGCGCACGGGCCGGAAGTTCCGTTACTACAACACGCACCTCGACCACATCAGCAACGAGGCGCGCGTGAATGGCATGAGGATTATCCTCTCGGAAATGCGCCGCCTCTCGCAGGGCGAGACCGTCTTCCTCACGGGCGACATGAACGCGCACTACAAGCACGTCCCGGCGGAAGACCGTACACGTCTCGAGGCTGGCGGCGGCCCCGTCATCGACGACCCCGAGACGATCGGCGGGCCGATTGCCGCCGTGCTGCACACGCTCTACGACACGCGCCTCAGGAGCGAGACGCCGCACGAAGGACCGCTCTTCACGTTCAGCGGGTACAGGCCGAGCAACGTCTGTCTCATCGACTTCATCTTCGCGACGGGCAACGTGCGCGTGCTGAGGCACGTCACGTGCAACGAGCGTCCTGACGGCATCCACCCGAGCGACCACGACGCCGTGATGGCGCGGTTGGTGATCAGATGAGAGTGGACATGAACAGAATGTTGACGGCGGCAAGCAATCGTCGCGCGTGATTTCACTTTGGCCTCTGGCCTCTGGCATCTTGCGTGGGCGGAAGATGGTTGATCTCATGGCGCGGATTTGGAAAGTGCCAATCTCGCGCCTTGATTGCATGTTGCTTCAGGGCGCGGATTTGGAAAATGCCAAACTCGCGCCCGAAAGTGATTGACGGGAGCGATACGCTATGCTATAATTCAACTATCTTTTTGGAGGAAATATGGATAAATTCATAGGAAGACGCGATTTTCTCGATGATCTGGAGTCGCTTTGGAGGAAGCGCACATCTTCCATCGTGGCTTGCAGGGGACGGAGAAGAATCGGCAAATCTACTCTTTTTAGGGAATTTTCGCGCCGGACAGCAGAGCGTTACATTGAGATAGAAGGTCTTGCTCCAGAAAAGAACATGACGGACCAGGACCAGCTTGAAGGTTTCGCGGCTTCCCTTGCGCGCGAGACGCAGACACCTCTTTTGACGCTCAAGAACTGGACAGACGCTTTTTTTTGGCTAGATCATTACATAGACGACACAAAGCGCACGGTTGTCGTTCTAGACGAGATATCTTGGATGGGCGGATACAATCCTCTATTTCCAAGCATGTTGAGAAAAGCGTGGGAGCGGTATTTTCATCGGCACGACAAATTGATTCTCGTAATCTGCGGCAGCGTGTCGGCATGGATTAAGGAGAACCTGCTTGACAGTACGGGTTTTGCTGGTAGGTTCTCGCGTGACTATGTGTTGCCGGAGTTGTCGCTCAACGAATGTGTGCAGTTCTGGGGCGATGCCGCGAACAGGATTTCCTCACGCGAGATATTGGACGTGTTGTCCGTCACGGGCGGCGTGCCGCGTTATCTGGAGGAGGTCGATCCGGGACTGGATGCGGCGGAAAACATTCGGCGGATGTGTTTCATGAAGTCGGGGCAGCTGTTCCAGGACTTTGATTCGATATTCAATCCGCTTTTTAGCCCGGAAAATGAAGTCAGGAAGTCCATCCTAGGCGCGCTCGGTACGGGGCCGTTGACGGGAGATGAGATTTCCCGCCGTCTCGGGATTCCGCGCAACGGGCATCTGTCCGCGAATCTGCGCGCCCTCTGCGAGGGCGGTTTCATAGCCGACGATGTCGGGATAAATCCCCAGACAGGCAAACTCGCCCGTGTGTCAAAGTATCGGCTGAAGGACAATTATACGCGTTTCTATCTGAAGTACATGGCACCGCATAAACATGAGATCGCGCTCGGCACGTATCGGTACCAGTCGGTCGAGAATCTCCCGGAGTGGCAGGCGGTGATGGGGCTTCAATTCGAGAATCTCATCGTCAATAACGCGATGTCGTTGATTCCCCATCTCCACATCGGCGGCGCGATTGTCGAATCCGTAGCGCCGTATCGCAATATGCGCAACGGGGCTTCGGGAAAGAAAGCCGGCTGCCAGGTTGATCTGTTGATCCAGACAGCGCGGACGGCATACGTTGTTGAAATAAAGAGGCAGAAAGAGATTGGCCCCGAAATCGAAGACGAGGTACGGCGGAAAATCGCGTGCCTTCCGCTGCGGTCTGGGGTGACACCTCGTCCGGTTCTTGTCTATGACGGCCGTCTTGCCCCATCCGTGGAGGGAACGGGATTTTTTGATGCGATTGTCCCTGCTCGGAAATTGCTTGGTTTTTGAAGTGCGCCGCACGCCAGTGCGCGGTTTTTGATATAATAACTCCGTTTCACGAAAAGAGGTGCAAACAATGGATAACTCAAAAGGTAAGTACATGACGGGGGTGGTCGCCGCCGTGGCGATTGCTGGATTGTCGGTCCGCGCCGCAACATACGACGTGACTCGCTACGGTGCGAGGCCGGACGGCGCGACGGACAACACCGCCGCCATCCAGAAGGCGATTGACGACTGCGCCGCGAAGGGCGGCGGACGCGTCCTCGTGCCCGGCGGCGGCAAATACGTGACCTACACCCTCAACCTCAAGAACAACGTGGAGCTGCACGTCGACCGTGGCGCGACGCTCCTCGGCGGCGAGGATCCGCTCAAGTACCCCGTGTTCGAGACGAACGCCGTGTGGAACGCCGAGCGCTCCCCGCGCTTCAACCGCCGCGCGATGTTCTACACAGTCGGGCAGACGAACGTGGCCATCACCGGCGCTGGCACGATCGACGGCAACGCGGAGAAGTTCCACCACGAGGAGAAGCATACCAACTGGACCGGCTACCGCTGGTTCCGCAACAGCCACACGAACATCACGGGGCGCTGCGTGTTCTTCGTGGGCTGCCGCGACGTGCGCCTCGACGACGTGCTGATCCTGCATCCCGCAGGGTGGAGCACGTGGTTCCTCGACTGTGACCGCGTGGGCGTGCGTGGCGTGCGCATCGAGGCGGACAGGCGCTTCCCCAACGGCGACGGGCTCCACTTCGGCGGTTGCCGCGACGTGACGGTGAGCGACTGCATCGTCCATTCCCAGGACGACGCGCTCATCCTACGCACGCACCAGGAGCAGATGAAGAAGCCGCGTCCCTGCGAACGCGTGGTCGTGAACAACTGCATCCTCAACTCCTACGGCGCGTTTGCGATCCGCATCGGCTGGACGGGAGACGGCCCCGTGCGCGACATCACTGTGAACAACATCGTGAGTACGATTTCCCGTGCCGGCGTCGGCTTCACGCTGCCGCCCGAGCCGCCTGCGCCGAGGGAGTACATGGATCCGCCGCGCGGGCGCGGCCTCGTCCCGCCCCCGCTTTCGGAGCGGCTGCCGTTCTATGCGGAGAACATCCACTTCTCGAACATGACGATATTCGGCTCCCGCATTCCGTTCGAAATCTCCATCGGCGGCAACCAGCGTGTTGACTACATCAGGAACATCTCCTTCTCGCACTGCCGCTTCAAGTCGCCAAACCTGCCGCATGTCAGCTTCCACGAACGGAACAACGTGAGCGACTGGCGCTTCAGCGACGTCGTCTTCGAGATCGGCGAAGGCGCGAAAAAGACGGCGCAGGAGGTGTTCAAGGACATCAAGAACGCGGAGTTCGACAATGTGAAGATTGTCTATGCCCCGGAAAAGGTGTTCTGGAACATGGAGGTCGAGGTCGAGGGCGAGAAGACGCCGCTTGCGGTGGAGAGCGTGAAGCAGAAGTGTCGCACGGAAGGCGGCAAACTCATGTACGGGCCGCTCACGTGCGGCGACAAGACGTTCGACATGAAGGTGGTCGTGAACGTGCGCGACACGCCGTCCGGGAAAGCCTATTCGGGCGTCGTGGAGAACAACGACAAGCGCGTGCGCGTGACGATGTTCAACGGGCCGAGGCTCGACACGGTCGCCCTCGACCCCGCCAAGGCGCACATCTACATTCCCGCCGGGTTCGGACGCCGCCTCAACTACTTCCCGACCGACCAGAAGAAGCTCGAACCGTGGGAGAGGAAGTCCAACGAGATCATGTACCTCGAGACAGGCCCCTATCCCTCGCGTCACCTCTCGATGCCGTGGATCGCGATCGACACGGGAAACGGCACATGGTACGCGGCCGTGCATGACGCCCAGGAGCGCTTCAAGCGCATCGGCGTCAGGTGGTATAACCGCGCGAAGAAAACCGACGTGCGCTTCCGCCATTCGGTGTCCATCCGCGCGGGCGACAAGTGGGAGCTTCCCGAGACGGTGTTCGAGAAGGTCGGCGGCGACTGGCACGCCGCGGCGAAGCGCTACCGCGCCTGGTTCGACTCCGCGCATCAGGCGGTGAGGTCCGCCGCGCCGGACTGGACGCGTGACCTCACCGGCTGGCTGCTCGTGATCATGAAGCAGCAGAACGAGGAGCTGATGTGGCCCTACACCGACATCCCGAAGCTCTGCGACGTAGCCGAGCGCAACGGACTCAACTCCATAGGCCTCTTCGGCTGGACCGTGGGCGGGCACGACCACCTCTATCCCGACTACGACGCGGACCCGAAGATGGGCGGCGCGGCGGCGCTCAAGGCAGGCATCGCCGAGGCGCACCGGCGCGGCATCCGCGTGTGCATCTACGCGAACGGACAGCTCCAGCAGATCGGCGCGACGAAGTTCTGGGGTGAACACGGCGAGAAGATCGCCATTCGCAAGCGCGACGGTTCGCCGTACATCCAGACGTACCACAAGTACAGGAACATCCCCGTTTACCGGTTCGCCCTTGGCTGCCTGCACGCCGCGCCGTGGCACGACCGGATGCTCGCGCTCGCCAGACAGGCGCGGGGCTTCGGCGCGGATGCGATCCTCTACGACCAGCTGGGCGTGATGACGCCGCACGAGTGCTGGGGCGAGGGGCACGGGCATCCCGTCCCGTGGCACAGCCACTGCGAGGAGCGTCCCGGATTCGTCCGGCGCATCGCGGACGAAATGCATGCGACCGACAAGGACTTCGCCGTCTTCACCGAGGGACTCCACGACGGGCTTCTCGACACCATCGGCATGTTCCACGCGTGCCAGCCCAGCTCGTTCATGTGGGACGTCAACGCGCTGAAGGCGAGCCGCGCCATGTCGCGCGCGAATGCCGAGCCGTTCCCCGAACTCTTCCGCTACACGTTCCCGGAACTCGTCACCACCACGCGCAACCCCACGCCCATGACGCTCCGATCCTTCGTGAACTACGCCGCCGTGTTCGGTCTCCGGCACGAAATCGAAATCCGCTACATGCCCGACCGCACGTACGCACTCAACGACAAAGTGCCGACGAAGAAGGACTACGGCGAGGTGAAGAACCTGCCGTCGCTCGCGGCGATGCACGCCGAACCGCCCACCGTCGCAAGCGCGTACATGAAGGCCGTGGCCGACTTCCAGCGCACGCACGCGAAGTACCTCCTGCGCGGCAAATTCGTCGATGATGAAGGGTTCACAAGTTGGAGCGGAGTCATCGCCAAGCGCTTCATCGCCGACGACGGCACGAGCGCCGTGTGCGTGTGGAACATCACGAACAAGCCTGCCGATGTCATGATCAACGGATTAGGCAAGCCGACAGGCGTATTTGCTCCCGGAAACGAATCCACAAACGGACAGATTCGCCCAGATTCGCTGAGACTGTACGTCTATGGCGTGAAGTAAAACAAACTGATTGAGGAATATGCAATGACAGGAGAAAATATAATCACGAATGACAAGTGTGCGAGAAGTGTTCACGGCAGAGCAGCCTTCCTCGCATTAGCCTTTGGGGTTGCGTCATGCGTGTTGGCATACGCCCCTGCGCCGGTCGTGTTCGACACACCCGCAAAGGACGAGAAGGGCATCATGGTGCTCGGCAACGGCGAGGTGGGCGCGACCGCGTGGCTGGACGCCGCCGGCACGCTGCACACCGTGCTGCAGAACTCCGATTCGTGGAACGAGGGCGGACGTCACGTCAAGACCGGCGCGATCGACTACGAGACGAAGTCGCCCGTCGACGCGGGCACGTATCGCCAGGAACTTTCGATGGAACGCGGCGAGTTCGAGGCGTCGTGGAAGAGCGGCGGAAGGGCGGTGTCGCTGCGGTACCGCATCCAGCAGGGGACGGATTCGATCGCCGTGTGCGACGTGAAGGGCCCGCCGGACGTCGAGGCGAAGGTGGTCAACTGGCGTCTCTATCCCGGCGGGTCGAAGGAGTTCGGTGTCGGCGAGTACGAGCTCGGCAACAGGTTCTGCGAGGGCGGTCCTTTCGGGAAGGTGCTGAGCAAGAAGAAGTTCACCATCAGCGCCGACCGTCTTGTGCCGGGCGGCTGGTGCCACGTGAACCGCAACGAGACGGTCGCCGACCTGATGAAGGTGTATGACTTCTATCAGGCGACGGGCGATTTGGGGAAGCCGGATTTGCTTTCGGACCGCGCGTTCGGTGGCGTGACGAGAAAGTATTGCGGCGCGGCTCGGCGGGACGCCTCGCCCCACCATGCCCTCTTCCTCACCGCGATCACGTGCTATCACCCGTGCAAGGACGCGGACGAATGGCTGCGCCGCACGAACGAGATGCTCGACCGCGACGGCTGGAACATCGACGGCGAGGAGGCGAAGCGCGCGGCGCACATCGCCTGGTGGCGCGCGTTCTGGAACCGCAGCCACATCGCCGTCACGCCGTCCGAAGCGGCGAAGAACGCTCCGCCCAAGCCCTACGACTTCCCCACCAACAGCAAGCTGCCGCTCAGCTTTGGCGTGGACTCCAAGGGCGGCAACAAGTTCCTCGGCACGTTCGCGTCCGCCGAAGTGGCGTTCGACGGGAAGGTGGTGTACTCGGGCGTTCCGAAGGCGTGCGAAACGGTCGGGCGGTCGCCCCGCGACCGCCGCGACGCCCATGCCTTCCGCTTCACGTGCACATTCACGACGGACCATCTTGAGAAGCCGCAGCGGCTTCTTGACAACATGACGCCCGGCGGAAGCGACGGCTTCATCGTCGACGTCTATCTCGGGCGCCCGCGCGCGATTTTCGGTCCGGTGCAGATGCACCACTCCTCGAAGATCGCGGCAGGACGCGAGACGACGCTCGAGGTGAGCGTGTCGAAGTACGGCACGGCGGAGATCGTCGTGAACGGCAAGAGCGAGAAGAAGGAGCTGGGGCGTCCCGTCATCCCGCTTGCCGACGAGTGCGCGGCGATCACGACCGCCTACGCCGCGCAGCGTTACCTCACCGCGTGCGCGTCGCGCGGACGCCTCCCGATCCGCTTCAACGGCACGCTCTTCACGATTTCCCACCGGGGCGATCCCGACTATCGCCGCTGGGGCAACGGCTACTGGTGGCAGAACACGCGCCTGCCGTACTACCCGATGTTCGCCGCCGGCGACATCGACGGCACTGACGCGCTCTTCAACATGTACTTCGGGAAGCTGGAGTTCTTCAAGAAGCGCACGAAGAAGTATTTCGGACACGGCGGCGCGTTCTTCCCCGAGTGCATGCAACCGTGGGGCGACCACTTCATGGGCTGCTACGGTCCGGAATGCGAGTGGAAGTTCCGCAAGGACAAGCACCAGTACCATCCATGCCACAAGTATGCCTGGGTGGGCCAGCTGGAGCTCTCGCTCATGGCCATCATGCGCTGGCAGCACACGCGCGACGACGCATGGTTCAAGAAGAACGCCCTGCCGTCCATCCGCGAGTACGTGCGCTACTTCGACGGGCACTTCAAGCTGGACGCGAAGGGCCGCTACCACATGTACCCCGCGCAGGCGATCGAGACGTGGCAGGACTGCACGAACCCGATGACGGAGGTGGCGGGCCTTACGCGCGTCACGGACCTCCTCCTCGCGATGCCTGGCAACGTGGTCTCGGCGGACGACCACGCGTTCTTCGCGAAGATCCGCGCGCGCCTGCCAGAGCTGCCCACGCGCACGCTCGGCGGGAACGGGCTGGCAGCCCGTTCTACTGGGACAACGGGCGTCTCGCCCGTTGACGATGGGAAAATCGTGTTCGCGCCGGCGGAGATATTCAAGCGCCACGGCAACGTCGAGACGCCGGAACTCTACTGCGTGTTCCCGTTCCGTCTCAGCTCGTTCGAGAAGCCGAATGCGGAGATCGGCCGGCGCACATACAGGGAAGGGCGCTTCCACAAACTCTACTTCGGCTGGGCTCAGGACGAGCTGAACGCGGCGTATCTCGGCATGGCGGAGGAGGCGCGCGAACACATCGTCGACCGCGTGTTCAAGAACACGCCCACGCTCGGACGGACGATCGCCTGCAACGAGGAGAACATCGCCGAGCGCGCGTACAGGCCCTCTGAATACCGCTGGCCGGCGTACTGGGGTCCGAACTACAACTGGCGTCCCGACCAGGACGAGGGCGGTGTGTTCCAGAACACGATCCAGTCGATGCTCCTGCAGTACGAGGGCGACAAGATATTCATCCTGCCCGCGTGGCCGAAGGAGTGGAACTGCGACTTCAAGCTCAACGCCCCCGGCAACACCACCGTCGAGGGCCGCGTGGAGAACGGCGAGCTGAAGGATCTTGTCGTCACGCCCGCCTCCCGCCGCGCCGACGTGGTCAACGCCGTCGCGCTATAGACTGTAGCGCGCTATAGACGCACTTTTCTCGTCGATGCAGTTGCGGGCGGGGTAGTATATGGTATAATAACCACAATCCCAAAAAAAGGAAAAAGAATGAAAGCAATGTTTGGAAAGTGCGCTCTGTGCGCTGTAACGGCCGCCATTGTGGCGGGAGACCTCTCTGCGAAGACGGAGACCTGGGGTGACGAGCGGTATCGTCCAAAGCTCTTCAAGCGCTTCGGCGACATCGTGAACGTCCCCGATGGACTCACAAAAGACCCGAAGGGCAACATCTACCACTCCGCGCCGAACCTCGTGAACCCCGAATACCCTGGCGTCATCGTGAAGCGCGACTTCAAGAGCGGACGCTGGAGCGTCCTGTGCGCCGGACTCCGCTCGCCCAAGACCGGTTTCGGGCGTCCCATGGGGCTTGAGTTCTGCGAGGAGGACGGTAACCTCTACTACTGCGACAACCAGTATTTCGACTCCAAGGACTACGCGAGCCGCGTGATGCGCGTGGTCCTCGACAAGAAGGGCGAGGTTCTGCGCATCGAGACGGCCGTGGACAACGTGAAGCTCGCGAACGCAATCCGCTTCTATAAGGGCGACATGTTCATTACCGACACCTACTTCGACCTTGGCCGCGAGGACGGTATCGGCGTGGGCGGAGTATACCGCATTCCGCTTGCGGCGTGCAAGGACAAGAAAGTCTCGCTCCTCCCCAAGAAGGATTACATGAAGGACCCCTACTTTCTCTGCGCCACGGAGACTAAGCCCCTTGAGCGCAAGGACGACTCCGGCGCGGACGGACTTGCAATTACGAAGGAAGGGCACCTCTACTTCGGCACGTTCGGCTCCGGCCGCTTCTATACGGCAAAGCGCAAGGCCGACGGCTCATACGAGCCCGCAAAACTCATCTTCGAGGATCCGAAGCGCTTCCCGTGCTGCGACGGCATCTGTTATGACGAGGTAGCCAACCGCATCATCATGAGCGACAGCTGCCTCAACGCGCTCCACACCTGGGACATCGCCAAGGAGCAGAAAGGCGAGTGCGGATTCGGTGAACTCTGGCGTAATGGTGACGACTCCGGTGCGCACGGTCTCCTCGACCAGCCCTGTGAACCGATGATTTGGAAGGACAAGAAGGACCGTCGTAAGCTCATCATTGCGAACTTCGACATGACCTTCCCCGGCCTCACGAACCGGAAGAACGACAAGTTCCACACGCTCTCGGTCATCAACCTTGACTGACAGAGCCGCCGTTGCGCGGACCATCCTTGCGCCGTCTGGGACGATTTGGTAGAATAGTGAACGGAAGGCGACAGGTGCATGAAGATGACCAAACAGGAGAAATGAGATGCAGATCACAAAGCGCGAGTTTTTGAAGAGGCTGGGACTCGGCGGCGCGGCCCTGGCGGGCGGTGCCGCACTGGGCGACCAGGCCGTCAAGGCGAAACACGCCCTGCCGGCCGGAAGCTGCGGCGATCCGGACAACGTGGTGTTCGGCAAGAACATCTTCCCGATCGAGCACACGATGACGGACGGACCGAGCTGCGTGCTGAAGGACGGCAAGATCCTCCAGCCTGCGCGCGAGATCCCGATCTTCCACACGACGGACGTCGTGGTCGTGGGTGGTGGTTCTGCGGGCTTCGCCGCTGCTGTCGCCGCCGCGCGCACGGGTGCCAAGGTGGCACTCGTGGAGCGCTACGGGTCGTTGGGCGGCCTATTCACGAACGGCATGGTGCTCATCATGCTCTGCACGAGCGCGCGCGAGGGCAAGAATTTCCGCCTCGTGACGAAGGGCATCGTCGAGGAATTCGCCAAGCGCGCCCGCGCGCTCGGCGACTGGGTGTGTACCGGCCCCGTGCCGCCGAACCGCCACTGGCAGCCGACGGTCGATCCCGAGGGCGCGAAGTACCTCATGGACAAGATGGTCGCCGAGGAGAAGATCGACATGTTCTTCCACTGCTGGGGCGTCGACACGATTCAGGACGGCAACAAGGTGCTGGGCATCGTATTCGAGTCGAAGCAGGGACGTCAGGCGATTCTCGCGAAGCAGGTGGTGGACTGCACGGGCGACGCGGACGTCCTCTTCCAGGCGGGCGGCGACTACAGGCAGATCACCCACGGCATCGGGCACGAGGTGCGCCTTGCGAACATGGACCGCATCACGGCGAAGAAACCGCCGAAGGGCAAGCCCGGCAGATGGCCCACACGCTCGAACGAGGCCAACAAATCCGCATGGTGGGGCAACCTCGGCATTGGGCCGAAGGGCAACGGACTCGACGTGCGCGACCTCACGGCGGCGGAGATCGACTTCCGCAAGCGCTGGTGGGAGCATGTGGCGAAGATGCGCCAGGAACCGGGCTGGGAACAGGTGTTCATCGCTAACACGTGTTCGCAGATCGGCCCACGCGCGTCTCGTCTCGTCGACGCCGAGTTCGTGGTGAGCCGCGCCGTGCTGCGCGGTGACTACAAGCCGGACGACGTGGTCGGCTGGCTCGGCGCGGACGGCCGCCATGCGGCGTTCCCCGTGCCGTATCGCCAGCTCGTGCCGAAGAAGGTGGATAACCTCCTCTGTGCGGGACGTTGCCTCGGGACGGGCGACACGATCGACACGTTCCGGCTCATTTGTCCGTGCTTCGTGACCGGCCAGGCCGCCGGTACGGCGGCCGCGCTCGCCGCGCAGGCGGGCGTCACGCCGCGTGCGCTGCCCTATTCAACTCTGCGCCAAGCCCTCGAGAAGGGCGGCGTGTATCTCGGCTAAAGGAGAACGACGATGAAAGTGACGCTCAATCCAGACGAGGAGGTCGTGAAGACCGTCCAGGAAGGCCTCAAGCGCACGGGTGGGTACTGTCCGTGCCGCCTCCGGCGCACGCCCGAGACGAAATGCGTATGCCAGGAGTTCCGCGACCAGATCAAGGATCCGAAATTCGAGGGATTCTGCCACTGTCTCCTCTACTACAAAAGCCTCTAAGGAAAGAAGAAAGAAATGGAAATCGAACTTACGAACGAAAACTTCGCCGCCGAGGTGCTCCAGTCGGAGCTTCCCGTGCTGGTTGACTTCTGGGCCACGTGGTGCGGTCCGTGCAAGATGCTCGCGCCGACCGTCGCGGAGATCGCGGAGGAGTACGCGGGCCGCGTGAAGGTGGGCAAGGTGAACGTGGACAACGCGCCGGAGATTGCCGCGAGCTACGGCATCACGAGCATTCCCGCACTGCTCCTCTTCCGTAAGGGTGAGGTGGCGAAGACGTCCGTGGGCTTCGTGCCCAAGGCTGACGTTGTGGCTATGCTCGGTCTCTAGGCAAACGGAACCCTCCACATGTTTACCTTGCCCTTTACGAAAGCCGCGCGCGAGAAGAAACAGCAGAAGGTAGTTCTCAAGGCCGCGCGTGAATTCATCTACGCACACGAGGACCTTCCCGAATTCGGCGCGTCGAACGAGCAGATGGCCGAACTGCGCTTGGCCCTTGCCGCAGGCAACGGGGAAAAGTGCGCGGAGCTCCTCGGCACGCTTGATCCGCCGAAGAGCTTCCAGGGATGCCGCGAGTGGCTGGACATCCTCGTCGTCTCCATTTCGGTGGCGATGGCGTTCCGCGCGTACTTCTACGAGCCTTTCAACATCCCCACGGGGTCGATGCAGCCCACGCTTTACGGCAACCACTCCGAGACTATCGCGCCCGAACAGGTTGGTGCATGGGACACTACGCCCCTCAAGTGGGGCAAGTGGCTCATGACCGGCAAGATGTACGAGTGCTTCAAGGCGCCGTTTTCGGGTATCCTCGCGTTCCAGCCCACGAACACAGGACACTACGACATGCGCGTGGTGGACGCGATGGGCAAGACGAGCGGCTCGATGCTCGTGCCAACGGACGTGCTCCATCCGTTCGAGACGGGCGACGGGCCGTACCGCCGGCAGGGTTACGCGCTGCCTAACGGGCTGCGTCCGGGCGACCGCGTGGAGGCTGGACAGCTGTTGTGGAGCGGACTCGTCGTGACGGGCGACTTCCTTTTCGTGAACCGGTGGCTGTGGAACTTCCGCCATCCGCGTCGAGGCGACGTGATGATCTTCTCCACCACGGGCATCGAGGGGCTTCAGCAGGGTACGCACTACATCAAGCGCATGACCGGCACTCCCGGCGAGACGCTGACGATCAAGGGCGGACATTTGCTTGTTGACGGCAAGCAGCCCATGGAGCCGCTTCGCATCCGCCAGATACAGAACCACGAGAAGTGGCACGAGAAGGCGTATCCGTTTGCGGGATACCGTCCTAACGGCGACGCGCGGTACAACGTGCCGGGGCGTACGATCTTTGTCGAAGGCGACGAAGTGAAGCTGGGGCCGGACGAATACTATGCCTGCGGCGACAACTCGCCGTCGAGCTACGACAGCCGCTACTGGGGGCCTGTCCCCGCGCGCAACCTCTGCGGTATCGCGGGCGGCGTGTTCTGGCCCTTCTTCAGTCACCGCTGGGGGCCGATCAAGTAATCACCGGCCGCCACGGAAGAATATCGCCTCGGCAACGGGCCCGAAGCTCTGTCGGTGCTCGGGACATGGACCGAGGCGGTTGAGCGCCTCGAAGTGAGCGGCCGTTGGATAGCCCTTGTGGACGGCGAAGCCGTAGCCGGGGTATTTCGCATCCATTTCGACGCAGTAGGCGTCGCGGGAGGTTTTGGCGAGGATTGACGCTGCCGCGATGAAAAGCGATTTTGCGTCGCCTTTCACCACGTTCTGCGAGGGGAAGGGCAGCGAGGGCACGGCCAACCCGTCAACAAGAATGGCGAAAGGCGTGGTTCGTGGCTCGTGATTCGTGGTTTGCGGCTCGAAGTTCGGGCCGGCGAGGGCTTCTGCGAGGGCGAGGGCGGCACGGCGCATGGCGAGGTGGGTGGCGCGGAGGATGTTCAGCTGGTCGATCTCGAGGGCGGAGGCTGAGGCGACGGCCCATGTGCATGAAGGCGTGAACTTGATGATTTTCGCGAGCGAGTCGCGTTTTTTCTCCGAGAGCTTCTTCGAGTCGTTGATGGCTGCCCACGGTCCGGCCAGCAAGGAATCTGCCACGTCTAGCGGCACGGAGACTGCGGCGGCGAACACAGGACCTGCAAGTGGGCCGCGTCCCGCCTCGTCAATCCCCATCACCGTGGTGCCGGGCTGGTGGGCGTGTTCTAGGTCGAGGGTGACGGTGTTCATTTCTTCTGGGGTGAGATGATTTTCGTCGGCAGGGAGATGAGGTCCTTTGAGCGCGAAATTATATCGTCGGAGCTGGGAATTATGTTCTGTTCGTAGGCCCATGAGGGATCGTCGATTTTCCCTTTGATGCGGAAACCGAATATCTTGCCGCCGGTCCAGCGGATGGGAGAAGTGGCAAGCTGCATGAGGAAGTTCTTGTTGTCCTTCAGCGTGATGTTGCCGGTGAACGCAAGGTCGTCCTTGGGGATGTCGTATGTTCCGGTTGCGGATATGGTCAGAACGTCGCTTGACACTATGGCGTTGGTTGCGTAGAGCGTGCCGTTTGTGATCGTGAAGCCGAGGGAGGCGTCTGAGAGGTTGACGAGCGATTTGACGCCCGGAACGTGCTTTGCGAAGAATTCAGTGGCACCGTAGAAGAAGGGCATCTGTTCAAGACGCTCGTCCGTGCAGGAGACCAGACCGTTGCCGTTGAGTTGGCTGGTTAGGTTGGTCGAGAGGGGGCCGGAGAGACAGACATCTCCTTTCAACATCCCATGCTTGTCGTCGCGCTTGAGCTTGAATATGTCCGCCAAATTGGCACGGGCGATGTCCTTGCCCGACACCTCCACGCGGAAAGACGCCCTCTCCTGCTGGAAATCGGGGATGGAAATCGTGGCGCTTCCGGCTATGTCGCCGCCGAGCTCTGCCGTTGCGCGCGCATCTGAGAAAGAAACATCTGTACCGCGAAGGGAGAATTGGGCGGAGGCGTCGCGCAGCGGGACGGTGAAGATGGAACCGCGGGTGAACCTGAGCTCCCCGGAAAGGTTGTTCATGTCGGCGTGCGCGGGATCGACGGCGAGTCTGCCATGGAGCCTTATGGCGGGGGGCGTGGCGGGCACGAGGCAGTCGAGCGTGCCGTCGTTCATCACGTCGGCGACGGCGAGGGCGTTTGAGAGCGACGTGTTGGATCGCACGTCGAGGAAGTCCACGTATCCGACGTCGTTGGTGTTCTCGTAAATGATGGTTCCGGACATGCGGCTGCCGTCCGCAAGGTTTGCGACGAGCGGTCCGACGGTGATTCGGGCGTTCTGGTAAGTGTCGCGCACGAACACGCGGACGTCTACGGGTCCGCGTGCGTTCTCAAGGGGCACGCGGTTGTAGTATCCTCCTTCTGGTGCTAGGTCGAGATGGATGTGGAGGTCGTTGTTGCGGAGGTTGACGTCAAACGCGCATGAGGCTTCCACGGGCTTCTCCACGCGCGTGAAGCTGTCGATGAAGGCGTAGGAGTTGGTGATGTCGAGTGCCACGAGCATCGGGCGGATGTGGTGCTGGCGGGCGAGGCCGTGGACTTCTCCCTCTACGCGCTGCGTCTCGAGGTTGAGCTCGAACACGCCGTCCAAAGACATCTGTACATCGGCGTCCGGCCAATCTAGGCGGATGCCGTCTACGCGGATGCCTTCCGGCGTGACGGAGACGGACTCCGCAGCGACTTTCCTAGGCGTCACGCCCAGGACTTCAGGACGGACGAGCGTAAGTTTGAAGGGCTGGAGGGTGGGCAGGTCGAGTTCCAGCGGTTCGTCCTGCTCCTGGAAATCAGGACGGCCGGGGAATTCAATGGAATCTGGGATGTAGTAGCTGTCCGGGAGGCGTGGATACCTGAGGTCGGTGACGGTGACGGACCTGATCAGCGTGCTTTTCGGCCACGGGATGCGGCGCAAGTTGAGCGCGAGGTCCACGCAGGAAGCAGAAATTATGGGTTGCGATGCGGGCTTCCTACGGTCTAGGACGCGGAGGTTGTTGATCTTCAGTCCCCGCGAGAAACGGAACGAGGCAGAGTTCGCCCGCACGAGATAGTTGGCGTTGGAAAGAGACTGAGTGATTCGACGCAGCAGGGAATCGGGAACTGGCTGTTCAAAGATGAGGAAGGCGGCAATAGCGAGAATAAGAAGGCCCAAGAGGCAGAAAAGTGAGTATTTGATGATTTTGCCAAATGTCCGCATGTTGACTCAAGCCTCTCGAATTGGCAGCCCCTAGGAGAGTCGAACTCCTCTTCTCAGGATGAGAACCTGATGTCCTAGCCGATAGACGAAGGGGCCAGCCTTGGTGCACCCGGTGGGATTTGAACCCACACACCTTGCGGCACTAGAACCTGAATCTAGCGTGTATGCCAATTTCACCACGGGTGCGTGACGGGTGTATAGTATGCCAAAATCCTTCGTGCCCGTCAAGGGGGCAAATTTGAAAATCGTCAATCGACATTCCCAGTCAGCGGCGGCAAGCGGGTTTGGTATAATATTCGCTCGGAGGATGAAAGATGAGCGACAAGAAACAAATGGCGGTTTGCGGGACCTGTCCGCGGCATTGCACGCTCGCCGAGGGCGCGTTCGGTTCCTGTCGTGCGCGGAAGGCGGAGAACGGACGCGTGGTTGCGGCGAACTATGGCAAGATCACTTCGCTCGCGCTCGATCCCATCGAGAAGAAGCCGATCGCGTTTTTCCATCCAGGCGAAAAAGTGCTTTCCGTGGGCAGCTTCGGGTGCAACCTCAGGTGTCCGTTCTGCCAGAACGACTCTATATCGCAGTGCGGCGAGGACGGCGTACCATGCCAGGTCGCCACGCCGGTTGAACTCGCCGACATTGCGCTTAAGATAAAACGCGAACGCGGCAACCTTGGACTTGCCTACACCTACAACGAGCCGTTGGTGGGGTGGGAGTTCGTGCGCGACTGCGCGCGTGAGGTCCATGCTCGCGGGATGCTCAACGTGCTTGTCTCAAACGGATGCGCGGAGGCTGCTGTCGTTGATGAGCTTGCGCCGCTCATCGACGCCGCGAACATCGACCTCAAGGGACCGTCGCAGGAATACTACGATTGGGTCGGCGGCGACTTCGCGGCGGTGTGCCGCACGATCAGGACGCTCCACGCCGCCGGATGCCATGTGGAGGTGACGACGCTCGTCGTGCCGGGGCGAAATGACACGGAAGGCGACATCGACGCGATTGCGGCTTTTGTGGCGTCCGTTTCTCCGGACATTCCCCTGCACGTCACGCGGTTCTTTCCGCGTTTCAGGATGTCCGACGCCCAACCTACGCCCGTTGCCGTCGTACGCCACCTTGCCGAAATCGCCAGTGGAAGGCTGAAACACGTCCTTACGGGGAACCTGTGACGGGGAAAATCCACGGAGAATCGCTACCGCAACTCCGCCAATTTTTGGTATACTACTTTCGTTCAAGGAACCAATTATGCATGCCGCCGAAGAACAGATAGTCGTATATCAGCCGAACGAAATCGTCCGGCGCAAATCGCGGCATAAAGAAGTCAGCGTTTGTAGTTTTAAAGAAAGGCGGCGGCAATGAAATCCGTATCGACAAATCGAACTATTCTTCTTGTGGGCATGGGCACGTCTCCTGCGGTACTAACGGAAACGGTCTGGGCGCTTGCGCACCAGGAACAACCAGTCGTCCCCGATGATATCGTGGTGATTACGACAAAGACGGGAAAGCATGATTTGACGCAAGCAATTCTTTCTGGAGAATCCTGCGTGTGGGAAAAGCTGAAGGACGCATTGCGCAAGGAGAAGATCGTGATCGACGGCAAGCTCATATTCGGCGACACCTACATCCGTGTCATGCCCGATGAGCAGGGGAACGAGGCGGACGACCTGCGCACGGGCGCGGACAACCTGCGCGCGGCCGACTTCATGCTCGGCGAGCTGCGCAAGTACTCAGGGGCACCTGACACGACGGTCCTGTGTTCAATCGCCGGCGGGCGCAAAACCATGAGCGCGCTTCTCTTCTCGTGCATGACGCTCCTCGGCCGCGAACAGGACAAGGTGTATCATGTACTGATCCCGCCGGAATATGAATGCGGCATGTATCCGCCGTTCTTCTTCCCGCAGAGGGGCATGACGCACCAGGTGCTCTTCCGCGGAAAGCCGACGGGCAAAGAGGTCTCATCAACGAAGATTGGCATCGAGCTCTTCGAAGTGCCCTTTGTGCGCATGCGCGGCTGGTATCAGGAGAAGTTCAAGACGATTCCGCCGTCCTATAGGACGCTCATTTCGAAAGTGCAGGGGGTAGCTCCTCCTGCGAATCTCCCATTGCCAATGTTTGTTGTGGATGCTTCTCGCGGAGTCCTGAAAATAGACGGCAAGGCATGCGAGCTTAGCGATACATGTTTTGCGCTTATGTTGCTGATAGCCAAAGGCGAGCACAATCAGGAGCGGCAATATGAAACGCTACTGAACATGGCAGAGTTTACGCTTCGCGACGAAAAAGTCGCTCCGAAGTGGTTTTCTAATTTCAGGGATTCACCTCGCGTACAAGAGGATGGTGAAGGACACAAGCCTGTTTTTGAAATTGTGCCTCGTCTTTCGTATGAATTGCGGAAGTCGCTAGAGAAGCATGGACTTGAAAAGCAGATAGTTGCAAGGCTTGTTTCAAAGCGAGGGAGACATGTAGAGGCTTTCCCTCGTGGAAAATTGAAAGTAGTCGGCGACCAGTTCCTTCAAGATGTCCGCGGATATCCGAAAGCAGAATGCAATGACTGAGGTTTGATACAATGCGCGCCGATGCAGAAACAAGGTACAAAATCGAGGCTCCTGATTGGGAACTCCTTTCCGTTCAGCTTGGTGCGTTGCGAACGGCTAGAGGTGGAGAGCAAGCCGCTTGCGGCGCTGAAGGAGGCGCTTGCGGGTGCGGAGGTGGCGTCGTTCTGGGGCCACGAAAACACGCGCGCGGCGGCGGAGGGCGTGCTAGGCGTCTCGCTCCGGCCGCGTACGGAGCGTCCCGCCGTGACGCTCTCCTCCGGGAGCCGTCCGATGCTGGACGGCGACGAGTTCGACACCTGCTGGCTCCTGTCCCCGGACTATCCGGAGGGATTTCGTCCGGCAATCGGCGCGGAGGTCACGCCGGAGCAGATCGCGGGCTGGCACGTCCTGAAGCTTACATGGCAATCTAAATGAGAAAGGATAACTGATGGTAGAAGGTGAATACAAGGACAAGGAACTCCTCCTGTTCCAGCTGGGACCGGTACAGGAGTTCATCGCGCAGGCCGAAACGCCAGGAGACTTAAAGGCTGGTTCGGAATTGCTTTCCACCATTACGGCAGCAGCCCTCAAGGAAATTCCTGAGTATTGGGACGCAGCGATTTTCCCTGCCGTAAAAGCTGACGAATTGAGCAGGATACCCAATCGTTTCCTTGTGGGCGTTCCTCGGGGAGAAGGCGAGAAATACGCGGAGATGGCGGTAGCCGCGGCGCGTGATGAATTGAAGAGAATAGCCGCAGAGACAAGGAAGAAGATATCGGATGATCGCCTTGCTGCGTTTGACAGCCAGGTTGAGGCGTTCTTACAGACTTCATGGGCGATTCTCAAGAACCCGACCGGTAACATGGGCGCAGATTACAAGGCCATTGGGAAGCTGATGGCCATGCGCCGTAATGTTAGAACGTTTGCGGCGTGGCCCGAGGAAGACTACGGATTGGTGAAGGATTTCCTTTCTGGCAAGGAAGTAGCGCTGGACGTTGTTAGCAATCGTGCCGGCAACAAGAACAGTGGCCGCGGCGCGATGAATCTTATCAAGAAGCATCGTGCAGAGCAGCTAAAAGTGCCCGATTTGGGCAAATATATTGCCGTCATAGCCCTAGACGGCGACCACATGGGCGAAAAGCTGTCCAATTTCAAGGGCAAAGATGAGCATCGAGCTTTCAGCTGTAAGCTAGCTAAATATGCAGCAAGTGTGACAATAGGCGATGAAGAAGGGGTTCGCGTCTATGCCGGCGGGGATGACGTGCTAGCTGTTGTTAAGGCGGAAAAGGCGTTTGGAATTGCCGAGAAGTTGGCGGAGAGTTTTGTGGAAAAACTAAATGAGAAAGGCGAACGTAAGGTTACCGCATCGGTGGGTGTTGCCATAGGCTCTGCCAAAGAACCGCTTCAGGACATCATTCAGGAGGCGCGTCTAGCAGAAAGCCGTGCCAAGCATGTTTACGGACGCGACGCCCTTGCGGTGAGCGTTTTGAAACGTTCTGGAGAAATCCTACATTGGGGATGTAAGTGGAAAACGGAAATGCTGGAAAGAGCGCCTGCTCTTGAGATATACGACAAGTTGACCAATAGTAAAGAACGGCTGGCGGGCTTCGCCTATAAACTAGCGGGTTTCTTGGAACCATACGAACTCGGCCGACGTGGTAAGGACGGGAAGTTGCTTGCGGACTGGGCGGCGCTAAAAGGAGTCATGTGTGCAGAGACGCTACATTCGCTCATGCAAACAGAGAAGGCTAAAGGTGTACTGAAGGATGCGGACATAAATGCTTACCTTAACAAGGACAAGACGCTCGCGGAACACCCTGAGGACTTCCTGGGGTTGTTCCTGTGCGAGTCGTTCATCAATCGTCCGCGTGACTGATAGGAGACATGAAAATGGGAAAGAAATGCTTTGAACTTGAACCACGCGACGTGCTGTTCTTCCGGGATGGGCGTCCGATGGATGTCGACAAGGATCGTAAAAAAGATGTCTTCAATGTCGGACATGGCGCAAACTGGCCGCGTCCCGACCAGCTTTTCAGCGCCGCAATCCACGAGCTTTTGAGGAATCCAAATGCGCCGGAAAGCGATTGGTACGGCAGAGTCACTGATCTGCATGTGATGGGTCCATTCCCTATGTTACACGGAGAAATCTATTTGCCGATGCCGCTTGACTGGGACATGGCATTAATCAAATTCGACGACGGCATCGGCGTGACGGACATTGCTAAACCGCTTCAGGCCGGATTCGCCGATCGCGTTGTTGAGAAGAAGTCGTATCCCCGCTGGATCAACTGCAAGGATTATGAGCGTTACCTCAAGGGCGAAGTCGGGAAGGGGAAAGGAGAGAAGGAGCCGGACGAGCCGGAGAATGTTGACAAGAAGCTTTACGGCGTTGAGCCACGTGTCGGGACGACGCTTGATCCTGCGACAGGCGCGTCGCGCCGGATTGAAAACCGATATGAGAGTGGACAGTACGAAGCTGAATACTTGCGTTTATGCAAAGACGTTCGTATGCTCTGCGAAATTGAAACTGAGCTGTCGGAAAATCTTTCAGGTCACATGGTACGTTTCGGCGGACAAGGCGGATTGGTCCGGTTCATGGATACGGACATTGACCTGCGCGAAAAGCTGGCGACCCTTCCTCACGGAGAGCCGAGCTGCTTTGTCCGCTGGACGCTTCTGACTCCTGCATTGTTCGTGGGGGGATGGTATCCAAACTGGCTAGAGAAGTCCGAGAAAGGAACTTACACGGGGAAAGTGATGATTCCCATGAGTAAGGTACTGCGACGTCTTGGTGAGTCGCGCGCGACCTACCGTGCGCGCATGAAGGAAGAGTGCAAACCGTTTGATACGGCAACGTTGATCGCGGCATGCATCGGCAAGGCCATTGCGTTTTCAGGCTACGACTCCCTTGGACAAGAGAAGCCGACTGAGTTGGCTGTACCCGCAGGGTCGTCATACGTCTTTAAATGCAATACGACAGACGAAGCGTCGAAGCTTGTTGAAGCGCTCAACTTGAAGCCACTGTCCGATTTGGGCGAAAAAGGATTTGGCCTCGGTGTGTGCTCTTACGTTCCTGCACCAGTGGCATTTAAGGTTTAAAAAAGTAACAATTGGCAACAGAAAAAGGAAAAACAATGAACACGAAACTCATGACCATATTCACCCGCACCCCGTTGCATGTGGGCTGCGGTTCCTCCGTCGGCGCGGTCGACCAGCCGGTCGCGCGCGAGCGCCACACGCGCTTTCCTGTCATCCCCGGCAGCGCCATCAAGGGCGTGCTCGCGGATCTGTGGCTTGATTGGAGTGATCCACAAAATCCCAAGCGCGATGATAAGGATGGTGTCAAATTGTTGGGGGCGGAATCCGCAGATGTTGCACACGCCGGTTCGCTTTTGATTGGTGAGGGGAAGCTTTTGGCGTTTCCTGTGAGAAGTGCCAAGCATTGCTTCGCATGGATCACCTGTCCTCTTGCGTTGAAGCGGTTTGCAGCCGATGCGCACAAGTCCCTTTCGGCAGTCGATGTCACGAACGACAGCGCAGTGGCTCCACAGTGCCTCAAAATTGACGGCAATGTTGTTTTTGAAGAGTACCCGCTTGCCTCTGATGAAACGGTTCCGCAAGACATTATAGACGAGTTCAAAAATCTTTCCGATGAGCCTACATGGAAGGATGAGATTCAGAACCGTCTCTCAATTGTCAGCGACGAACTTTTCGCCTATTTCGCCGAGAACGCCTGCGAAATCGCGAATCATAACCGCATCGACGACGCATCAGGTGTTGTTGCCAATGGGGCTCTGTTCAGTCAGGAGAATGTTCCGAGCGAGACGATGTTCTATGCAGTATTCAACTCGCGCAGCTCCAATGACTTTGAAAAGCTTAGCGCGAAACTCGAAGCCGAAAAAAATCTACTCCAGTTTGGCGCAGATATGACGACCGGCCTTGGCTGGTGCAGTGTTGTAATGAAGTGAAGGAGGTACAGGGATGAACGGACGTAACCTTGAACAGATTCGCGCGAAGATTGCTCTGGACGCAGCAGAAAAGATTGGTACTGGAAGCGAAGGTGGTCGGGCAGTCGCCAAGAAGGTTCCAGCAATGATTGTCCAGAATGGATTCCTCGCTGCTCTTGCATTTGCAATTGAGAGCGTCAACGATGCAAAGTTCAAAGTAGACGTTGACGATGGTTACTATCGCAACACGAAACCAAAGAAGGACAAAGAGGGAAAGACGGACCCTTTTGAAGGATGTGGATACGCCAATACATTCCTTTCTGTGATGAAAGACCTGCGGGAAACAAAAAAAGATAAAGGACACTGTAATGGAAATTTGAGAGATTTTCTTATGGGGCTTTGCAATAATCCTAGCAATCCCGCTCAGGTCCTTCGCATGGTAACGGACGAAGCACTCCGCTATCTCAACTATTTACGCCGATTCGCCAAGCCAGACGAGAAAACAGGGGAGACTACAGATGTACAGGACTAGGTTGCAATCAATCTGTGCCAATTTTGCGATTCAGTCACCATCGCTGCGGATTACGAAATTTGCCAACATTTCCCAAAAAGGGGTTGATGAGGACGATGCTAAAAAGGGTGAAATCAGCCTAATCGTTAACAATATCAACCAATACCAGCTTCCGGACAATGCTTGGCGCGAAGATTTCGGCGATGAGGCGCGGTGCAAGGTTTTCAAGGCTAGACTTGGGGCTCGCCTCATCGTAAACTCGGCAGGCGGAGTACTTGAAAATGCGGGGCTTTGTCTACACCGTAATTTTGGATTTCCTTTTATTCCAGGGTCAGCAATCAAGGGTATTGCCAGACATGCGGGATGGTGTGATTGGAATGACGAGGAAGATGACACGGAAAAAGGAAGAAAAGCACTGGCAATAGCAGAGATATTCGGTTATCCGACAAATGACGACTGCCTTGACATGTATTTGGGAAAGGCTATTGGCAAGGAAGTTAAAAAAACAGGGAAGGTTTGCTTCTTTGAGGCGTTTCCAACGGGCAGGGCTGAGACGGAAATTGACATCCTCAATGTGCACCATCGGAAATACTATGCGGGTAATATTGATGCGGCACTCGACAATGAGAACCCAAATCTTTGTTATTTCCCAACTGTAAAGGCTGGTACGGAATTTTGTTTTCGAGTTCTTCGTCTTAAAAATCTTTCAGACGAGAATTTCAATTTAGCCGTAAAATGGTTGAAAGCGGGATTGTCGATTAACGGTATCGGCGCTAAGACAGCTGCCGGATACGGGTGGTTTGACATTCCTGAGGATAAGACTGACATCTCCATTGACGAGTCTTTTCTGAAAGACCTTGGCGATACTTATTTGAAAGAAGGAAAACCACGTACAGAAGCATTGAAAAAAGACTACAAGAAGGGAAAGATCATTATTGACACGGACGAGCGGAAACGTGCTTTCTGCCAGTTCTTAAGTCGATACAAGATTAAAATAGGTGGTGAGTGGCAAGACGGTATTAACAGAATGTTCAAGGAGTTTGGAGAGCGGTATGAAGACGATTGAACTTTCATTCGACATCCTTTCGTTAATGATTGCCGATGGAGCGGAACAAGATGGTAATCCAGAAATCCGCGCATCATCCGTCAGGGGCCAGCTTCGCTGGTGGTTTCGACTATTGGGTGGATTCAAGGATTCAAACAGAAGCATACGGGATCAGGAGACTGCTCTTTTTGGCGGCGCAGCAGGGCGTTCGCCAGTTAAAAGCTTGTTTTCAATTCAAGTGCTTCGATCTCCTGCTGAGTCGCATATTGGTAATTCTGTAGATCTTGGAATTGACGATTGGGAACGCAATAACAATGGAAAATATGTTGCTCGGACAAAGAAGACCGGCATCCGGCCTGACCATGAAGCAGAAAGTAAGGGATATTTCCTTTTCCCGCTGAGGCCAGATACAAATGAGAGAGATTCTCGGAGCAAGGGGTATTTCCTCCCGCAGAAGAATGCTTTTTCCATCAGAATTGTGTGGCGGGGAAACGCTGGGGAGTTTCAGAAGTTTTTGTCCTTGATAACGATTTGGGGAGCCTTAGGAGCGTTAGGAGCACGTTCAAGAAGATGCATGGGGGCCATCGCGTTCAATAAGGATCTTCCCATGCCATTGAACGAGGCTTTCAGTTACTTTGCCGTTAGTGAGAAAAGGTTACTGATTTGTAAGCTTCCTAACGAACGGAAATCCTCAGACGAAACCATTGTCGCACTTTCAGATTGGTATAAATCTTGGCGATCATTCGGCCCCAGTAATGCAAGAAACACTGGTCCTGGAAAAGATTTTGCAAAAGGGGACCATGACATTGGTCTGCAGTTGGACGAGGCTCCAGAAAAGACTGTTCGCCCAGCACTTGGGTTGCCAATCATACAGAAATATTCAAGCGGGATATGCAATACCTGGAATACGGTTGATGACACCCGCTTTGCGTCTCCAGTTCTGTTGCGTCCGTTTCGAATATCGGATGACAAATGGATTGGTTTGGTTTTGTTTGCCGAGGCCTACAAATGGCCACTTGGTGACATGGTTAAAATTGATGGGAGGGAGTCGGCTGTTGACTTGTCCCTTTACGAGGCCATGAAAAAAGATCCTAATCTTAGAAGTTTCGACATCTAGTCACAATTGCGCAAACACACTAAAACCTCGCGTTGATTCATAATTCACGTCTTATATGTCCAACCCGCTGCGCAATCCGAACATCGACTATGAACGGGGATGGTTTTCCGTCACCATTCAGGTCGCGCACAACAAGAGCGTGTTCGGGGCGATTGTGGGCGAGGAATGCGAGCTGAACGCGCTGGGGCGGGCCGTGCACGAGGCGTGGCTCTCGCACCCCGCGCATACGCCAGGGCTTTTCATCGACGAGTTTGTGGTGATGCCCAATCATTTTCACGCGGCCGTCAAGGTTGAGGGTGTGGGGCTTTCATTCGTGCTTGGCAAGTTCAAGAGCTACACGAATCACCTTTACCTTGAGATGAAGAAGGCCGGAACGAGCATCGACATCGGCCCTCGGCTGTGGCAGTCGAGCTTCTACGACAACTTGATTTCAAGCCACGAAGAGCTTGAGAATGTGCGGCGCTATTTCCGCGACAACCCGAAAAACTGGAATCACGACCGCTTCGGCGCGGTAACAACTTATTGCGTGGGCAATGCCGAGCTGCTGAGCGGCCGCCTCGTGGCATTCGTTGCGAGTGAAACCTGCCTCGGCGCTGTGGCCGGGGCGCCACGAGACCTCGGCCGCAGTGGGCCGAGACCACGAGAATGGCGCGGCAATAATCTCGGGGCCCCCGCCCACTGCGGCGGGAGTAATCTCGTGGCCTCGGGCCACTGCGCCCGGGGGGATGCGCGCCCCGTGATCTCAACCTTCACAAGCCCAGAGGAGCGCGAGGTGCGCGCCAAGTGCCTGCGCGGCAAACGCCCGTTTGTGTGGGTGTGCCCAGGTGGCATCTGGGATCCATTGCCGCCGGCAATCGCGCAGGCGTGCGAGGATGGCTGGGGTTTCGTGTGCTCGCCCGTGCCAAGTCGCACGGGCGTCAACAAGCAGCGCGCGATCTGGTGCAACCAGTACGTGATCAAGCAGGCGGCCAGCGTGTGGGTGGGCACGATCCGTCCCGGCGGCAGCCTTGAAACGCTTTTGAAGGCGATAAAAGGAAAGGAAGTAATGCGATGAGTGCTACGCTCATTCAGATTGTAAGCGAAGAGACGATGCCGAATCTGCTGGCCGCGATGGCCATCAAGCCGGATCGGATTGTCCATCTCTGCACGCCCGCCATGGAGGGTGCCTCGGCTGCGCTCGAGCGTGCCTACGGCCAGGCCTGGGTGAAGACCTCCGTCGTCACGCGCAGGCTGGGCGAACACCCTGGAATGGTCGAATTGAACGACGCCGTGTTTTCGCTAATCCGTGAGACGGACAACGCGGTGGTCAATTTCACCGGCGGCACGAAGCTCATGTCAATCGGCGCATACGCGGCCGCGACGCGCGCGCAGGTGCCGAGCGTCTACGTCGATACGGCGACGGGCGAGTTCGTCAACGGCCTCTCCGGCGGTGACTTCAAGACGCTCTTCCCGAATGGCACGGCGATTTCACAGGTGAGCCGGCAACTGACCGTAAACGGCGTCGCCACGGCCTACGGTGTGGAACGTGTATCAACTGGTAAACAATGGAAGGGCTATGCGCCGCTCGCAGATTTCCTTCTGCGCAACCCTGCCGCAGAGCAGAAGTGCCACGACGCCGTGGCAGACCTGCTCAAGAAAGAGCCGCGCAGCTTCCAGCAGGCACAGACCTACTACAAGAATCTGTATGCCAGGCGGCTAGCTATTCCCGACGCCGTGGGAGAGCTTGCCGTGGCGGCTGGGCTGCTGGAAAGACGCGCCAATGGTTTTTATCCGGCGTCTAAATGGTTTTCCAAGTTCCAGGGCTTCAACCTGTCGCGCGGAAATGTCCCGCCCGGTCTTCTGTTCGGCGCGGCGGAGGAGGCCCGCTGGCCGTTCTCGTTCTTCAACGGCAACTGGTGGGAGATCGCCGTGATGCGCTATCTCGCGCAGCAGGGACGCTATCGAGATCTCCGCTGGTCGGTGGATGCCGGCAGCCGGGTTGCGTCCAGCACGGACATGGAGGAGGACATCCTCGGCATCGACAACGTCAACCTTCTTTACGTCTCGTGCAAGCGCGGCGGCGACAAGGCCAAGCTTTCGCGCGTGCTGGAGGACGTTAACTCATCCGCCCGTCGCCTCGGCGGCAAGTTCGCGCACAAGATCCTCGCGGTGTTCGTGCCGTTGCAGGGCCTTCAGGCAAAGCGCCTGGCAAGCCGCGGTCGCGAGCTGCATATCGAATTGCTGGATAGAGCGGCGGTCGCGTCCGTATGACGATGCCATCTACGGCATAACCAAATCTTAGAAAGTGGGGTATAAAATGCCAAAGAAAAAGATGAATAAACCTGCTGCCGTTATTGCTGAGCCATCTGAAGAATCGCAGCAAAAGCACGTGCTTGTCGCAATCTTGGGAATATCGCCGGCAGTGCTGACCGAGGCGGTATGGGCCTTGGCGATGCAGAAGAACATCGTACCGGATGAAATCGTCATTTTGACAACTACGGAGGGTAAAGATAAGTTCTTCAAGGATGTTTACAACTCAAAGATTTGGAATCAGCTCTGTTCCGATCTCAAGGCTAAGGGCAAGCCCGTTGACAAGATGAAGATCGGCCAAGCGTCCTTCAAGATATTCCCCAACGAAAACAATGACTTCGCCAAGGATCTGCCCTCCTATGCAGCGAACATGCGGGCTGCCGATACGATGATTGAGGTGTTGGATGGAGTCATCAGAGGGAACAAATGTGTTGTCCATGGACTGATTGCCGGAGGCCGCAAGACGATGACGGCGCTTTTCTTCACTTGCATGTGCCTCATGGCAAGGAAGGGCGACAATGTCTATCATGTTCTTGGACCCGAAAAGGTTCCTGATTTTTACTATCCGCGTACACCTTCTGAGGCCGACAAGGTGAATCTGTTCAGTGTGCCTTTTGTTCGCATTGGACGGTGGACGGAAGAGATGAGAAAAAAGTGTCGTTCGGAAGGCAGAGGGCTGACATATCAGAATCTTATCCAGGTCGTGGAGCATGAACTTGACACTGCTCTTAGCAAGAAGCGGGAAGGCGCTGGGGGGAGGTCATCGTTGCACGTGAGGAGGGTTACCATGTATGAAGGATCGGAGAAGACCATTTTTTCTATTGCCGCCGATGGGAAGACTATTCAAGCAAGAAGCAAATCGTTTAAGATAACTAGCAAGAAGATGTGGGCGATTGTCGATAAATTGCTACATGCGGCAGAGCGAGACGTTAAAAATCCCTGGATCCCGTGCACGGGGGATGAAATAAATTGCTTCAGGGGTACTACTGATGCCTTGACGTTTCGTAAAACATGGATAGACGTTGAGTTCGCTTCTGGCAAGATATGCAAAGCTAAACTCAGGGCATCACCAAAAGACAAATAACATTATTTAGTGTAAAGACGAAAAAGAAAAATACAGCCCTCCGACATTGGTCGGAGGACTGATTTTATTGCATTTTTTGTATTTTACATTGTTTGATAGTGTAAGATTGCTTAAAATCGCTTGCAACCGTTCATTTTTGCGTGTTATACTATGCCCCGTCGCGACCGATAGAATGGTTCTTGAGGCGCGACAACGAAAGGAACAACAAAATGAACACAGCATCCATGAACCAGTCGATCAACAAGCCGATGAACACTGTCGCGTTCAAGGTCGGGGCCAAATTCACGGCAACCGTCAAGGCTGTTAACCAAACTGGTGCCTACATCGTCATGCCGGACGGGAAGGGCTCGGGGTTGATCTCCCCCAAGTGCTGGGGCGAGGGCGCACGGCGCCGGGCGGCACTTGCCGCCATCAAGCCCGGAGACGAGCTCCCTGTGACCGTAGTCAAGTTCTATCCGCAGACGACCACGCTTCTGCTCGCCTTGGACGTCGATAATGCGAAGGTGAAGTTTGGCTACGCAGCGAAAGCGAAATGGGCCGACAGCGCGAAGGCAAAGCAACGGAAGGCCGGCGTTGCCAAGTCGAAGCCAGTCAATATCCAGCGTAAGCCGGATTACACCCTCATCGCCCCCGGCACGACGCTCCTCGTGGATGGTGCGAATGTCATCGGGAAACTCGGCGCTGACGACTCGGTGAACATCCTTCGCACAATCCATGCGGAACTTGAATCCCGTGGCTTCAAGGCAGTCGTCTTCCTCGAACATCGCGCATACACCTTTCTCAAGTGCAATCAGGTGTCGGAGGCGAAGAAAACCGAGCTCGCGCAGCTCGTCGAAAATGGCGGGGTGTCGCTCGTGAATGGCGAGGCCGACCTCGTGATCCTCCAGTGCGCCCGACAGATTCCGAGTGCAGTTACCGTCTCGGACGATACTTTCGCCGACTACCGCAATGTGTTCGGCGATATCGTCGGCACGCCCAGGGTGCGCCGTTTTACGTGGACTGAAATCTGCGGACGCCGCTTCCTCTCCATCGACGGCCTCGCCGATGCAATCGAGATCCGCCAGGATGAGGCACCTGAAACAGTGGTCGAGAAGGAGGAAGAAGCGGAAGAGCCGGTCGAGAAGACCGCGGCGACACGGCATCTGCGTCCGGTCGTGCCCTGCGGACGCGACGCCGTGCTTGCGCTCGGCAGCGCGATGCTGGCGAAGGGTGACGCGAAGAAGGCGTTTGACTGCTTCGGGCGGGCGGTGCGCAAGGGTTCGTCCGATGGATTCCGCGCGATGGCGCGGGCGTACGAAACTGGCGACGGCGTGGAGAAGGACGCCAAGAAGGCCGTGAAGTTCTCGAAGCTCGCCGTGAAGATGGAACGCAAGGCACGCGACTGCCAAAGGCGCTTGGCGCGGAAGTACGCGATGGTGCGCGATGGCGCGTTCGCGGTGACGCACGACCACATGTCCGCGAGCGACATCACGGCGTGCAGCCTGCTCGCGCGTCGTCGCCTTGAAAAGGACATCCGCGCCCATCGTCGGGCAAGACGCATTTCGCGGAACGCGGTCCACAGCCGCGCCGCATAACCAAAAAACACAAAAACCAAAAGGAACAACAAAATGACCTACTTCAACGAAGACGGAACGATTAGCAACTCCTACAACTGTGACCCCGGCCGTTATGACTGCCAACCGTATGCGCCTCAGCAGCACGAATACGACCGTGGGTATGACGCAGGGAAGATGGCGGTAGGTGTTGGAGCTGCGGGGCTGGGCGCGATCCTTGTGTACTTCTTAATGAAGAGCATTAACGGAAAGTGAGGCCCCCCATCAACTTTGCATAGGCAACCTGAAAGGAAAAAGAAAATGAACAACCCAAACTACTCTCCGTATCGTAACCAATACGTCCCATCCCGTGCCAACCGGCCAATGCCGCCGGCAACATGTTACCGTCCTTCCGTCCCGCAACCGCCACGCGGCGGTTACGGCTCGGGCTTCTGCGACGGCTTCTGCGACGGCGTAGGAAAAATCCTGGGTGTCGCCACGAAGGTACTGCCGTTCACCAGGTTTTTCCGGTAGGAGGATCGGCATGACGACGGAATCCCATCTGAAATCGACCGTAAACGTCTAACGAAAGGAAATGAAATGAACCTGTTCAGGCACATCCGTACACAGTACGACCGCGACCCATTCGCAAACACGTTCGAGCGCTGCAAGTCCTGCGGCTCCTGGTCGGACGCCGCTTTCGGGAACTCATGCTGCCCCTACTGCGGAAGCGACTTCGACGGCACGGAGGACACTCAACGCGGAATCTATCCGCCTGGCTGGAGCGATGACGAATGAGGGAACAGCCATGACACTTGTGATCAACCGAAGTTCCGTAAGCGTGAACATGGAGTCGAGCCACATCGTGATCCACGACCATGCCGGTGGCGGTGGTTTCCAACGCGTACCGCTCGTGGACGTGGAAAGGGTCATAGTTGCGGGACAACCTTCGATCTCGTTTCATGTCTTAGCAAAACTGATGGATAAGGGCATTCCCTGTTCGTTTCTGACAACAGGGGGACACTGGCGCGGCATGATGGACGGCGGCGGCGGATTTCACGCTGGGCGGCGCATCCTTCAATACGAACGAATGCACGACGGGGATTTCACCGTACTGCTTGCCCGGCAGCTTGCAGCCGCCAAGATCGCCAATTGCCGCCGTTCGCTCCAGCGGATTGCGGCGGAGCGCAATGTGTCGTTGGCGGACGAAACTGAATGGCGCTTGTTGTCGGGATTGCTGGGAGGGCTGACGATGGCAAAATCGGTCGATGCCGTGCGTGGAATCGAAGGCGCGGCTGCGAACGGTTACTTCAAGTTGCTGGGACGGTTCTTCCCGAAGGACGCGCCCTTTGAGCGGCGTTCGCGGCGTCCGCCACGCAACCCGGCGAACGCCTTGATGTCGTTCGCATACGCATTGCTTGAAAACGAGTTCACCGCCGCGATACGCGCACACGGACTCGACGTGGCCGGAGGATTCATGCACAAGGGCATTGACCGGTCCCCGGCCCTGGCGCTTGACTTGATGGAGCCGTTCCGGCCGATGCTGGCGGATCGGTTGACGATCAACCTGCTGAATCATAGGCGTATACTAGCCGACCGGCATTTCGAGACTGTCGCAGACGGTGGCTTCCACCTGACAGCGGACGGCCGCGGCATCGTGTTTCGCGCGTTTGACGAGATGATGGTACGTCGCAGCTTGTCAGAAAGCGGGCACATCACGATCCGGCAGCTCATCGACAGGGAAGTATGCCGCTTTATCGGAATGCTAGAGGGCAAAGAACCTATACGTTTCCACCGAGCGGCATAAGGAGACGCCATGCTTCATCTGATAGCGTACGACATCGCGTCGGACAAACGCCTTCGTCGCGTGGCCAGGATATGCGAGGACTACGGTATCCGCGTGGAGAAGAGCGTGTTTGAGTGCGACTTGTCCAACGGGGACTTCGCCGCACTTTGGACACGCCTTTCCGAAAACGTATGCGAAGAGGAGGACTGCGTGATCGACTACCCCATCGGTTTGATTGGGCGAAAGCGCATACGCACCTTGGGCGAATGTCGCCACCACGAACGCCCGCTCACGCTCGTTTTCTGACGGCAGACGAAAACCCCCGAAAAAGGCCATCTGCCGTCAAGCGATCTCTTCCGATTTGCGCGTAGAACAGCCTGTTATTTGCGATTTTCATTTTTACCGCTTCGCGCCAACCCGTCTGCCGTCAAAAATACATTACAAACCCCCTTGAACACAGGGCCAAATTATGGTACAGTATCAACCGAACCCAAAGCCGAAAGGCAATTGAGACAACTCTATATGGCGTTTTCTTTAATCCCTCACGTTCAGGAGTATCAACCGAACCCAAAGCCGAAAGGCAATTGAGACAGGGCCGCCGCCTCCTCCTCTCCCTGTGCAGCGAGCTGTATCAACCGAACCCAAAGCCGAAAGGCAATTGAGACGCGCGGTCGAGCAGCACCACGCCATCCTCGACTACGAATGGTATCAACCGAACCCAAAGCCGAAAGGCAATTGAGACTCGTGAACTTCCCCCAACAACCTCCCTGCATCGGTCAAAGTATCAACCGAACCCAAAGCCGAAAGGCAATTGAGACGGCAGTCATGCCGAGCATCGGTTGCACTGTGGTGAACTTGTATCAACCGAACCCAAAGCCGAAAGGCAATTGAGACCATGGGTGCTACAGTCATTGCCTGAGCCACATTTGCAGCGTATCAACCGAACCCAAAGCCGAAAGGCAATTGAGACGTCGCGGGCACCAACTCGTCGCCCCGCTCCTTGTAGAGGTATCAACCGAACCCAAAGCCGAAAGGCAATTGAGACAGCAACAAGTACTCCGCACCAGATTGCGTAAAGAGGTGTATCAACCGAACCAAAAGCCGAAAGGCAATTGAGACTGAATAACGATCTCGTCTGGAGTGACCAGAATAAGCTGGGTATCAACCGAACCAAAAGCCGAAAGGCAATTGAGACTTTTGCTTCGGCTTTTCAGTCTTAGCAACAGGAGTCGGCGGCGTATCAACCGAACCCAAAGCCGAAAGGCAATTGAGACCGGGCATGTTCATAGACGCTCTGGAGATGCTGAAAGTTGTATCAACCGAACCAAAAGCCGAAAGGCAATTGAGACGAGGATAAGAGAGCCAAGCACCACTGCACACCACCTGACGTATCAACCGAACCAAAAGCCGAAAGGCAATTGAGACTTCTGACGAAGGCTTCCGAATCGTCTCGCATTCGCGGCAGTATCAACCGAACCAAAAGCCGAAAGGCAATTGAGACTCCGTGTTCGCAGAGAACACCCTAAGCGACATGGCGGCGTATCAACCGAACCAAAAGCCGAAAGGCAATTGAGACAAGGTTTGATGATGTTGTACAGTGAGTAATTGGACCAGTATCAACCGAACCAAAAGCCGAAAGGCAATTGAGACATCTTCCCCGCTAAATCCTTCTGTTCTTTCCTGGCTTTTGTATCAACCGAACCAAAAGCCGAAAGGCAATTGAGACGTACGCTGATTCACCACCAGCGTTCCACGCGCGACGCCGTGTATCAACCGAACCAAAAGCCGAAAGGCAATTGAGACGAGTCTCTTTCACCTCCTGCTCAACGGCATCTTCAACAAGTATCAACCGAACCAAAAGCCGAAAGGCAATTGAGACGATTCCTTGACTCTGGATTTCGACATTGTCGAGTCCGAGTATCAACCGAACCAAAAGCCGAAAGGCAATTGAGACCACCCCCTCCAAAAGTGGATGGCCTACAAGTGATTGAAAAGTATCAACCGAACCCAAAGCCGAAAGGCAATTGAGACCCGACTGGCTTGGTTGCGCAGGTTTTGAAGAAGGTGCTAGTATCAACCGAACCAAAAGCCGAAAGGCAATTGAGACACGTCGGCACGCTGGAAATTCGGGGCAGTTATGCTGAGTATCAATCAACCCAAAAGCCGAAAGGCAAATTAGCCCCCCGGTGTTCTGTGATCGGCGATACCATCGCCGAGTATCAACTAAGCCAAAAGCCAAAAGCCAAAAGCCGAAAGGTGAAAGGGATAATCGCCGATTGTATCGGCGATCACAGGACGCGGGGTGGCATCAATCAACCCAAAAGCCCCCAATCCCCCAATTCCCCAATCCCCCAATTCCCCAATTCCCAATCCCCAATTCCCCCCAATTCCCCCCAATCCCCCAATTCCCCAATTCCCAATTCCCAATCCCCAATTCCCAATTCCCCCCAATCCCCAATTCCCCCCCAATTCCCCCCTCCCCAATGTAATGCACTTTGCGACCTTTGCGTTCTTTGCGGCTAAAAACTGAAATTCAACTTCGATTTAGGCTTATTTCCCATGTTTTGCCTTTGAACTGCTTTCCTGTTTGTTATGACCTTTAGAGCTCCGATTTCTGACACCTAGGTGTCATACCCTCTGACACCTAGGTGTCACACCCTATGACACCTAGGTGTCACAACCCCTGACACCTAGGTGTCACGGATCACGGAAAGTGATTGGAAGCTCTTTCTTTGCGGATTTAGCGATGCCGTGATACGGTTCGGGCTGGCCTTATATTTCCGTGCCTCTGCGTGAGATTACGGCGCGGAATCACGGCGAAAGGCCGTATGCGTTGTCAACGAGTGCTTCGAGGTGCGCGTGGGCCTTCACCAGGTCGGGGGGATCGTGAGCGGCTCGCCGAGGACGGCTCGCCCCACCGTTCCGCCGCCAAAATGGAATATTCCCGCAGCGAGCATTCGCCGACAGGGTTTTGCAATTGACTCCAAAGCGTTCCCAGGCATCCTTGAGAGTTTCCAGGTATCAACCAGCCCCAAAAACGAAAGGCAATTGAGGCATTAGGGCAACGAGCATCTTGCTCGTTGCCCCTTTTTTTTATGTCGTGAGTTAGACTGAGGGAGGTAGGAGCCGGTGGGTAAAAAGTTGCGGATTTCTGCGGACATCCGTATTCAACCACAGGGCAAGGAAATATTCTATACTACCCGCGTCAACCCCAAACAAGGCCGTGTGGTTGAGGCGAGTGCCGAGGCGCGGTCTGAGGGGGAATACAAGAATTAAAAGAAGGAAAAGAACAATGAGCAACAAGAAATCATCGAAGGTCGGCGGACTCAACTGGGCCAAGCTTGGAACCGTCGCGGCGGAGCCCGCAACGCGCGCGTGCTACGACCCCACGGGCGTGGCCATCACCCTCGAGGCCAAGGACGAGAAGGCGTCCGGCGGCGAAGGCATCGTCTACACGGTGCCCGGCAAGCCCGGCTTCCTCGTGAAGGTGTACAAGCGCGAAACGCTCGAGAACCCATCCAAGGCCAATGCAATCCGTGAGCGCATCGAGGCCATGTGCGAGAACCGTGCCTGTCAGGCCATGAAGGGCCTCGCGTGGCCGCTGATGCCCGTGTACGGCGACGCGTCGCGCAAGAACTTGATCGGCTTCGCAATGCGGGCCTGCAAGGGCATGCCGTTCTCGTCGCTGTTCAACGGCCCCGCATCCGTCAAGGAAAAGTTCCCCGCATGGAACCGCCGCCAGCTCGCCCAGACCGCCGTCAACTTCGTCAAGCGCGTGCGCCTGCTCGCCGAGTCGAACGTGCTCGTGAACGACTTCAACCCGGCCAACTTCTGGGTGGACGAGCAGTGCAACGTCTCGTTCATCGACGTGGACAGCTTCCAGATTGCCGACAGGCGTGGCCGTCCGCTGGTCACTCACACCTATTTCGCCTCCCACACGGCACCCGAGCTTCTTGCCTCCCCGTCGGCCCTCAACCGCCCCCGCACGGTCGAGCATGTTGCCTTCTCAGCGGCCCTCGTGGCGTTCCAGCTGCTCATGTGCGGCTACCACCCCTACAGCTACCAGGGAGTGCCGGACGGCGGCGGCTGCGGCTCGCCCGACGAGAACCTGCGCGCCGGGCGCTGTCCGCTTGGCATCGGTGCCGACTGCCGCCTGCCCGATTGCTGGTACAAGCTCTGGAGCCAGCTGACGGGTAAGCTGAAGAACGCCTTCATCACGACTTTCCGCAACGGACACTCCGCCCCGGCCATGCGTACGCCGCTTGGCGACCTTGAGTTCGCGCTCAACGGCCTCTTGATCACCATGGCCAAGGATGCCGATCCCGACCGCGTCTCGCTGAACCCGTGCAAGGTGAAGTCGCATGAGTGGATCCAGACACCCGCCGCGCCGCGTTCGTTCATGCCGCGTCCCGCCTACCCGAGCCGCGGTTTCATGAGAACGCCAGGATTCGCAAGGCCACCCTATGTGCCGCAGCAGCAGTACAATCCGCAAGGTTACGGGCGTTTCCCTACGCCTCGCATGGGTGGCACCACGTCCAACTTCAACCCCAATCTTTATTAACAAATTTCATGAAAGGAACCAAAAAATGAACGAGCTAAAAGAAATGAACGAGATAAAAGAGATGGAAGTGGCGGAGGAAGAGACGCTGCTCGTCCACGACAGCGGCGAGGCCGGCGGAGACTCAGCGTGCCCCGAGGTCGAGGCGATTCGCCCAGGCAAGTGGAAGGGCTTTGCCGTCTCGATGATCGGCAACGGACACATCCGCCGCGAAATGCCCTGCCAGGACGCCTCCGCGTGCGTCACCGAACCGCGTCCCGCCGTGATAGTCTGCGATGGACGCGGCAGCGCGAAGGCCGGTCTTTCGCAGGAAGGCAGCCGCGCGGCGGTGCAGGCCTTCCGCTCCCAGCTCAACGTACTGGAGCCGATGGTCTCGGACTTTTTGGATCGCCCCGGGCTGACGGACGACGAATGGCGCGACCTCTGCCGCGTATTCTACCGCACGCTCGTCCAGGCGAAGCTTGACCTTTCTGCGGCGCGTGGACTCCCCGAGAACGAGTTCGACTTCACGGCCGCGTTCGCGGTCGTGGGCGGCGCTCACGTAGGTTGCTTCCAAGTCGGCGACGGCGCGCTCGTCGTGCGTCGCGGCGACGCATGCGAGACCGTTTTCAAGCCGGCGAAGGGCGAGTTCGCGAACCTCACGAGCTTCGTCCGCTCCGGGGGCGAGGAAAAGGACGACTTCCAGTCGGCCATCCTGCCTGCGGAAGAGATCACAGGCGTTGCCGCCACGTCCGACGGCCCGCAGCACCTGATGTTCAGGCTGGCGGACATGACGCCAGGGCCCGTGTTCCCGCAGATGTTCAGCCTCATGGAACGCGGCGAGCTCGAGCGCGACGACCTTGTTTCGTACCTCGCACGCCGCCAGTGGGCGGAGGACGCTCGCGGCGACGATGACCGCTCGGTCGCGATCCTATGCACGCAGGCAACAACGCCAAAAGAGAATTTGCCGGATGAATCCGAAGACGACGGCACGGTGCCGAAGTCGCAGACAGTCCGCAACGAAGAAAACAACTAAAAAAGACCAAAAAGGAAAAACAATGAACAACAACACCAACAACAACATCAACAACACGCTCGGCAACCTCGACGTTATGAATCCTGCGCCCCGTTGCCCGGTGACGATTCTCCTCGATGTGTCCGGCTCGATGTCGGGTCAGCCGATCAGCGAGCTCAACGCCGCCGTCGCGCAGTTCGTCCGCGAGACGCAGGCCGACGAGGCCGCGTCCATGTCCGTGGAGCTCGAGATCATCACCTTCGGCAGCACGGCAGACGTGGTACAGCCCTTTACGTCGATGGCCTCGGTGACGCCGCCGGCGCCGTTCGTCGCGGGCGGCATGACATTGATGGGGGCCGCATTGAGCCTTGCCGAGCGCGACCTCGCGGCGCGCCGCGAGCTCTACCGCGCGCAGGGCGTCTCCTCGTACCGTCCCTGGATTGTGCTCATGACCGACGGCCGCCCCGGCGACAACTGGGAACCCGTGGCGAAGCGCCTCCGCGCCGAGGCTGAGCGCGGCAAGTTCATGTACATCGGCGTCGAGATCGGCAACTCGGCCGACCACGCCACGATGTGCCAGATCCTGCCGACGGAGCCTGGGCCGGTGAAGCTGCAGGGGCTGCGCTTCAAGCAGTTCTTCCGCTGGCTCTCCGACTCCCTCAAGAGCGTATCCGCCAGCGCGGTGTCCGACCAGGACAACATCGCGTACCCGTCCGTCGCATCGTGGGCGGATCTCGCATAGTCGCAAATCCAAGAAGAAAGGACACTGACATGGAAAGCCTTCATCCCGATTCCTTCACCGTCTGCGACGAGACGCCCGTGACCGCGCTCGAGCCGATCATGCCGCACTGCGCGGTCATGCTGGTGCTCGACACCTCACACTCGATGTACAAAGGCACGGCGCTAGCCGACCTCCACCGCTCGCTCGGCGCGTTCGTCGGGGCAATCGGCGCAAACGCCTTCCGCGGCGCGGCGGTGGACGTCGCCGCCGTGGGCATGGGCGACAACCTGCGCGTGCTGGACGACTTCCATCCGTTCGCGAGTTCGCGTCTCGGCTCGATGCGCATCCGCCCCAAGGGCGATTCGCCGCTTGGCGGCGCGTTGCGTCTCGCGCTCGGATGCCTCGACAGGCAGGAGGCAGCCTACCGCGCAGCCGGCGTCGCGTCCGTTACGCCGCACCTAGTCGTACTTTCGGACGGCGTCTCCACGGACTCCTGCTCGGCGGAGGTGGCAGAAGTGCGCCGCCGCGTGGCGTCAGGCGCGCTCTGTGCCCACGCGATCGCGCTGGGGCCGAACGCGGACCGCGCCGCGCTTGCCGAGTTCGCCGGTGCCAACGTGCTCGACCCGTTCGGCGGCGACATGTCGGGCGCCTTTGCCGCGGCGGGCCGCGATCTCACGCGCCGGTATGAGCGCGCAACGGCAGCGGCCTTCAGCTCCTCGGCGTCGGAGTCGGCCGACGTTGGCGACTACTTCCGCGACCACGTGTTCTACGTCGATGGCAGCAACATGCTCTGGTGGGATTCGCGGAACGGGCTTCAGCTCGACGTTGTCCTGTCGTTTGCCCGCGAGCTGAAGGCGCGCGGCGCCGACTACCGCGTGTTCTTCGACGCGAGCGCGCCGCACAAGCTGCGCGAGAAGGGGCGTCCTGGCGACGAGCGGCGCTACGATGAGATTCTGCGGCAGCGCCCCGACCGCTTCGTCCAGGTGCCGGCGGGGACAGAGGCGGACGCCTTCATCCTCATGAACGCCGACGGCAACGCGAGGTCGGTTGTCGTGTCGCAGGATCTCTTCCGCGACCGCGCCGAGGTCTATCCGTGGGTGCGCAACCCCTCGCGCCACCTTACGGGAATGGCGCTCGACGGCGCACTGCTCTTCCCCGCAATCGGCCTCCGCGTCCCGTACGGGGCGTAGTGGCGTATCACCCGCCCCAAAAGCCAAAGGGCAATTGAACCCCTTCCTTGGTATCGGCGATGGTATCGCCGATCACGGGACACGTATCCAGCCACGCCCGCCCGCTCACGCTCGTTTTCTGACGGCAGACGAAAACCCCCGAAAAAGGCCATCTGCCGTCAAGCAATCTCTTCCTATTTGCCCATGTAACCGCCCGTTATTTGCGATTTCCATTTTTGCTGCTTCGCGCCAACCCGTCTGCCGTCAAAAATGTCTCTAAAACCCCCTTGAACACAGGGGCAAATTATGGTACAGTATCAACCGAACCAAAAGCCGAAAGGCAATTGAGACTTCTTCACGATCTCTCCGAGTTCCTCATTCGCCTTGTCGAGTATCAACCGAACCAAAAGCCGAAAGGCAATTGAGACTCGAAAGACGCCAGTCTCCAGCGCTTAAGTACAAGGCGTATCAACCGAACCAAAAGCCGAAAGGCAATTGAGACCGCCCTACCAGGCGGCGCGGCCGGAGTCCGCGCCCTACCGGGCGCGGGGCAATAGGAGGCAACGGGCAAGGTGCCCGTTGCCGTCGTACGCCACCTTGCCGAAGTCGCCAGTGGGAGGCTGAAACACGTCCTTACAGGGAACCTGTGATGGAAAAATCTATTTGAATCTACGGGTCGGGATGGAGTTTGGTATAATACGTCCCGCAATGAAGATAATCCATACAAGTGACTGGCACCTAGGTGCACGTCTGCATGAAGAGGACCGATCCGCCGAACACGTGGCGTTTCTCGACTGGCTGCTTGATCAGATCAAGACGGAACGGCCGGACGCGCTGCTCGTGTCGGGCGACGTGTTTGACACGACCGCGCCGTCCGCCTCAGCCATGAAGGCGTACCATTCGTTCGTCGTGCGCGCATACTCGGAAGCCGGCTGTCAGAACATCGTCATTACCGGCGGCAACCACGACTCGCCCAGCTGGCTGGGGATGTCGCGACAGATTCTGGAATGCGTGGGGACCACGGTAGTACCGGCCGGCGAGGATGAGCCTGAGCGCGAGTGCGTGTTGGTGGAGCGGGACGGACATCCGGTGCTGGCGATCGCGGCCATTCCGTATCTGCGCGAAAGCGAGCTGGCGAATCTGGTGCGGCAGGAGGACGATCCGCGGTCACACGACGAATTGGTACGCGCCGGTTTTGCCGAACATTGTCGCCGGGTGGTGGCGGCGGCGCGCGCAAAGGCGGGAGATGCGCCTGTGGTCATGATGGGACACTGCGTCATTTCTGGCAGTAGGCTGTCGGACGACGTATCCGAACGCCAGCGCGGCGTTGTGTCGGATACGGTGGTGGGCGGCGTAAAGAGCGTCGATTTTGACGCGCTTCCGTCGGTCGACTATCTCGCGCTCGGACATCTGCACGTTCCGCAGAGGGTTGCTGGGAGGGATGCGGCGCGCTATTCAGGCTCGCCGATTCCGATGAGCTTCTCCGAGGCCGGCGCGCAGAAGCAGATACTGGTGGTGACGCTGGGAGAGAAGAGCGGAGATGCTGTGCGCGTGGAGGAGCGCCCGATTCCATGTTTCCACGCGCTTGCTCGCGTGGTGGGGTCGCCTGAGGCCGTCCTCGCGCGGCTTGAGGAGCTTGCGTGCGCGGGCGTGCCGACTTACGTGGAAGTATCCGTCAGCGAAGGCGAGGGCGACCTTTCGCCGTGGTGGGCGAAGTTCGCGGCAGCCGTTGCCGGGCATCCAGAAATCAAGATATTGGTGGAACGCGACCGCCGCGAGAAGGTGTCGGCGGGCTCCGGGCTCGAGGGACTCGCCGAGACGAATGAAAACCTGTCCACGCTGGACGAGCTGGCAGTTGCGCGCGCACGTCTTTCAGAGGAGAACCTGACGGACGAAGACCGCATGGCATTTGAGGGCCTTCTTGCGGAGGTGATAGCCGAAGTCAAGTCTGGCTTGGTGGAAGGCGAATAGGAGTCGGCGCACATGAAACTGTTGAAGGTTGAATTTGAAAACGTTAATTCCCTTGCCGGGAAATGGGTGATTGACCTCGCAGCCCCCGCATTCGCGCGGGAGGGGCTGTTCGCCATCGTAGGACCCACGGGATCGGGGAAAACTTCGATATTGGACGCGATCTCGCTGGCCCTCTACGGGAAGACGGCGCGGCAGGAGAGCGCGACAAACGAGGAACTCGCAGAGGTTATGACACGCGGCACGTTCACCTGTTCGTGCAAAGCCGAGTTTCTAGGCGTAGACGGGAAGAAGAGATACCGTGCGGAATGGAGTATTTCCCGCAAGCGCCGTAAGGGATCCGACGGCGGCGTGAACAGTCCGGAGGTGCGTATCTACGAACTCGACCCCGAACGAGATGTCACGCCGAAGAAGAAGGACGAGGCGAAGGCGCTCGTTGTCCGGAAAGTCGGTCTGGACTTCCCCCAGTTCCAGCGTTCGATGATGCTGGCGCAGGGGCAGTTCGACAAGTTCCTGACGGCGGATGACGACGATCGCGCCGCGATCCTAGAGCAGGCGGCGGGAACTGACATTTTCACGCGCATCGGCACGCGAATCTTCGAGAAATGGCAAGCCGCCGTGCAGGCCGTGAAGGATATCGAACTACAGCAGGGCGAGAACGTGCCGCTTGACGCCGAGGCGCGCGCTGCGCTTGAGGAGAAGGCGTCGGCGGCCTTGGCGCGCGCACAGACTACCGGGGAGCGCTTGAAGAAACTCCAGTCCGAACACGCATGGCTCCTGGACGACGAGCGGTTGGTTCGGGAGAAAGCTGAGTTGGTGGCTCGCCAGAAAACGCTTGAGGAGCGTCGGGCGGCGCTTGCGCCGGAGGAGTTGGTCCTAGCATCCGCCGAAAAGGCGCGGACGCTCCTTGTTAAGCATGCCGAACTGAAGAGTCTGCGCACGGCCAAGGAGGGGGCCGTTACGGAAGTGTCCGCAAAGGAGAAAGCCGTTACAGAGGCCGAGAAGGCGGTAGGGACGGCGAGCGCCGTCATCCCCGGCCTGGAGGAGGCTGAACGCAAGGCCAAAGAGGTACGCGCGGCGGCGGATCCCATTATCCAGCGGGCGGTGGCGCTGGACAAGGACATCATCAAGGCGAAAGGCGAGGTCGGCACGGCGAAGGCGACGCGCGATGCGGCGAAGGAGGCAAACGCCCGTCTCGCGCGCGAGTCGAAGAAACTGGCAGAATCGCTTGCGCAGCAGACGGCGGAGAAGGCTTACCTTGAATCACTTCATGAGAATCCCGATGCGGAGGCCCTCGATTCGGTTGACCCCGGCCTGAAGAGGATGGCGCGCGAACGTGTACGGCTCAAGGAGCGTTCGGCAGCAGTAATTGCAGCGGACGAAAAGGCTCAAGTGGCTCTTGCGGCGAGCGAGGCGGAATTCGTCAAGGCGCAGGTGGTCTACGACGCCGAACAGCCGCAGATCGACGCGCGGATCAAGGAAGTCATGCGCGTCCGTACCGTCATGACCGCCATGAACTATGAAAAGGTGCGGAAGAGCCTGCGTGAAAACGACATCTGCCCGGTCTGCGGGAAGCGTATCGGACCTACGGACATGACGGAACTTCCGGAGGCATCCGAATTTGAGAAGGCGTATGACGAAGCGGTTGCTGCGAAGGAAACCAGCGACAAAGCCTACAATGTGGTGCGAGACAGGCGGAACGCAGCGGCGAAGGCGGCCGATGTTACAAAGGAAAAGCGCAGGGAAGAGACGGCGGAACTGGAACGTCTGGAACACGAACTAGCCGCCCGCGAGACTACGAGCAAGGCGCGAATCGACGACCTGTCGGCGCGGATTTCATCGTTGAAGGTGGAGACGGAAAACGCGACGAAGAATCTGGAGGCTGCCGAAACTACGCTGAAGAATGCGCAGGACGCCGTTGCAGTGCTTGAGGACAGGCGTAAGGAACTCAACCTGCCAGAAGACCTTGTTTCGTACGGAAATAAACTCGATGCCGCAGTTGAGACGGCGACCAAGTCGCTGATGGAAGGGCGTCAAAGAGTCTCCAATGCACGGGAACGCCAGGAGCAGATGAGCAAAGCGCTCAGGGAGGCTCGGGAGAAGGCACAGGCAGCAGGAGAAGCCTGCGCGGCGGCAGAGGCGGATTTTGCGCGCGCAGTCGCGGGGAAGGGATTTGTCGATGAAGCGGCATGGACCGCCGCTTGTGGCGACGATCGGGTTCTGGAGGGGATCAGGAAGAAAAAGGCGGAGTTTGAGAAGGAGACGGCTGCGCTGAAAGAGGCGTGCGGGAAGCATGAAAAGGACGTAACCAAGCACGAAGCGGAGGGGCAAAGCGACCGCTCGCGCGAGGAAGTTGCCCGGGAGATGGTGGAAGCGGAAAAAGCGCGTTCGGCCGCCGAGCAGGAGTCGGGTAACCTCTCTGCGCAGATCAAGGCCGACAACGACTGCCGCAAGAGAGTTGAGGAACTGACCGCAAAGCGTGCCGCCGCAGAGTCCAAGAAGATGGCATGGACACGCCTTAACGGCATGTTGGGCGGGAAGGACGGGGTCCTTTTCAGCCGCTATGCACAGGGGCTGACCCTGCGTGCGCTTCTCAAGGCGGCAAATCCGTTCCTCTCGCACATGACGGGCGGGCGGTATTCGTTGCTGTGGAGTCCGGCGCAGACGGTAGACAATGCGAATGATGCCGGAGACGGCAAGCACAGGCGAAAGAAGACGATGCTGCTGCCGATGATCGTAGACCACGACCAGCACGACACGGTGCGTCCGGTGTCGAACGTCTCCGGCGGCGAGCGCTTCGAGGTGTCGCTCGCGCTGGCGCTGGGGCTTTCGCGTCTGACTGCGGGCCGCGTGAAGGTGGAGACGATGTTCCTGGACGAAGGGTTCGGCACGCTCGACTCCGAACGCCTGGGGGCGGCGCTGGACGTGCTGTGTTCACTCCACCGGGAGGGCACGACTATCGGGGTAATCTCGCATGTCAAGGCGGTAGAGGAGCGTCTGCCGCTCAGGATCAGGGTTGAGGCGGCGGGGTCGGGCCACGGCCGCCTGCGCGGGGAGGGGCCCATTGCGGACGCTGTCCGAGAAAAAAACAAATAGTGCCTCTGCCGTTTTGCGCGTTGCGCGTTTTTATGGTATTATATAAGGCAACCTTGCGAGGAATAGAATTTGAAGGATTAAGAAAAGATGGCTGAAAACGACGAACCGATGATTAAAACGCCGGCGGATTTCGGGCATTTCCTGCTCGAAAAGGAGCTGGGGCATGGCGGCATGGGCGGCGTGTACCTCGCGCGCGACAAGATGCTCGACCGCAGGGTGGGCATCAAGGTGATGCTCAAGAGCCTCGGCGCGGATCCCAAATTCGTCGAGCGTTTCCAGCGCGAGGCGCAGGCCGCCGCGCGCCTCAACCACCCGAACATCGCGCAGATCTACTCCTTCGGACAGGAGCAGGGCATGCCCTACATCGCGATGGAACTCGTTCCGGGCGGTTCCCTCGACAAGGAGATGGACGCGAACCCCGGCACGCTGGACGTCGTACACGTAATGCGAGTGGGGCAGCAGGTGGCCGATGCCCTCGCGCTCGCCGCCGAGAGCGGCCTTGTGCATGGCGACGTGAAGCCGGAGAACGTGCTCTTCGATACGGACGGCAACGCCAAGCTCGTCGATTTCGGCCTTGCGGCGATGCAGGGCGACTCGGACGAGATCTGGGGCACTCCGTACTACATTTCCCCTGAAAAGGTGCGCCGTCAGAAAATCGACTTCCGGGCGGACATCTACTCCCTCGGCGGAACGCTGTACCATGTCCTTACGGGCGTGCCGCCGTTTGACGGACCGGATCCGACGGCCGTCGTGAAGGCGCGTTTCGAGGGACCGCCGAAGAAGCCGAGCGAGATCCGTCCCGACATCCCGCCGGAAGTCGACGCGATCATCATGCGCATGCTTGAGCTTGAGCCGTCGATGCGCTATCCAACGTACCAGTCGCTGTTGGGCGACTTCAAGCGCTATCTGGCCAAGGCGGGCCCTGCAAAGACAGGGAAGTCGTCCGGTCCGAAGCTGAAGTTCAAGGGCGGGAAGCCTAAGATGTCGCTCTCCCCCACTGGAAGCACGTCGGTGGACGGCGAAGTCGCGGATTTCCAGCCGATCGGCGACCAGGAAGGCCAGGAGGTTGAAAAGAAGCGCATTGGCGTGGGCGCGATGGTCGGCATGGTGGTCGGCGGAATCGTTCTGGTGATACTGCTCGTGGCTGGCGGACTCTGGTGGTACGTGAGCAGCACGAAGGCCGCCGACGAACAGAAGAACGTCCAGGAGGTCGTCGACAGGCAGCAGAAGGCGCGCGAGTCGATACAGAAGGTCGTAAAAACCGTCCAGGAGGACTACGCGGCGTTTCACAAGAGCGTTCTACAGGGCGACGAAATTGTTGATAAGGCCATACGCGACATGAAGAAGGTGCTGCCGGAGGAACTGAAGGCGGCTGCCGCCGAAGTACTCGAGCCTAGGTCGTCGCCCGTAATCGCGCAGGCGATAGCCTTTACGAACGCCCTCTTCGCCTCGGCAGCCCCGCAGGCAGCTGGAGGTGCAACGAACGCAGTTGCTGCCGATGCGACCAACGCCATGGCCGCCGCCGCACAGGGAATGTCGGCCATGATGTCCGCAGCCCTGGGCAAGCCCGCCACGCCTGAGCAGATAGATGAGTTGGCAAAGAAGATCCTTGCCTCGGCCAAAGACAAGAACGGGAAGCCGCTTGACAGTAAGTCGCCCGAATACAAGGAAACTCTTGAAAAAATGAAGTCCAGCCCGGAATTCGCTATGTTTGCCCAAATGGCGGCGGCGAATCCTGCGCTTGTCGAGATGGTGGTGAAGACCGTGAACGACCCTGCCGCTATGGAAAAGGCGATGAAGGAGCTGAGCGGCAAGATCGCCGCTAAGGCCGATGCAAAGCCTGCGAAGAAGCCGGAGGAGACGAAGCCCGCAGAGGAGAAGAATACAGCGGAGGAGAAGCCTGCAGAGGACGAAATTCCCCAGTTGCAGTTGCCGATGTCCGTTAAAAACTTCCAGAAGCTATGGGATGACGTCTACCAGTTCCGCGCGGCTGACATCAAGTTCCACGGGAGCATGCGCAAGATCGTCGAACTGGCGAAGGGGGCTGACAAGCTCACGGAACAGGACGATGCGACGGCACAGAAACTCGTCCAGCTTGCGAACGACCTCGTGGACAAGTACAACTCCCTGAAGAACGAGAAGTGGCTGACGGACGCCCGGCGCAAACTGTTAGGTATAGACGCGCGCGCGCGTACCATCCGCGACGAGGCCGTGAAGAAGACCAAGCTGGCAGTTGAGCGCCGCGAGCGCGCGATGGCAGAGAAGAAGGCCGCCGAGGAGAAGACCGCCGCCGCCGCCGCCGCCGCCGAGAAACTCAAGGAGACGATCGACGTGGAGAAGAAGAAGGCCCAGGACGGGTTCGACGAAATCCTCCGCGACCTGAAGCGCATCGACTGGGAGCGCTGCACGAAGCATCTCACGCGCCTGAAGGAGAGCATGACGACGCGCGAGGGCAAGGACGCCGTGGAAGACCAGATCAAGAAGGTCAAATGCATGGAGGGCATGCACAAGTACTTCATCAAGCACGCGGAGAAGTTCGTGTTCAGGGACCGCCGCGGTACGGTGCTTGCCATCGTGATGAAGACAGACGACAAGACACTGACAATCCAGAAGGCAAGGTATGAGAAGGGGAAACCCGTGCCGGACAAGGAGAAGCGGGAGGACTGGTCGCGGTTCTACGGCCTCAAGGAGAGGGTCTACCTCAACTACATGAACCAGTTCATCAACGAGCTGGTGCTGAAGGGACGTGAGCGCAGGAGAATCAGCAGCCCGAGGGAGTGGAGCGAGCACATGCTCGGCGCCGCGCTTACGCTCCACTACCTGTACGGGGAGGAGAAGGGCGTGGACAAGTTCATCCCCGAGCTTGTGAAGAAGGCCGTAAAGGATTTCGAGCCCTGCCGCAAGTGGGCGGTAAAGTGGTTCCCGGAAGTAGAACTTGAAGAACCCGAACAATAAGGAGTAAAAATGAAAATTCTGACGAGTCTGGACTGGACGATCATTGTCGCCTTCCTGCTGAGCGTGATCGTGATTGGCGCATGGGCCGCAAAGCGGGCCTCGAAGAGCGCGGAGGACTTCTTCCTCTCGGGCCGATCGATGCCGTGGTGGCTTCTCGGCGTGTCGATGGTGGCCTGCACGTTCTCGTGCGACACGCCGAACCTCGTGACGGACATCGTCCGCACGCAGGGCGTGGCCGGCAACTGGGCTTGGTGGGCGTTCCTTTTAACAGGAATGCTAACTGTGTTCGTATACGCGAAGCTCTGGCGGCGATCTGAGCTTTCCACCGACCTAGGCTTCTACGAACTGCGTTATTCCGGGACGCCCGCGAAGGCGCTGCGCGGGTTCCGCGCCGTGTACCTCGGCCTCGTCTTCAACGTGATCATCATGGGCACGGTGTCGCTCGCCGCAATCAAGATCGGCGCGACGATCTTCGGTCTCACGCCTGTCGTGACGCTCGCGATCGCGCTTGTTGCAGTGGGCATCTACGCGACGCTCGGCGGTCTCACAGGTTCGATCTGGGCGGACTTCTACCAGTACACGGTGGCGATGGTGGGCGCGATAGCGGCTGCGTACTTCGCCGTGAAGATGTGCGGACCGAACGATACGGGCACGCTTTCGGGCGTACTCTCCCATGCGGCCGTATCGTGCAAGACGTCAATGCTGCCCGCGATGAGCGGCGCCGGCTGGAAATCCACCTTGATGACGATCTTCATCCTGCCAATCGCCGTCCAGTGGTGGGCCACGTGGTATCCCGGCGCGGAACCTGGCGGCGGCGGCTACATCGCGCAGCCTCCGCAGCTGGCCGTGGCTCATCGTGGCGCTCGCCTCGCTGATCGTGTTCCCCGACCTGGAGTCCATCAAGGCCGCCTTCCCGAACGCGCAGCAGTACGTGCAGAACGACACCGCCTACCCGGCGATGATCTCCCGCCTGCCCTCCGGCTGGCTCGGCCTCGTGGCCGCCTCCCTGATCGCCGCCTACATGAGCACGATCGCCACGCACCTCAACTGGGGCGCGTCCTACCTCGTGCAGGACTTCTATGTGCGCTTCGTGAACCCGAAGGCGTCGCCGAAGAACCAGGTGCTCGTTGGACGCCTCTGCATGCTCCTGCTGCTCGTCGCGTGCGGCGTGATGGCACTCATCCTGCGCAACGCGAAGGGTGGCTTCGATCTCATCCTCCAGATCGGCGCGGGTACGGGTCTTCTCTACATCCTGCGCTGGTTCTGGCACCGCCTGAACGCCTGGAGCGAGATTTCCGCGATGGTGATCTCGTTCCTCGTGGCGTGCTTCTTCGAGTGGGGCGCGCCGGCGTGTGGTCTCACGGGCTGGCTCGAGAGCGGATGGCGCGCGGAGTGGTTCAACCTCTCGGCGTGGAAGCTCATCCTCGGCGTTGCGACCACCACGGTGGGCTGGATCCTGGTGACGCTGCTCACGCCGCGCGAGGACGCGGAGACGCTCCGCAAGTTCGACGAGAAGATCCACGCGGACCTGCACGAGCTGCCGATCGGCATCCTCTGCATGGTGGTGGGCTGCCTCGCGGTATGGAGCTGCCTCTTCGGCTGCGGCTACCTGATCTACGGTTGCGGCGGCATCGCGAACGGCTACGCGCTCGGCGGCGGGTTGCTGGCGGTCTCGGCCGTCGCCACGTTCGTGCTGATGAAGCTCGTCGGCAAGGCAAAACTTTCCTAACTGAATCTCAAACCCAAAAGGAGTAAAAAATGAACATGAAGACAATTGCAGGTGCGGCGGCCGCGGTGGCCGTTGCCGGAATGATGGCAGGTTGCTGCTGCCAGAACTGTGGAAAGGAAGTAAAAATGTATATGAACCAAGACTTCTACGTCGGAGGAACGTTCGACGAGAATGGCATCAACAAGGGCGGCAAGTTCGACGGCGCGAAGGCGTCGGAGGCTTACTTCGACATGATGCGCCGCTTCGGCTATCCGGTGTATCCGGCCCTTAAGAACGACAAGCTCACGAACCCGAAGGACGGTACGCAGTACCTCGGCTTCTGGGCCATCGACTTCGCGAAGGGCGACTTCATGAAGTATGGAATGGGCGGCGTGATCTGGGTCGACGAAATCAAGGAAGAGTACTTCGGACACGACATCTACCTGCTACCGCTCCAGGCTCTCCCCGAGCACTGCCACAAGGCGGGCAATCCGGTCGATCCGGGCGTCGCCACGGACCGCTGGACGGGCGAGAAGTTCGTCGGCAAGAACATCCCCGCGAAGATGGAGAGCTGGCTCGTGCGCCACGGCTGGGTGTACAGCTTCTCGGAAGTCGGCGAGCCCAACCTCGACCAGTTCCCCGAAGCGAAGAAGATGCTCTCCGAGCACCTCTTCGACCATAAGGCCAACAAGCCCACGAACCTCAAGTCGCTCCATGTTGAGAAGTGGACGGCCGACGGCGTCGCGCACAAGCTGCCTAAGGTCGGCACCTGGCACTTCCTGATGGGCGGCACCGAAGGCGCGATCGTGAGTGAGTTCGCCAACTTCCACGACAGCAAGTGCAACCGCTTCTCCGTCCCCGGAGTGCAGTTCTAATAGATGTCTCAAAACAAACGGTGCGCACCAAAGCAACAAATGGTGCGCACCAAAACATGAAATGGTGCGCACCAAAACAAAAAATGGTGCGCACCAAACTTATAAAGTAGTTGCCCCTCGTCTTTGCCATTGACGCACGGTCATTGCTTTCGCTATTGGGAGATTGGGAGTTACAACTTCTCCCATCCTCCAAAACTCCCAATAGCGAAAGCAACTAAGAGAATTCACAATGAAGTTATAGGATTATTCGCAATCCCCCAATTCCCCATTCCCATTCCCAATTCCCAATCCCCAATCCCCCCACTCATGGTGAATCCAATGTGAAACGAACGTGAATCCATGAAAGGCCGAAACTGATAAAATCACGCGAGATGTCGCTGAATACTCTAAAAACGGCTCAGCGTTATGATTTCACGCAAAAGATAGGGGTCATGTACCTTCCCAGCAACCGCCAACCCCTGCTCTGGTCAAGGCTCAAGATAACTTCATGACTCCGAAACTCCCAACTGCGAAAGCAAGAAGTGCTTTCTCTGCGCTCTCCGCCCCTCTGCGCCTCTGCGTGAGACATTTCCGGTCGTGTCGGTGACTGTCAACAGAATAGACACCCCGGTAGAATTTTCCACTTGCGCGGAGCGCGGGGATTTGGCATAATGTTCGCGCTGGACCTTTCAGACGCGCAGGGTCGTTTCCGCGAGTTCCGCCAAGCCGTGTGACTTGCCTCGCGAATGGCGCATAAGGAAGGTTCCACAAGTGCCTCGAAGGAAGCAAACATGGAAAAGACGTACATGCACACCGGCATTCCGGTGCCCGAGAAGATGGACGGTATGGCCTACATGGAGGGCCTGAAGGTCTGGTTCTGCAACAACGAAGAGTACAAGATCGAGTACCTCTACTGGGAGAAGGATACGCCCTGCGCGTGGCGCATGGTGGCCGAGACGCATGTCGCCTACAAGGTGGCCGACGTCCAGGCGGCCGTGGACGAGGCCGTGGCCGCCGGCGCGGCCGTGTTGCTGCCGAAGTATTCGCTCGGCGGCACGTGCGCGATCGCCTACGTGGGCTACAAGAACGGCCCGCAGGTGGAGTTTTTCCAGGACTGACAACCATCGGGGGACAACCATCGGGGGAGGCCAGCCTCCCCCGGACCCCTACAAAGAGGATTTTTCCTATGCCAATGAAAAAGTTCATGAACGATCCCGCGAACCTCACCAAGGAGCTCCTTGAAGGCCTCGTGGGCTGCTATTCCGATACCCTCGCGCTCGTCAACGAGAAGATCGTGGTGCGCAAGACGCCCAAGAGCGCCGACAAGGTGGCGCTCGTCGCGTTCGGCGGCTCCGGACACGAACCCGCGATGCACGGCTTCGTGGGTCTTGGCATGCTCGACGCATGTGTGGCTGGCGACATCTTCGCCGCGCCTGGCGGCGAGAAGGTGTTCGAGGCGCTCGACTACGTGAAGCGCGACGCAGGCACGCTGCTCATCACCCTCAACCACAACGGCGACCGCATGAGCGGATCGAAGGCCATGCGCAAGGCGCAGAAGGCCGGCCTCAAGGTGGTCGAGATCGTGATCCACGACGACATCGCCCAGGGACCCGACACCCCGATCGAGGACAAGCGCGGCCTTGGCGGCGTGATCCCGTTCATCAAGGTCGTCGGCGCGGCGGCCGAGGAGGGCAAGAGCCTCGAGGAGATCGTCGAACTCGCCAACAAGTTCAACGAGGGCATCGCCACGCTCTCCGTGGCGCTCAAGGTGGCCACCCACCCGCAGAACGGCGGCGAGATCGGCGCCCTCGCGGACGACGAGATGGAGATCGGAATGGGCCAGCACGGCGAAGGCGGCGGCGGCATCTCGAAGATGTGTACGGCCGACGAGACCGTGGAGAAGATGCTCCCCTCGCTCGTGAAGGCCACGAAGATCGCCTCCGGCGACAAGGCCCTCCTGCTCATCAACGGCTCCGGCTCCACCACCACGATGGAAATGCTCATCTGCTACCGCAAGGCGAAGTCCATGCTCGAGGCGATGGGCGTGACCGTGCTGCCCGGCAAGTGCGACGAGCTTCTCACCGTCCAGGAAATGGCCGGCTTCCAGATGATCCTCTGCAAGTGCTGCGATACGTGTGCGAAGTACCTGGCGGCTCCCGCCAACGCTCCGTACTGGACGACCCTCTGAACGGAACGACCATGACACTCGACCAGTTCAAGCAGGTCTGGGCGCGGGCGGCGGAGAAGATCGCCGCCCGCGAGAAGGACTATTCGGCGCTCGACGCCGCCGCCGGCGGCGACGGCGACCACGGCGAGGCGATCGTCGCGGCCACGCGCGCGCTCGCCGCCGCGCAGGGAGCGGATTTCAAGTCGCTGCTCACCGACATGGTGAACCACCTCGAATCCGACGTCTCCGGCTCCACGAGCTCGCTCTACGGCACGCTCTTCGAGGGCATGGCGGACGCAGTGGACGCCGGCGTGACGGAGCTGGACGCTCCCGGCATCGCGGATCTCTTCGCGGCCGGTCTTGAGGAACTCGGCTTCGCCACGAAGGCGAAGGTGGGTGACAAGACGTTCATGGACGCGCTCATCCCGGCGATCGAGGCCCTCAAGGCCCACGCCGCCGAAGGCGAGCAGGCCATGTTCGCCGCCGCCGCCGCCGCCGCGAAGGCCGGCAGCGAGGCGACCGCGCAGATGCAGGCGAAGTTCGGTCGCGCGAAAAACCTCGGCGAACGCTCCATCGGCCCCATCGACGCAGGCAGCGCGAGCAACGCGGATATCTGGAGTTGCTTTATCTGACAACTACCGGGGGAGGCCAGCCTCCCCCGAACCCCTACAAAGAAGAAAGGTTAATTTTTTTATGGCTGATATGGATGGTTTCAAGGAGGCCGCGGCTTACGGCCTCGACAAGCCCCAGAAGAGCGAGCAGTTCTTCCTCAAGGGCAACGAGAACCAGGGCTGGGGCGTGAAGAACCGCCTCGCGCGCATCTTCAATCCGAAGACCGGGCACACCGTGATGCTCGCGTGCGACCACGGTTTCATTATGGGGCCGACGAGCGGACTTGAGCGCGTGGACCTCACGATCAACCCGCTCATTGAGTATGCCGACTGCCTCATGTGTACGCGCGGCATCCTCCGCAGCGTGATCCCCCCGTCGATGTCCAAGCCCGTGTGCCTGCGCTCCGACGGCGGCACGACGATCCTCACCGACCTCAACCTCAACCGCGTGTACGACGTGGAGGACGTGATTCGCCTCAACGTGAGCGCGATGGCGGTGATGGTGGCGTGCGGCGACAAGGCGAGCGAGCAGATCACCACGCACAACCTCGTGCACACCGTCGACATGGGAGCGAAGTACGGCATTCCCGTGCTCGGCGTGACGGCCGTGGGCAAGGACATGGCGCGCGACGCGCGCTACTTCCGTCTCGCGACGCGTGTGTGCGCGGAGAACGGCGCCTCGTTCGTGAAGACCTACTACACGGAAGAGGGCTTTGAGACCGTGGTTGCGCAGTGTCCGGTGCCGATCGTGATCGCGGGCGGCAAGAAGCTTCCCGAGGAGAAGGCCCTTGAGCTCGCCTATCGGGCGATCCAGGCCGGTGCCGCCGGCGTCGACATGGGTCGGAACGTGTTCCAGAGCGAGAAGCCCCTCGCGATGATGAAGGCGATCTCCGCCGTCGTCCACCAGGGCCTCAACGCGAAGGACGCCTTCCAGCTCTACAACGACGAGAAGTAGCCGCCCCGGCCTTGCGAGGGCCGTGCATGAACGTCTGGATTGCCAACCCATTTGACAATCTGCCGCCTGAGGGCGCGCGCCCACAGCGTTACTGGCTGATGGCGCGCGCTTTCGCGCGGGCGGGCCACAACGTGACGCTGTGGTCGAGTGATTTTTCACATGCCAAGAAGGCACCGCGCGCGCTTGCGTCCGGTGCGCGCTGGGAAGGGGACGGTTTCCGTCTCGTGCTCGTGCCCACGCCGCCGTATCCGCGCAACGTGTGCCTGCGGCGTATCCTCTCTCACCGCGCGTTTGCGCGCAACCTCCGTACGCTTGCCGAGCTTGAGCCGCAGCGCCCCGATCTTGTGGTCGCCTCCATGCCGCCTCTCGCCTCCGCCTCCGCGCTTGCCGCGTTCTGCCGTGCGCGCGGGATCGCGTTCGTAGTGGATGTTATGGACGCCTGGCCAGAGAACTTCGAGCGCGTGGTGCCGCGCTGGACGCTGGCGCCCTTGCGGGCGCGGGCGCGTCGCATCTACCGTTCCGCGCAGGGAGTGAGCGCCGTCGCGGCGCGTTACCTCGATCTTGCGAAGTCGTATGGTGCGCAGTCGCCGATGTACCTGGCCTACCACGGCATCGAACTGCCACCATCCTTTTGGGGAAAACAGGTAAGACCTGTTTTCACAGAACCGTTCCGTCTCGTATATGTGGGGACGATGGGGGCGAGCTACGATCTTGAGACGGCGATCGACGCCGTGCGGGAAATGCCCGATGTCGAACTCGACCTCGCGGGGGCGGGTCCGAAGGAGGCTGCGTTGCGCGCGCGGGCGTCGGGCTGTACGCGCATCCGTTTCCATGGCTACCTCGGCGAAGGGGAGCTGCATTCGCTCCTCGCGCAGGCAGATGCGGGACTCGTGCCGATGTTCGACGATTCGTGCGTGGGCGTGCCTTACAAGCTCGCCGACTACGTAGCGGCGGGAGTGCCGGTGGTCAACACGCTGCACGGCGAGACGGAACGCCTCCTTGCCGAACACGGCGCAGGCGTGACGTGCGCCGCTGGCGACATACAGGCACTCTGTGCAGCCGTGGCGGACCTTCGTGCTCGGGACGCCACCGCGCTTCGCGCAGGTGCGCTCTCGCTTGCGCGCGTCTTCGACGCGGACGCCGTCTATTCCGCATACGTGGACTGGGCAGCCAGCGTCGTACCTACTGCGTGAGGGCGCGTCCTCTTGCCGCCGCAAGGACGGATAGTCCAAATATGGCCGCCGTCTCGGCGCGTAGGATCGTGGGACCGAACGAGACGGGCGTGGCCACTTCCAGAAGCGCGTGAAGTTCTTCGGGCGTGAAGTCGCCTTCGGGTCCAACGAATATGCCGAGCGAGGGGAGGGGGGCATCGCTGGACACAGCGGCAGCGACTTCGTTCCAGATCGGAGGCGGTGGCGGATTGCACAACGCTCCGGCGAAGACGCGTCCGCAATCCTTGACGAGGGACAAGGCATCCTTGAAGTCAACGGCCGCGTGTACTTCTGGCAACCACACTGCGTCGCTCTGTCGCGCTGCGTCTGCGGCGATTCGCCGCCAACGGTCGGCCTTGGCGGGGCGTTCCGAAGGGGAAAGACGCACGATGCAGCGGTCTGATATTACGGGCACGATGCGCGTGGCGCCAAGTTCCACGGCCTTTTCAATCGTCCAGTCCCAGCGGCTTCCCTTCGTGACGCACGCGAACAGGACGAGCGCGGAATTTGGGGCGGGAAACGCGGCAACGGATCCGGCGGCGACGAGGCGGCGGCCGTCCCACCTGCAGCGGCGGGTGTGTCCGTGCCCGTCGAACAACTCAATCTCCTCGCCTGCGTGCGGACGCACCACCTTCAGGTGGCGCGCGGCGTCTGGCGGAAGCTCGATGGCCTCGCCGGACAAGTAGTTTTCTGGTATAAGAAGCCTGTGCATGGAGAGATTATATCATAACCGTTGCGGTCGGGGCGGGAAAATGGTAAACTATTCGCCGTTTTTCACGAAAAGGTCTTCAATCGAAAGGACAAAAAAGACATGCGCAAGAAAATCATTGCGGGCAACTGGAAGATGAACGTCAAGCCGTCCGAGACGGCCGCCCTCGTCAAGGGCATCGCCGAGGCGACGAAGGACTTCACGAACGTGGATATCGTGTGCTGCACGCCGGCCATCGACATCCCCGCCGCCGTCGCGGCGTGCGCGGGCACGGCGGTCCAGCCGGGCGCCGAGAACGCCCACTGGGAAGCGTCGGGCGCCTATACGGGCGAAATCTCCACGGGCATGCTCGTTGACGCGGGCGTGAAGTACGTGATCATCGGCCACTCCGAGCGCCGCCAGTACTTCGCGGAGACGGACGAGACGGTCAACAAGCGCGCGACCGCCGTCATCAAGGCCGGTCTCACGGCAATCGTGTGCGTGGGCGAGACGCTCGCCGAGCGCGACGCGGGCAAGGTCGAGGAAGTGATCGTGCGCCAGATGAAGGAGGGCCTCAAGGGCCTTTCCGCCGCCGACGCAGCGAACCTCGTGATCGCGTACGAGCCAGTGTGGGCGATCGGCACCGGACGCACGGCCACGCCGGCGCAGGCGCAGGAAGTACACGCCCTCATCCGCAAGACGCTCGGCGAACTCGTGGGCGTGGACGCGGCCGAGGCGGTGCGCATCCAGTACGGTGGCTCGATGAAGCCCGGCAACGCGGCCGAGCTGCTCGCGCAGAAGGACATCGACGGTGGCCTCATCGGAGGCGCCGCGCTCAAGGCGGACAGCTTCGCGGGAATCATCGCCGCGGCCGCTGCCGCCAAGTAAGGGCCCTACGACCGATAAAACCAAAGGTATCCTCTGCCTGCTTGCGTCGGCGCTTGCCTTCGCGACCATGGGGATGTTCGTCCGCCTCGCCGATGATTTCGGCGGGGCGGTGTCGCCTTTCCAGAAGAGCTTCTTCCGGAACCTCGTTGCCGTATTCGTGGCGGGGGCTGTGTTCTGTCGAAAGTGTAAAGTGGAAAGTGTAAAGTGTAAAGGGGGGTGGGGGCCGCTCGTGTGGCGCTCCATTCTTGGGACTGTCGGCATCTTCGGCAACTTCTACGCCCTAAGCCACATTCCGCTGGGGGACGCCTGCATGTTAAACAAGCTCTCGCCATTTTCCGCCGTAGCCTGCGCGTGGCTGTTCCTCGGCGAACGTGTGCGTATGCGCCAGGGGCTGGCGATAGCGGGCGCTTTCATCGGCGCGATGTTCGTCGTGAAGCCCGGATTCGCATTCGCGTCCGGCTCCACATGGCCCGCTCTTGCGGGACTCGTTGGCGGCGTGGCGGCGGGCGGAGCGTACGCCTGCATCCGGCATCTCGGACGGCTCGGCGTGGAGCCGAGTTTCATCGTCCTCTTCTTCAGCGCATTCTCAACGATCGCCTCGCTTCCGTTCATGATTTTCGGCTACCAGCCCATGACGCCCGCGCAGGTCGCGATACTGCTTGGCGCGGGCATCTCGGCAACGGTAGGGCAGTTCGGGATCACCGCGGCGTACCGTCTGGCGCGTCCCCGCGAACTCGCCGTGTACGACTACGCGAACGTCGCCTTCGCCGCCGTACTCGGCTTTCTCGTGTTCGGACAGGTCCCGGACGCCTTCAGCTGGCTTGGCATCGCCATGATCGTCGCGATGGGCGTGTGGATGAACCGCGTGGCGGACTGACTGGCCTTCCAAAGTTTTTCTAAAAATCCGCTTGCGCCCGTAAGTTAGTTATGGTAAACTAACTTGCGACGCCCTAAGAAGGGGCGTAGGAGAAGAAAATAAAATGCCTATCGCAATGATGTCAATCGGAAGCCGGCACCGCGTAAAGATGGTGAAGGGCAACGACGTCGCCAGGAAACGCCTCGCGACGATGGGTTTCGTCGAGGGGGCCGAGGTGACGGTTATCGCGCACTCCGCCGGGAACTACATACTTGGCGTGTGCGACTCGCGCGTGGCGGTGGATCAAGACCTTGCCATGCGGATACTTGTTTAACGAGAAAGGTTTATAAGAAATGACTCTGGATGAAATCAAGCCCGGACAGACGGCGAAGATCGCCCGTCTGCGCGGGGACGGCGCCGCGAAGCGCCGGATCATGGACATGGGCCTCACCAAGGGAACCGAGGTGACCGTCCGCAAGATCGCCCCGCTGGGCGACCCCATCGAACTGACCGTGCGGGGCTACGAGCTGTCGATCCGCAAGGACGAGGCCGCAGCCATCGAGGTCGCGTGATTTTTTTTGCGGATTCAGTTTGCCTCGTCTAATTAGTTTCAACATGTCTAACACGAGGCGCGGCGTCCGCACACAGGAAAAGGAGAAAAGGATATGGCAGTCAAGATAGCGCTCGCGGGAAACCCGAACTGCGGCAAGACGACGCTCTTCAATGACCTTACCGGTTCCGACCAGTACGTCGGCAACTGGCCCGGCGTGACGGTGGAGAAGAAGGACGGCAGGCTGAGGGGATCGCGCGACGTGGTGATCCAGGACCTTCCCGGCATCTATTCGCTCTCACCCTATTCACTCGAGGAGGTCGTGGCGCGGAACTACCTCGTTACCGAGTCGCCTGACGTGATCCTTAACATCGTGGACGGATCCAATCTGGAACGTAACCTCTACCTCACCACGCAGTTGCTGGAGCTGGGGCTGCCGATGGTCGTGGCGGTGAACATGATGGACGTCGTGAAGAAGAACGGCGACAAGATCGACGCGGCGAAGCTCTCAAAGACGCTTGGATGTCCAGTGGTGGAAATATCGGCCCTGAAGGGCGAGGGCACCAAGGCGGCGGCGGAACTTGCCGTTACCGAGGCGAAGAAGGGCGCGAAGGGCGAGAGACCGCATGTGTTCACAGGTTCGGTGGAGCACGCGCTCGCGCACATCGAGGAGTCGCTGCACGGCAAGGTCGAGAAAGCCACGAGCCGCTGGGCGGCGATCAAGGTGTTCGAGCGGGACGCGAAGGCGATTGAGACGCTGGGCGTGCCGGCGGACATCCTTGCGCATGTCGAAGAACACATCAAGGACTGCGAGAAAGAGATGGACGACGACGCGGAGTCCATTATCACCACGCAACGCTACACCTACATCCAGGGCATCGTCGGCACCGTCCTCAAGCGTTCTCCGCGCAGAGCGTCGACTTCTCTTTCGGACAAGATCGACAAGATCGTGACGCACCGCATTCTGGCGCTTCCGATCTTCATCCTCTCCCTCAGCGCCATGTGGTGGCTTGCCGTGTCCGACAACGGTCCGGGCACGCTCCTCACCGACTGGGCGAACGACCAGTTCCTGGGCGAGGACGGCTGGCATCTTCCGTTTACTTCGCACGAGTGTCGAAAGGACGGGACCTACAAGGACATGGACTACGAAGCCGCGCAGGAGTTCTACGCCCCGCACGGAAAGAACGTTGAGGCGTGGGAGGCGGCATACGTCGAGGCGTACAACGAGGCCAACAAGGGCAAGGACGGCTTCGAGGAGATGAAGGAGCTGGGCGACGCCAAGATCGACGAGAAACTTGCGGCGACCGTCACCGCCGAGGTGAAGCTCGATGACGACGAGGAGACCGGCGAGCCGGTTGAGGGCGTCGTCTCCGTCGGAAAGGACGGCCTCGTCAAGGTCGAGAAGTGCGAACATGCCTCCGGGGAGTGTTCGCTCGGGCGCGAGACCGACAAGGACCATCTCTGCGACGACTGCAAGAACGACGAGGGCGAAGCCAAGGAGTCCTGCGAACACTGCGCAAAGGTCGCAAAGTGGCGCGAAGCGTACATCGAAGCATACGACGCGAAGCATGGCAAGGGCTCATACGAGAAGGCGCTTGCGGCATTCAACGACAAGGCTGAGAGTAAGTGGCGCACGGATTCCGCCGCCGCCCGCGCCGCCGCCAAGAAGGACGGCAAGACGTACATTCCCAAAACGCTCTTCGAGGAGTCCGAGTTTGAGGAGTTGGACGACTCGCTCGTCCCTGCGGTCGTTGTGGCGAACGGCAAAGCCCCGGGCGATTGTGCGTGCTGTGGACACGCGGCGACGTGGAAGTGCGACTACGCGATGTACAAGGCGTCCAAGGGCGTTCCGGAGGTCGATCCTTCGGACTACGGCGTGTTCGTGCCTGGGGTCACCTCGCTTCTGGGCGACGCCATGGACAGGATGGGCGTGGGCGAGACGGTGAAGAGCCTCGTCGTGGACGGCGCGTGGGGCGGCGTCGCGACGGTTCTCGGTTTCGTGCCGGTGATCGCCATCGTGTTCCTGTTCCTTGCGTTCCTCGAGGACTGCGGCTACATGGCCCGCGTGGCGTTCATCATGGACCGCATCTTCCGGAAGTTCGGACTGAGCGGCAAGTCGTTCATCCCGATGATCGTGGGGAAGGGCTGCGGCGTGCCCGCAGTGATGGCGGCGCGGACGATTGAAAGCGAGCGCGACCGCCGCATGACGATCATCCTCTCGACCTTCATCCCGTGCGGGGCTAAGACGGCCATCATCGCCATGTTCGCGGCGCTTTTCTTCCGCGACATGTGGTATGTGGCGCCGCTGATGGACGTGATCGGCATCGCCATCATCGTGCTGGGCGGTATCGCGCTCAAGAAATCGCGTTTCTTCGCCGGAGAGGCGGCGCCGTTCGTGATGGAGCTGCCGGCCTACCACATGCCGACAGTGACGGGCATCTGGCGGAATACGTGGACGCGCGTGAGGGGCTACATATTGAAGGCGGGGCTCATCATCTTCCCGGCGTGCGTGTTCCTCTGGTTCATCATGCACTTCGACTTCTCGCTGTCGCTTCTCGGCGACGAGGAGATCGACAAGTCGATCCTCGCGACTGTCGGCGGATGGATCGCGTGGCTCTTCTCGCCGCTTGGATTTGGGTCGTGGCAGGGTGCGGCGGCGTCGGTCTCGGCCGAAATCGCGAAGGAACAGGCCACGGCCACGTTGGGGCTTGTGTCTGCGAACATGCCCGGCGACGCGACGGCCATGCACGTCAGGTGGCTGTTCGCCTCGTTCAGCGACTTCCCGAAACTGGCGGCGATGTCGTTCATGCTGTTCAACCTCTTCGTGCCGCCGTGCATGGTGGCAATCGCGGTGACGTTCCGCGAGATGGGGTCGAAGGCTTGGGGCTGGTTCGCGGTGGGCTTCCAGCTGCTCGTCGGCTACATGCTCGCCCTGTCGGTCTACCAGCTCGGCGTGCTCATGTCGGGCGGCGGGTTCGGCGTGTGGACGGTGGTTGCGCTTCTCCTCGACCTCTGGTGCCTGTGGATGGTTTTCCGTCCGGCGCGGAAGGCGAATGACGTGAGACGATAGACGAGAGACACGTGATGAGTGACGTGAGACGATAGACGAGAGACGAGTGAAAATGAACGTTCCTTCGATCATCATAGTCGCATTCCTGTTTGTTCTTGTCGGGCTGGCCGTCTGGCGGAACATTCGGAAGGGCGCGCCCTGTTCCTGCGGGAAGTGCGACGGGTGTCACTGCACATGCGGCGGCGCGCTCGGTGATCGCGCCCTACCGGCGGGAGGGTCGCGCTTGTCGCGATCTGGCACGGGAGGGCCGTGCTTGTCGCGATCTGGCACGGGAGGGCCGCGCTTGTCGCGACCTGGCGCGGGAGGGCCGCGCTCCGTCGCGGCCGTCGGAGGAGAAGGCACTTCCCATGCGAAGTGAGATTTTATACACTAACAAAATCCCCCGGCGCGCAGAACGCCGGGGACAAAAAAGGAAAAAGAAAATGAACACCAAGACACTGACAGCGGCGGTTATTGCTGCCGGTTGCGCGTTCGGCGTTGTTGCCGCCGATCAGAAGGCCGTTCCCACGACGGCAAAAGCAAAGGATGCCAAGCCCGTTGAGGTCGAGGAGAAGGTCGACGATCCGCTTGACAAATTCGTCTCGGCGGAGTTCCACATCGGGTTTGACTCCCGCTATATGACGTACGGCATGATCGACGGCAAGGATCCGATCGTCGTCCCTGGCGCGCAGATTAAGTTCTTCGACTGGGTGTACTTCGGCGTCGAATCGATCTTCGATGTGACGAAGGGTAACGGCAAGCGCGGCGGCTACGGTAACCGCGCGGGCCGCTGGACGACGCTCGACGCCTCCGTGGGCATTGCGCATGAGTTCGAACTGAGCGAGAAGTTCGGCAAACTCTCAGTAGATTTCAACTACATGTACGAGTACATCGAGCGCTACCACAGCGACATGGGCGACACGCAGTACCTCAACCTTGAGCTCGGTCTCTCCGACGGGATCTTCTGGGTGGAGCCGACGCTCGCAATCGAGCGCGACCTGATGGCGGACGACGGCACCTACGTGAACCTCGAACTCGGCCATTCGTTCGCACTCATTGATGGCAAGGGCGAAGACGACGATCCCGTGCTTGAGTTCCGTCCGTCCATCGGCCAGGGTTTCGGCAACACGCAGCGCGTGCGCGGGTACAGCCCCGAGGAGCGGACGTACGACCACGGCGGCATCATGGACACCTGCATCAAGGGAGAGTTCACGTGGAGGTTCGTGGACCATGTGTCGCTCTCGGCCTACGTCGCCTACAGCGACTACTGGTTCGACAGCACGATGCGCCACTGCGCGCGCGAGCACAACGCCGAATGGGGCAAGGGCTGCGACCACTC
>CACWIW010000007.1 GCA_902761035.1 uncultured bacterium | reverse complement strand
TTCCGTGAGGCCGTAGCTGGAGAGGAACTCCTTCGCCTCGGCGTCGGAGAGCCCGGCGAGGTCCGCCTCCATCTGCGCGCAGATGGTCACCATCTCGCAACCCTGTGCGTCCGCGTATGCCTTGAGCAGCACCGGCAGTATGGGGTCGCCCTCGGCGCGCGGGAACGTGCGCACGGGCTTGCCGTCCGCGAGGTGGGCGAGGAGCGCCGTCATCGCGTCGAACTCCGGACGCTTCTTCGGGTCACTCTTTGCCTCGTTGCGCGTCTTGTCGCACCGCTTCTGGAGCTGCTCCATGTCGGCGAGGATGAGTTCCGTCTCGATCACCTCCGCGTCGCCGGCGGGGTCGATGGGGGCGGACTTGTTGCCGCCTTCCTGCACATGGATGATGTCGTCGTTCTCGAAGCAGCGCACCACGTGGAGGATCGCGTCGCACTCGCGGATGTTCGCGAGGAACTTGTTGCCGAGGCCCTCGCCCTTAGAGGCACCCTTGACGAGGCCGGCGATGTCCGTGAACTCGACCGTTGCGCGGATGATCTGCTGCGGGTGCGCGATTGCCGCAAGCGCCTCAAGACGCGGGTCCTGTACCTCCACGATGGCCGAGTTCGGCTCGATCGTGCAGAACGGGTAGTTCTCCGCTGCGGCCTGCTGACGCTTCGTGAGCGCGTTGAACAAAGTGGACTTGCCGACGTTGGGCAATCCGACGATTCCGACTGAAAGACTCATTTCACTCCTTCTCCTGACGGCGATAATTATACCATATTTTTCGCCGCGCGTTCCCAAGCGACCGCACATGCGGCGTTTTTCTTCTGGCTTTTGTCCTCGGGGGAATTCCGGAAAAAGTAGCCCGAGCAAACCATCTTTGACAGCTCGCTCATCATACTTCCTTGAGAGCTGAAAACTTGGAGCTTAGAACTTACGATTCATGACACCTAGGTGTCACACCCTCTGACACCTAGGTGTCATACCCTCTGACACTTAGGTGTCACACCCACTGACACCTAGGTGTCACGGTTTTTCCGTCTGGAGTAGTCTTGGCCCCGGTCACCAAGTCAAGTGTCTTGAGTCACCACCTGCGGACACGCCACGCGGCAGCAATATTACGGTGCGGAATGGGTGGGCGAGAGAGCGTTCCGAGCCGTGATATTACGGTGCGGAATGGACTGCTTACCAGTTGGATAGGAAATCGGTAAGGAAACGGTCGGGGTCGAAGAGACGTGCTACCGTATCCAGCGCATGGCCGCTCATGTACTTGAGCTTCTGCGGATCGGCCATTTGATCTAGCGCGGCCGCGAGCGTTGCAGGCGTGCGGGCCTCGGGAACACGCGTTTGCCCGTTCGGGGCCTTGGCGAAGAGTCCCGTTTCGCCGGGAATCAACCAGTCAGAAAGACCGCCCACGTCGAACGTGACCACCGGCACGCCGTGCGAAAGCGCCTCCGCCCCCACGGTTCCGTATGGCTCGTTCCAGAGCGACGGCACCGCGCAGACGTCCGCATCCTTGAAGAACCGCTGCGCGTTCTCCTGCCAGCCAAGGAACTTCACGCCCTCGGACGCGCGCTTGCGGAGCTTCGCCTCGTCGCGTCCCGCACCGACGACCATCAGGTTGTGCGGACGCGACATGAGCCCTGCGGCGTCCACGAGCATTCCTACGCCCTTGCCCGCGATCAACTGTCCCATGAAGAGGATACGCAGCTTTCCATCGGGCATCCACGTGTGCGCGGCAGCCTCTTCGCGGAACGGACGCACGAAGAGCGGATAGAGGACCTTGACCATTTCCGGGGCGAAACCGTTCTTGACGAGGTTGTCCTTGATGTAGGTGGCCGGCACGAACGTGCGCACATCGCGCATTTCTTTGATAAATGCTCGGATTGGGCGGAAAATGTTGCGTAAAACCCACTGCGGACGCGTGACTGCCGCACACAGGCGACAGGGAAAGAACGAGTATGTACGGTCGCAGAGGTGCCGAAACGGATCGTAATAGTGCTTTCGTAGACAGTACAACTCGTGGTCGTGCGCGTAGAAGCGGAGTTTGTCGCCGTAGCGGGCCTTGAGGCGGCGGAGATCGTCAACGGTCGGCGGTATCTTCTGCATCAGCACGAGATCGCGGTCGTCCAGTTCGCGCGGCGGGTCGCCGACGACATCGACCGTGTGCCCGTGTTCGCGCAATGCCGCCGCCGCACGTTCGGCGAAGCGTTCGAGTCCGCCGTACAAGTGGCTGTAAACGCCCGTGAAGAGAATCTTCATCGTCCACCTCCCGCATGAAAACCCTTATAGCCGGTAAGCCGGCCTATGAGACGCGCCGTGAGGCGCACGCCCAGCACGCGCAATAGCAGCCGTTTGAGCCATGCCGTACGCGGTGGCCAGTCAATTGCCCGTAGCCACTCGGGGTGCGCGGCAAAGGCGTCGAGGAGTTCCGTCCGGTCTGGTTCGGGGAATCCCGGCGTAGCAAGGAAGAATCCAAAGAGGTTGCAGGCTAAAGTGGATGTGAATCCGCGTCTGACTATGGCGGGAAGGTCGGCCGCGTCTAGCTGCGCATAGACGTGCGCCGTTACGTCAAGGATGTCGCGCACGCGGCGGGGCGTGAACGTTTCGGTGGCCGCGCCCGCGCGCGCGGGCAGGTAGGCGTAGAGCGGTTCCTTTGCGATGTACACGCGCGCAAACCCGGCGAGCTGGAGCGGGAGAACGTCCATGTCCTCGTGTATCTTGCCCTTGCGGAAGCGCGGAAGCGAATCGCGCCGATAGACGAACCGCCACGGCTGCCAGTTCATGCCACCGACGTTCTTGCGCGCGAAGAGGATGTCGAACGCCTCGCCGCCGGGATAGCTCTTTCCGCCGAACTCCGAATAGGCGGACGGTACGCAGGGTTGCAGGGAGGCGTCCGGCTGGATGATGTTGTAGGGGAACTGGAGGCAGTTGCAGTCGGCGTTCGCGTCGGCCAGTTCGGCGATGCGCTTGAGCGCGCCGGGCACGTAGGCGTCGTCCGCGTCGAGCCACACGACCCAGTCGCCGCGTGCTTCGTCGAGGCCGCGGTTCCGCGCCACGGAAACGCCGCCGTTGGGCTGGTGCAAAACTCTGATGCGCGTGTCCTTCTGCGCGAGGCCGTCGGCAATCTGCGGCGTCGCGTCGGTGGAGCCGTCGTCGACGATGACGGCCTCCCAGTCGACGAAGTCCTGCTTCTGCAGACGCTCCACCGCATCCGCGAGATGTGCCTCGCCGTTGTACACGGGAATGATGACGGAAAATTTCATGAGGTCAACCTCGCGATGAACTCGGAGCGGGCTTTTTCGAGGCGATTGGTGAGGCGTTCGTACGCGGCGGCACGGACGGTGGGCCAGTCGGAGGCGGCTCGCCGGGACGGCTCGCCCCACCCCTTGAGCATGGCGAGGACCTTTTCCGTCACCTTGTCCCAGTCGCAGTCATACACGCTGCCGACTACTGTCTGGTTAAAGTTGGAGAGCCAGTTGGCGAGCTTCGAGCCGCGCGCGATGCCGAGGCCCGGCGTGCCGGCGTTGGCGGCGAGGATCAGCAGGTGCAGGCGGCTGGAAAGCACCACGTCGCACTCGGCCGCCGCCTCCACGACCGCTTCCGGCGTGGTGCCGGGGATGCACGCCACGCCGAGTTTTTCGAGAAGCGCGCGGTCGGTCTTGATGTTCATCGGGATGCCGAGGATGCGCGCGCCTGACGCCTGCACGGCGGCGATCATGCGACGCACGCCATCGAGGTCGACGACTTGGCGTTGGGTGGATATGCAGAGGCCAAGGGTAGGCTGCGGCGGTCGCGGGGCGACCGCCCTACCGGTGAGCAGAATGGCAGTATCGGCGGCGATGCCGGCGTTGGGGAAGCCCATCGAGGCGAGCATGGCCGCGCTTTGCGGGTCGCGCAGCCACACGCCCCGGCAACGCGGCAGGACGCGCGCGATGCGACGCGCGAGGCGGGCGCGGAGGTGGCGCTCGTACCAGCCGACGAGACCAAAGCAACGCAGCAGAAACCGTCGCTTGCCGGCAACCTTGAAAAAGACGGGGTTGAGCTCGTCGTCCATTCCCACGCCCCACACGAACGTGGGCACGCCCGCCTTCTGGGCGATCTCAAGCAGCCCAAGACCGACATGCGGGTAGTCCGAAAGACCCGTCGCGCCGCACCATACGTAGGCGTCGTGGCGGCGGACCTCGTCGGCGAAGCCGTGAAAACCGATGTCGAGGAAGCCAAACACGGGCACGACGTTCACGCCGAGGTTCGCCGCCGTGGCGGGATCGGCCGTAGCCACCGTCAGCTCCACGCCGGGAATCGACTCCTTCAGCATCTTCACGACGCAGGCGATGATCGCCTCGTCCCCGATGTTGTCGCAACCAAGCGGAATACCACCAAGCAGAATCTTCATTGTCTTCACCTCGCTTTACTTGAAAAACTTCTTTGCGAGACGTTTGAGGAAGGGGTTGGTTCGGATGAACGTGTGCAGGCGTCCATTCATCATCCGAGCGCGGAAGAGGTCGAGGCAGTTGACCTCGCGCCGCAGGTTGACGCCGCGTTCCTCCGCCAAATCGACGATGTGCCTGAAGAACATCTCCCTGTCGACGTTGACGAGCGTTTCGGCGATGTAGAGACGCCGGGCCTCACGCCGGTACTTATCTACATCGAACACGGCGCGGAAGGCGTCAACCTTCCCGATCAGCTCCAGCGTAAGCAACGTCCTGCAGCACTTGGGACAGATGGAGCAGTTGGTGTCAAGGGTATCGTGGTTGCTGCAGACGTTCAGGTAGCGCGAGGCCGGTTCGTAATCCGCGATCTGGACCGTCTTCTGCGAACGGTCGAGGAACGTGCCGTCGTCAACGAAGTCAAGCGACTCGGTGGAGAGCCACGGCAGCAGGTACGGATTCAGGTACGCGATGTCGTCCGGGCGCCGTCTCATGCCGAGATAGTGCCACAGGTGGAAATAGGGATGTCCGGCCGACGCCAGATAGTAGCGGCGGATCCCGCGCTGGAGAAACAGCGCGGCGGACGCGGTGGCGAGCGTCGCGATTTCAAGGTGCCCCCACGGATGGAACAGGTGGATGTTGGAGTTGACGGGCACGAACGGCAGCCCCACCTCGGCGGGGAACGGCTTGAGCTTCTCGTAGCGGGCCTGGAACTTCCGCTCGATGGCCAGACGCTCGGACTCGTCCTTCGGTATGCCGTGCGCGCCTACGTTGAAGAAGAAGAGGTGCGTGAGCTTGAAGCCGACCGGCGCCGGGCGCTCGAAGTGTTCGTAAATGGTGGTGAAGGAATCGATGCCGCCCGAGAACCCCGTACCGACGGCGCGGGCGGCGCGGCAGCCTTCGTCGTCCGTCGCGTCCGCAGTCACCTTGACCGCCTTGAGGCGTGAATCGCACATCGCCATGAACGGAATCAGGTATTCGTTCAGGTTGTACAGCAGCCTCGCCGAGACCGTTCCCTCCACGTGGATGTCCTCTCCAAAACGCATGGCCGGGTAGAGGAACCCTACAAGGAAGCAGTTGGAGCTTGCGGTGTCCGCAAGGTCGGCAAACTGTTCGGGGACGGAATAGAAGCACGTCGTCTCCTTTCCCTGGAAGGAGACGGGGGCGCTCAGCGTAAGCTGGCCGCCGGCGTTGGATACATTTGTCTTCTTAATCAGCATAGTAGAAATCCCGCTAACGCAGCGTAGTTTACCACACCCGCCGCTTTATGGCAAGAGCCAGTAGCCGGGGAGGTCGCTGAGCTTCTGCGCGGGGGGACGGCGCGGCTGCGGGGGCGTTGCCGCCTCCGGCGAAATGAGGTAGCCGGTCACGGCGGCGGCCGGCGCGATCGTCTCCCAAACCGTGTACTCGCTTGCCGCCACAGTCTGGTTTTCGAGATTGCCCCAGCGTCGCCAGATGGGCCACGCCGATGCGCGTTTCCGGTCGCCATCCCAGACCATCTCCACGACCCGCTTGGGAAGCGCATACGTCCAGCGGTAGGGCGTGATGCCCGGCACGTACTCGGCGATGTTGTCCACGTAGGACGGCAAGTCGAGGAACGTGACGGGATAGACCTCGCCCAGGCCGCTCGTCAAGGTTGCGCCCTGCGGATTGCAGCCGTTGTGAAAATCATTTGCGATTGAGATGGCGTAGAGGTACTTCTGGTTTCCTGTAATCTGGTGGGCGGCAATGAGGTTTAGCGCGCGCACGAGCGGGTGGGAGTGTCCGAACCCCATCGCGCTCACCCATCCCTTCTGCGGCGGCCACCACGGCGCGCGGTAGGCGTAGGCGGTCTCGATCTGCTCCAGGATGCCATTGGCGGTCTTGAGCTTGCCCTGTTCCCATTTCCGGAAGAACGGCTCCAGCTCCTTCGGGTAGCCGAACGTGCGCTCGCCGGCGAACAGAAGCGGAATCCAGCTCCAGCCGTTCTTCCCGCGATCCTTGTCGATACGCTCCAGATCCCGCACGACCGCGTCAATGTAGCTTCTATCCCCTGTGAGCGCGTGAAGGTTCACGGCCGCCTTCACGAAGTAGTTGGCGGGCAGGTCGCGGTCCTCCTCCCACACGACGTTCTCTTCCTTATCCTTCATCTTCACCTTGTACACCGTGGAGCGGGGCCGTTCGCGCAGGGCGAAGTCCCACGCGCGTTTCGCGGACACCAGGTACTTTTTCTGGAAGGACGGATGGCACCGCGCGAGGAGCGATGCGTGTGCGGCATACATCAGGGAACTCCTGCGCGTCGCCTGCGCGAGCACGTACTTCATCTCGTCCTTCTCGGCAATGTTCCCGGGGCCGGGATGGCCGGTGCTCTCGATCCACGTGCCCACGCCGCCGTCGGGCTGCTGACCTTCCCAAAGATGCCGGAGCCCCCACTCCGCCTCGTCGAGGATGTCGGGTATGCGGTTCGCCTTTTCGGGAATGGCGAGCTGTCCGTCGCGGAAGTTCTGCGGGCGCATGAGATAGACGGCGCAGAGGTTGTTTACGATGTCGAGGTGCATTGGACGCCGGTCGTAGTCCGCCGCATCGTGCCAGCCGCCCGTGATGTACAGCTTCTCGCCGTGCTCCCAGTCCGTGTTGTCGCGGATGATGTCGAACCACTTCGCCTTCGGAGTCAGCTTGCCCTCGTCGGACGCGAACGTGCCGCGCACGACCTCCGTGTGGCAGGCACCCGCCGTCCAGTGCGTGTACGGCTCTTCCTTGGCGATGCCGCAGCGTTTCTGGTAGAGGCCGCCCATGTGGACGCGGAACGCCTCTTCCGCCGCATTCGCCGCTATGCGGAACGTGGCGCTACGGCCAACGTCCGGGATGCGCACGAAATACGAGCCCTCGTTCGTGACGGAGGAGAAATCCATTTCGTAAGTATCCTCGCCCGTGAACGGCACGCCCTCCTTCGTGACGCCGTCCAGCACGCGCAGTCGTGGTGCGGCGTTTCCGCCGGGCAGCAGGACCGGCTTCCCCGACTTTTCATCCACCAGTTCCCAGGTCGTCATCGGCTTCTTCGGCTTCCACGCCTTGTAGGTCGGCCCCAGCCACGCGCCCACGTACGCGAACTTCGGCGCGTGCGGCAGATAGCCCACCTGGTTCACCTTGAAGAGTGGGCTGGGCACGTTCGGGTCGTAGTCGGCAAACGGCGTTTCCTGCACGGTGAACACGGTGTGTATCACGCGCGCCTCCCACTTCTTCCACTCCGCGAGCGGATTGACGAGTCCCTGTGGGACCGGGAAGTAGCCCGGCTTCTGCGCAAGTTGCTTTCCCTCGTCCGGATCGTCGGTCTGGTACACCTTTGTGTACGGATCTAGGAAACGCGTCTTTGAGGCAGGCGCGGGCGGGGTGAAGGATGCGGCCCACTGGCGCCAGGCAACTGCTAAGCCTGCGCCGGCAACGGCCATGACGATAATTCCGATGATGATTTTTTTCACAATGCGGTTAGTATACCACATTTCCGTGACAGGCGTTTCACGAAAGCAGTTTCCTGAGGGATTCAAGGTCGGCGGGCTTGAGCAGGATGCCGTCGAAACCGGCGGCGGCGTAGGTGTCCTTCATCTCCACCTCGGCAGTGAAGAGGTAAACTGGGGTCTTGGCGACGGATGGATTGGCGCGGATCTTTGCGACGAGTTCATGGCCGGTCATCACAGGCATGTAGGCGTCCGTGAGGACGAAGTCGAACTTCGGCGCATCCGGGGCCGTGAGGATTCCAAACGCCTCGCACCCGTTGTCGGCAAAGGTGATGTCCGTCACGCCAAGCTTTTTGAACATCGCCTTCAGGACCATCTGGTTCATCTTCGTGTCTTCCGCGACGAGGATGCGGAGCGTGGCGGGCGCAACCGGATTTTCCGGGCTATCCGGTTTTCTCGGTTTCTCCTCCACCACTTTCTCTGCCTGAATCGTCACCGTGAACGTGGAGCCCTTGCCGAGTTCGGATTCGATTTCCAAGTCGCCGCCCATTGCGCGGGCGAGCATCCGGCAGATGTGAAGCCCGAGACCCGTACCACCGCGCCGCGCCTTGGTGTTGCCGACCTGGACGTACGGGCGCGCGAGCTTCTGCAGGTCCTCCTCGCTGATGCCGCAGCCAGTGTCCTTCACAGACAGGCTTAACACGCCCTTCTCGCCCGGCTCACCCGGCTCGTACGAGGCGCGGAGTTCGACGAATCCCTGCTTCGTGAACTTCAAGGCGTTACCCATCAGGTTGAACGCGATCTGCCCGAGTCTGTGCGGATCGACCATTAGCCGCGGCACGCCTTCGGCATGGCATAGCACCTTGAGTCCGGGGACTTTGTGGGTCGCCGCGAACGAGAGGGTGATTTCGCCCACGAGCTTTGCGACGTCCGTCGGTTCGGGAGTGATGTCCATCCGGCCCGACTCGAGCTTGGAGAGGTCGAGGATGTCGTTCACGAGTTGGAGAAGCGTCCGGCTGCTCATCAGGATCGAGTTAACCGCGAGTTCGCGCTCGGACTTGTTTTCCAGGCCGTTCTGGAGCATCTCGGAAAAGCCGATGATGGCGTTGAGGGGCGTGCGGATGTCGTGGCTCACGGTCGAGAAGAAGAGGCTCTTCGCCTTCTCCCGCGCTTCGGCCTTCTCATTGGCGATTCGCAGTTCGTCCTGCCGCCGCCGCTGCAACATGTAAACGTTGAAGATGATGACAAGCGAAAAGGCGAAGAGCGCCAGCTGGACGATGTCGTAGCCTAGCTGCTTCTTGTCGAGGCGCTCCATCGCGTCTGCGACGAATTCCTGTTCGTGGTGCAGCGCATTGGCGTTCGTCGTTCCGTGTGTCTCGATACAGTGCCGCCTCTGGAATGTGACGATTGAATCCGCGGTTTCGGCCGTGGCCTGCTGCGTGGCGATTCGCACCCACATGATCGATGCGAAGAAGATCAGGACAACGAAACCCATCCAGACCACGGGGGAGCGTCCGAAGCGCCGCTGCTCGTCGTGCTTGAACACCTGCCTATAGAGGGCGAAACCCAAGAAGCACCAGACCGAAAGGACGAGATACGCCTGCGCCGACAGGACGTTTCCCAAGATGCCGTTGGGGACGAGCAGCAGGAAGCAGAACACAATGGCCATAACAGCGCCCGCGAGCCCCGTCGCCTTCGTGACCGCATCGTCGCTCTTGCGGGCGAAACTGTACGCGGCGGCGGACGTGCAGCCGTAGGCGACCACCGCGCCGATGCTCGAGACGTCCATTGGCCAGCCGAGCATCGTGCGCCCGAAGAACGGGATCAAAAGCGAAATGCCAACGACCAAGATTGTCGCGTTGCGGGGCGATCCGTTCTTGTCAAGCCGGGCTAGCCACTGTCCCTTCGGCAGAACGTTGCTCACCGCAAGCGAATATACGAGGCGCCCCATCACGATTGTCGCGCCGATGATCCCCGTCAATATCGCGGCGAACATCGCCGTGCCGATGAGCGCGACGCCGACTTTGCCGAGCGAGGTGCGCGCGGCGGTCAATGTCGCCATGGCTCTGATTCCGGGGAAGGTCCGCTTGCCGCCAACCCACTCGGCCCACGTGGCGTACTCGGCCGGATGCGCCAGGGCGGGCATGAGCGCGAGCAGCGCGTACATCGCAACGGATGCAGCAATAGCCGCAAGGAGTATCCACCAGAGCCGCTTCGCCGGGAAGCGGAACTCGTCGGAAACGTGCGACACCGCCTCGAAGCCGACGAACGCCCACGGCATCATGGCGAAGATGCGCAGCACCTGCGTGAAGCCGTCCGAACCGTTCGGCGAGAACGCAGGCGCCATCGCCGCGATTCCGCCTTCGTGGTGCGAGAGGACGGCGAAGAAGCACACGGCTACGCCAACGAGCATAAACGCCGCAAGGGCTACCTGGACGCGCCCGGCGAGGCGTCTGCCCCAGAGGCAGACAAGGCCCACGACGACCATCACGCCGACGGAGAAAAGCACTTCGCCGAGATAGGTGTCGAACTCGGCGCGCGTGCTGTGCCAGCCGAACTGCAACATGCCGCCGAACACGAAGCGGGCAAAGAGATCGAGCGCAGAGGCGTTCACCCAGAGGATCACCATGTATGCGAACAGCAGCGACCAGGCGGGTAGTCCGCACCGAACGCCTTGGACGCGAAGGCGACGGCGCCGGACGGCCCCGGAAAGGCCAACGTCATCTTGTGGTAGTTCCATCCAATGACCACCGCGGCAAGTGCGCCGATTATGATGCCGATCAGCGTGCCAAGCGGGCCCGCGCTCGGCAGAAACGCCATTCCGGGCATGATGAACGCACCCCAGCCCACGGCAAAGCCAAACGACAGGCCCCATGCCGCAAATGACGAAACCCCTCTCTTCTGTCCGCTCATAGCGCACCATCCTTTCCTGATCCTTCGCCGCAGACGACTGGGCGTATCTTTTCTACAGTTATTGGCTTGAGGAGGATGCTCGTGAAGCCAACCTCCACGTGCCGCTTGGCCAGCTCCACGTCGGCGGTCACGACGTGGACGGGCAGCGTCTTGAGCTTCTCGCTGGCGCGTATCGCCTTCACGAGCCCCTCGCCGTCCAGCTCCGGCATCCACATATCGGTCAACACCATGTCGAACGGCTGCGCGTCCGGTGCCTCGAGCGCGGCGAGCGCCTGTTTCCCGTCGGCGGCCATTACTACGTCAAAGTCGCCGAGTTTCTTGAGCATGGCCTTAAGGACGACAAGGTTCATCTTCTGGTCGTCCGCGATGAGGATGCGGCGATGGGTGGCGGAAGACGGGACAACCGGGACGGACGGGACGGACGGGACAGACGGGACAACCGGGACAGACGAGACCTCCGAGACTACAGTGCTGCGCGTCACGGATGTCTCGGTAGTCCCGGTAGTCTCGGCAGTCCCGGCAGTCCCGGCAGTCCCGGCAGTCTCGTTCGCCGCCTTCTCTGCGGCCTTCACCCCTGGCAGCGTAATCGTGAACGTGGAGCCCTTGCCGAGCGTCGATGTGACGGTGATTTCCCCGCCCATTGCGTTCGCGAGCTGTCGGCAGAAGGCGAGGCCTAGCCCCGTGCCGCCGTGGCGCGCCTCCTTGGCGGTCACCTGCTCGTAGGGCGACATAATTCGCTTCAGGTCCTCTTCGCCAATGCCGCATCCGGAATCCTCCACATCGATGCGCAGAGTGCCGGAAGCACCGCCGTCGTCAGCGGAGAACGTGGCGCGTACTTCGATGAAGCCGCTCTTCGTGAACTTTACGGCGTTGCCGACGAGGTCGAACAGCATTTGCCCGACACGCTGCGGATCGACCATCAGGGCGGGGAGTGCACCCACCTTGCACCGAAACTCGATCTTCTTCGAGGTGCGGAACGCCCCCACCACGTCGCCGATCAGCTTCGAGACCTCCGTCGGCGCGGGGACGATATCCATGTCCCCGGACTCTAGTTTGGAGAAGTCGAGCACGTGGTCCACGAGCCTGAGGAGCGACTTGCCGCTGACGAGGATCGAATCGACCGCCTGCTCGCGCTCCGAATCGGTCTTGAAGCCCATCTTCATCATCTCGGAGAAGCCGATGATGGCGTTGAGGGGCGTGCGGATGTCGTGGCTCACGGTCGAGAAGAAGTAGCTCCGGGACTTGCCGGCGCTCTCCTCCGCCTCGACCTTCTGCTGGAGCAGCCGCTTCTGGCGCCTGCTGAGGACGTAGAAGAGGTTGAGTATGATGGCAAGCGACGAGAAGAGGAGCAGAAGCTCGACGACCATCTTCAGGAGCATATCGTTGCCAACGTGCTCCATGATGCCCTCGACCATGCCGCCATCGACCGTCTTGCCGACGAGGCCGCCGAACGCCGCCTCGGACGCATCGCATATCGCGAGGCGGATCCACATGAGCGACGAGAAGAAAATCATGGCGAGGATGCCGATCCAGACCACAATGGAACGTCCGAAACGTGTCCGCCAGTCAACAAGGAACACGTGTCGGTACTGGAGGAATCCGCAGAGGCACCAGATGGAGAGCACGAGGTACGACTCGGCGGAAAGCGTATCGCCAGAGATGTAGTTCGGCACGAGCATGAGGAGGCAAAAGCCGATAGCCATAACGATGCCGATGATTCCGGTGATTTTTTCGGCGAGCGCAAGGCGGCCGGAATCCTCCTTCGCGATGGCGAACGCGGCTGCGGACGTGTAGCCGTAGGCGATTGCCGCGCCGAGGTTCGAGACGTCCACCGGCCAGCCAGTCACGGTACGCCCGAGGAACGGGATTGCGAACGACGCGCACATCACGAAGAGAACCGCGTTGGCGGGCGTGCCGTCGCGGTTGAGCCGCCCGAACCAGCTCGGGATCATGCCGCCTCTGGACATCGCGTGCATGAGGCGGCTCGAGGCGATCAGCGTGCCGAAGATACCCGTCAGCTGCGCGGCGAGCATCGCGCTGCCGATCACGGCGACGCCCGCCGTGCCGAGAGCCTTCTTCGACGCGGCGAAGACGGGCATCGCGTCGATGCCTTTCAGCCCCGGAAGCGCGCGGATGTAGTCGCTCCACGTCGCATAGCCGTCAGGCAGGGAGATGACTGGCAGAAGCGCCAGCAGGATGTAGATCGCGGCGGAAATCGCGATCGCCGCGACGAGGAGTCCGAACATCCGGCGAATGGGGAAGCGGAACTCGGCGGACGAATGGACCACGGCCTCGAAGCCGACGAACGCCCACGGGACCATGGCGAGGATGTGGACGACCTGCATGAAGTGTCCGCCCTCCGGTGCGAATGCCGGCCCCATCGTCGCAAAGCCGCCGTCGTGATGCGCGAGCGCAGTGGCGAATACGGTGACCACGCCCGCGATGAACACTCCGGCGAGGATCGTGTGCAGCCCGATGGCGAACCGCTTGCGGAAAAGACACACCGCGCCGCAGAAGGCGATGGCGAGGATGCAGAGCGCGACTTCGCCGAAGTACACGTCGAACCCGGCCAGCGTGTAGTGGAATCCGAACTGGAGCGCGTCGCCGAAGAGGTAGCGCACGAGGAGCACGAGCGAGGTGGCGTTGGCCCAGAGGATGGCGACGTACGTAAGCCACAGGAACCACGCGAGCAGGAAGCCGTGGTCCGATCCGAATGCCTTTACCGTAAACGAGACAGCGCCGCCAGGCCCCGGGACGCGCTGGAGCATTCGGTGGTAGTTGAACGCGAAGACGGCAATCGCCGCCGCGCCAAGGAGTATTCCGATGACGGTCCCCGCCGGACCCGCGCCCGGCAGGAACACCCTACCAGGCATGACAAAGGAACCCCATCCCACGGCATAGCCGAAGGATAGCGCAATAACCGCCAACGGCGTCAGGTAGGCGCCGAGTTTAGCAGAATGAGTTGTTCTCATGCCGCGTAGTCTACCATTTTAGACCGTTGGGTGTCAATGCAATATACACGGCGTGGAGAATATGGTATACTACGCCCCATGAAAATCCTCATTACAGGTTATGCTGGTTTCATCGGCTTCCACGCCGCGCAGGCGTTCTTGCGCCGCGGGTGGGATGTCGTCGGAGTCGACAATTTCAACGACTACTACGACGTAGCGCTCAAGCGCGCCCGTGCGGCCCAGCTCATGCCTTGCGAACGATTCGTCGGGCGCGAGCTTGACATCTGCGACTATGCCGCGCTGTCGCGCGAATTTACGGAGGATGCGCCGGACGTGGTGCTGAACCTCGCCGCCCAGCCGGGCGTCAGGTACTCGATCACGCACCCGTTCGTGTACCAGAAGACGAACCTCGAGGGCTTCCTCAACATCCTCGAGAGCTGCCGCCATGCGCCGAAGGTCCCGAAGCTCGTGTTCGCGTCGTCGTCGTCCGTGTACGGCGGCAACAAGAAGATGCCGTTCGAGGAGTCCGATCCGGTGGACAACCCGGTCAGCCTCTACGCCGCGACGAAGAAGGCGAACGAGCTGATGGCCCATACGTACGCGAACCTCTACAAGATGCAGACGATTGGACTCCGGTTCTTCACCGTCTACGGATCCTGGTACCGTCCCGACATGGCGCTTTCGCTCTTCGCGGACGCCATGCTACACGACAAGCCGATCAAGGTGTTCAACAACGGCGACATGAAACGGGACTTCACCTACGTGGATGACATCGTGGACGGCATCGTGCGCGTCGTGGAGGCGGACAACCTTCCGCTATACGACATCTTCAATATCGGCAACCACAGGAGCGAGAAGCTGATGGACGTCATCGAGACGCTCGCAAACGCGCTCGGCGTTAAGCCGAAGATGGAGATGCTGCCCATGCAGCCCGGCGACGTGTACGCCACCTACGCCAGCATTGACAAGTTGCACAAGGCCGTCGGCTACGTGCCGACGACGACCATCCGCGAGGGCATCCCCGTCTTCGCCAAGTGGTACCGCGAATACTACATGACGCGCTCGTGACCAGGAGAGGATTGACGCGGCTGGCAGGGTCGATCCTCTGCCACCAACCACATGTGCACCTATTTGACAAAAGTTCAATTAGGTGCACATAAATCATGGGCTTGCCATGTGCACCTATTTGATAAAAAGTCAATTAGGTGCACATTACGGTTGCGGTACGCAAAAGTTTGTGCTATAATAAGTGCCAAAAGGACAATTATGAAATTCTTTGGTCGAGATCAGGAATTGGCAGAACTCACTTCTCTATGGGGGAAGCGGACAGGTTCGCTTGTGACTTGCCGTGGACGTCGGCGGATTGGGAAATCCACGCTTATCGAACGTTTCGCACAGAAATCCGATGCTCTGTTCATCAAAATCGAGGGGTTGCGTCCAAAACCAGGGTACGACAACAAGACGGAACTCGCCGCATTTGCCGCACAGCTTGCGTACCAGACCGATGCCGATGACGACCCTCCGTCAAATTGGCTCAAGGCATTCATGCGGCTTGACCGGGAGATCCCTGACGACAGGCGGACGGTCGTGTTGCTGGACGAGGTTTCGTGGCTCGCGTTTGACGATCCGACGTTTGCCGACATGCTCAAGATCGCATGGGACAACCGATGGTCGAAACATGATAGGTTGATTGTGGTTGTATGCGGTAGCGTGTCGGGATGGATCAAGGAACATTTCATCGACAACGGTGCCTACTTTGGAAGACGTTCACTTGATGTTGTCCTCAAGGAATTGCCTCTTGCGCAGTGCGCAAAGTTCTGGGGAGATCAGGCGGAAAGGGTCGAAACGCGCGAAATCGTGGATGTCCTCGCCGTGACTGGCGGGGTCCCGCGCTATCTGAATGAGATCAATCCGGGACTCTCGGCCGCAGACAACATTCGCAATCTGGCGTTCCGGGCGAAGAGCGTTCTGCGCGAGGACTTCGACGAAATGTTCTCGGATGTAGTGACGAAGCTCCCCACTCTTGCCGGAAAGGTCATTCGCGCCCTCGTCGGCCCGGCGTTGTCCGTATCGGAGATTGCGGAGCGTCTCGGCATGGACAAGGGCGGTAGGCTGTCCGAGGCGCTGGAGCAGATCGAGGAGGCTGGGCTTGTCGTGGCCGATCCCGGAAAAAACCCGCAGACGGGCGATGACATCCGCGAACGGCGGTACCGTCTCAAGGACAACTATTCGCGTTTCTACCTCAAGTACATCGAGCCGATGAAGTCGATGATAGACGCGGGGGCGTACTCGTTCGTGTCCCTTGACGGACTCGCCGGCTGGGACGCGATCATTGGACTGCAGTTCGAGAACATGGTGGTGAACAATTTCACGGAGATCATGCCGCGCTTGCACCTTGGCAAGACGCTTGTCGAGTCGGCCGCACCCTACCGCCGCAACGGGGGGCGAAACGGCGGCGTGCAGGTCGATTTGCTTGTGCAGACGCATCACTGCAACTACGTGGTGGAGATCAAGAGGCAGCGCGAGATCGGGCACGAGGTCATTGACGAGGTGGCCGAGAAGATAAAGCGCATCCCCATACCGCGGGGCAAGTCGATACGCCCCGTGCTCGTGTATGACGGCCATCTAGCTCCGATCATCGAGACGGAAGGGTTCTTCGACGCCTTGATATCGTTTAGGTCTCTACTGGGCATTTGAACGGTTGGCGGTTCGTGCGGCCGCTGCGGCAGGGGCGCAGACTGCGGCGAGTGCGATGAGCCATACCAGCAGCCAGAGGGAAAGCGAAAACCAGAAGTCAAGCGGCTCAAGATGCCACCTGCGAATCGCAATGGACAACGCGCGTGACACGAACACGTGGAAATAGTAAACGCCCAGGCTCGTGCGCGAGAGGAACGCGCCGATGCGCGAGCGCGGAATCCCCGGATCGGAAAACGCCAGCATCAACAGCAGCACGGCGGCCATGTCCGCCACGAGCCAAAGAACAGTGCCCTGAGCGAATAGACATGCGACGAACGCGGGAAGGAGCGCGAACACGGCAAACCTGCGAACGCGACGGAGGCCGTCCGAGGCATCCAGACTCCGCACGACGCGCGAAAGCCCCATTCCGAGCATCACCCAGCCGAACAGGCGCACGTCGTGGCAGAAGAAATTCGTCCCGATGTAGCTTCCGGTCAAGGCAATCGCCGCTCCGCAGGCCAGATACGCCCAGGAATTGCGCAGCGCCACCCATGGAAGACGGTCTGCGGCAATCAACACCACCGACGCGAAGAAGAGGCTCGGCACGAACCAGAGGTGGACCTCGGCCGCGCCGCGCAGTACCGCCGTTACGATGAAACGCGGACTAAGCTTAGCAAGGTAACCATGCGGGACGCCGAATCCCCAGTCCAACAGCGACAGCGCAATCAGGTAGAACGCCGTCCACATAAGATAAGTGGGGATGAGACGCGCCGCCCTGTGCGCGATCAGGCCCCATATAGGCTTGTCACGGGAACCGTCGAGGAGGATTGCCAGCAGGAAACCACTCGCCACGGCGAAGAGATCAACGCCGGTCTGTGAGCCGAACGCCGCGACGCGCACCCACGAAGACGTCGTTCCGACGGAGAGATGAACTGCCACCACGGAGAGAGCGGCAAGTCCGCGTAGCCAGTCAAGGCCGTTGTAACGTGCTTTCATGCCGCGCATTCTATCATTTTGAGCTCGCCGGTGTCAATGCGCATTTCGCAAAAGGGGAAGTTGACATTGACCGTCCGCGCGGGGGTTTGGTATAATGGAAGCCCGTAAGGCCCGAACAGGGAAGTAAAAAATTAGAACAGCGTAATCAGAGAAGTGAGGTTTGTACATGCTAGACGAATCCTCAATCGCACGAGAGAAGACGGCAGGTCGCCTTAGGACCTCTCTGCGTTTTCTCCGCTGGCACCTTGGGCATACGATCCCCATGATCGTGCGCCATGCCTCCACCTATCCCGAACTGCCAAGAAAGTCAAAATTCCGCCGCCTCGTCGAGAATCTCTACATCTACTTCCGGAACGGCGCGCCGTGTGCGGCGTATGACGGGCTCGGCCTTGACATCAAGGGACGAAAGCTGGACGACTTCGTCGACAATGTCGCGTGGATACGCTTTCTCCTCCGCCACCTCACGGAAGACGGCATGGAGTCCGCAACGCCCATGCAGAAGCTCACGCGAATAGGAACCTGCCCGATCCTCCTCCTTCAGGACAAGTTCTGCTTCTGGAGCTTCATGGATAGGCATGGTATTCCCGTCGTGCCGATTCTCGCGCACACCGTCGGGGGAAAGCTCGTCAAGGGCGAAGAGGCCCTGCCGAAACTGCGAAATCTCGAACGATTCTTCGTAAAACCCGTAGCGGCGAACTGCGGAAGCAAGGCCAGCATCGTCGTCGTGAAGGGTGGCGATTTCACCGTGGACGGTCACAAGACGTCCATCGACGAAATGATCGCGGGCGGTGACGACTTCATCTTCCAGCCCGTGATCGAGAACCATGCGGATATCAAGAAAATCAATCCGTCAAGCCTGAACACGCTGAGGCTCGTCACGTGTCGCCGCAAGGACGGCACGCTGGAACTTTGGGATCCGGGGATGATGCGCATCGGGCGCGCTAATGCCAACGTCGACAACTTCGCAAAAGGCGGCATCGGCGTGGGCATCGACCCGTCCGGCCGGCTCAAGAAGTACGGTTATTCCCACGACAGGGAGCTCAACTACGTCAAGACCGAAAGCCATCCGGACTCCAAGGTGCTATTCGAGGGGTACGCCGTGCCGTTCTACGCGGAGTCAGTCGAGCTTGCACTGAAGGCGCACGCCCTCTTTCCACGGCTCCTCACGGTGGGGTGGGACGTCGCCGTCACCCAGGACGGCCCGATGCTGGTCGAAGGCAACCACGACTGGGACATTGAAATGCTGCAAGTCGTCCACCAAAAGGGCGCCGTCGGCAGATTTAGAGAAATATACCGGAAGTGAGATGTTTGAAATGAAGCCTTTTTTTTCCATAATCGTCCCCTGTTGCGACGTCGAACCATACGTGCGCGAATGCCTCGATTCTATCCTTCACCAGCCATTTGCGGACTGGGAATGCCTGATAGGCGTCGAGACCTCCAAGGACAGGACCGAGGAGATCGTCCGCGAATACGTGGCGCGAGATCAGCGTTTCAAGATGACCATAGGGCCTCGTAGCGGATCGCCGTCCACGCCGCGCAATACCGGGTTGGCCCATGCGCAAGGAGAATTTGTCATTTTCCTGGATGGCGACGATGCCATCGTGGACGGGGCGCTCCAGCAGCTACACGACTTGATTGTCGGGCACCCTGGCGCGGATCTGTATCCAAGTGCCATTCGCATCCAAGGGGAAAACGGAGAACGATGCGCGAGCGAAGATGTCGTTGTTCATGACAATTACGACAGATGCGCGTCTGCAGAACTCACTGGCGGAGAAGCCATTTTGTTTCTCGAAAGGAGATGGCACAACCCGTTCCCGATGGCGCAGATGACAATCTATCGAAGGACGTACCTGCTGGACCACGCGCTGCATTTCGTGCCGGGGCTAAAACAGGAGGACAGCGAATTCCTGCCGCGCGTTCTCTATTACGCAAAGAAAGTCGTCCCCATCCACTTCGTCTTCTATACCTATTATAAGGGGAATCCGAGTTCCATCTCCCACAAGTCGCAAGACAGCGGCAGACTACAAAGCTATGCACGGGTATATCGGTCTCTGTTGTCATTTTATGCCGACGTGTCAAAGGAGAAGGCGTTCGACAGGCGTATTGCCGAATCTTGGGCGCGCGCCTGGACGGGAAAGATGTTCACGCTGTGGTTTGAAATGTATATCGATTCAATCCCGCGAACGCAGAGGTGGGAATCGCTGAAAGTCCTCTTCTCAGATGGATTCGACAGTTTCCGCAGGTTGATAAGACATGCATCGTCTCTCAAACGATTTGCCGCTTGGTGGATGTTGTTGGCGGTCCGCCACCCGTCAATAGCCGGACTTTGCGAGGCCTTCTTCTCGCACGTCTATTTCCCCCTGCTCAATTGCAAGAAGAGACTGAAAACATGAAGCCTTTTTTCTCGCTTATTGTCGCGTGTTGCGACGTCGAACCATACGTGCGCGAATGTCTCGATTCTGTCCTAAGCCAGCCGTTTGCGAATTGGGAAGCCATCATCGGCGTAGAAACGTCCAAGGACGGAACTGAAGAGATTGTCCGCGAATATGTGGCGAAGGACGCCCGCTTCAAGATGTTCACCGCGCAGCGCAGCGGATCTTGTTCGGCCTCGCGCAACACCGGCCTCGACAGAGCTTCAGGCGATTTTGTGATCTTTCTTGACGGCGATGATACACTTGCCGCCAACGCTCTCGGGCGATTATGTGCAAAGATGGAGAAGTGTCCCGACGCCGACATCTATCCATGCGCACTAATCGAGTCGCGCACCGAGAACGAAAGCGAAAGACGGATGCTGGACAACTTCGCGACAGACCTGACGGAAGGATTGACGGGACCTGAAGCGACAATCCACATCTATCGGAAAAGCAAGTCGCCCGACTGGTTCATGCAGATGCTTGTCTGCCGCCGGGAATTCCTTGCTTCGCATCAGCTTAAATGCATCCATGGCCTTCGGCGACAAGACTGGGAGTTTACTCCGCGCGCGCTCTATTTGGCGCGGAAAATCGTGCCGCTTCACGAACCTTTCTACCTTTATCGCATCCGACCGGGGGCCGTTTCCACGACGGCAAACGAGACATGGCGGTACAACAAAGATTTCGCCATCATCTTCAGGTCCCTCCTCGGATTCTACGCTTCCGTGTCAAAAGCGCCGGATTTTGACGACCGCGTGGCTTGCTGCTGGATGGCGGCATGGCCAACGCAAATCTTCCTCAAGTGGTTTCATCCCGCGATCGTCCGAGGAGTTTCGCGTCCCAATCGACTTGAGACCTTGCAACTGCTTTTCGTAGACGGATTCGGTGACTTCAACAAACTGATACGAGGGGCTTCGCTAAAACGACGGATGGCCGGGTGGTGGATCCGCGCCTTTGTGAAGAGGCCGTGTCTGCGAAAGGCCGCGGAATTGTTCTTTGCCGCGTACTTCGCGCTTTCAAGCAAGAAATGGTGAACCCGTCTCTCTTTCATTTCAGCGACGACGCCGAATCCGATTCACAAGGGCGGCCATTTCATGGCGGAAGAAGATACCCGTCAAACCGCCGGAGACCACAAGCGCCACCGCCCCCTTCACCGCCAGGCCTGGCAGACCGTCAAGCGCGATTGCCGACGCCGACGCCCACGTTGCCGCCCCTAGGGCAAGCGTCCAGGCCGCCGAGCCGAACTGGGCGCGCAAATAGTGCCAGCCCTGATCCTTGTTGAAGTATGCGGTAAAGACCACGTGCGTCTCCCACGGTATCTGAATCACCACGAACGAAACTATCGTCGAGAATATGACGCCGTCGAGCTTGTACTCCGGAGGCAGGAAGGTCACGAACAGGATGTTGAGCGTGAGGTTTACGGTCCCTCCCACGATCGGCTTCCAACGGTCCTGCCGCCAGATCGACGCTGCGCCCTTGAACGTGAGGAGCAGCTGCCGAGACTGGTTGATGAAGAAGTACGCCACCATCAAAATGGGCGTGAGGAAATGACGCATGAGCGAAGGATCGTTGTGCGTCCATACGGCGATGAACGGCTGATAGAGCGCAATCATCATGGCCGCGCTCCAGGCGATCAGAGCGGAAACCAGGCGGTTAGCGTTCATAAACAGTATGAAGTTGGTCTCCTTCGTCTCGGTATGGACCTTGTTGCCGAAACCGTCCGTCATCGATGCGTAGACGGACCAGATGAGGCCGCTGACCGCCGTGACCACGTAGAAGTAATTGCCGAACGCGGCGACGGCGACAAGGCCCAGGAACGCCGAGATGATCATGTTGTCAGAGGAGTTCGTGATGATTCCCCCGACCCTGTGCATGATGATAGACTTGACATCGGAAAGCACCTGTCGCCGCTTTTCGTCCGGCAGCTGACCGTGGGGCACGATCTGAGGGAAGAGGCGGCGCGCCTGCCTGACGGTAAGCAGGTTGTTCAGCACCGTGAACGCCACGATGGCCATGACGTAGTAGTAGTAGTTTCTCGTCAGGATCAGGATGGCGAACACCGTCACGTACTGCGCAATGGTCGTGCCGGTGCGGATGTTGGCCATCACGTCGCCGCGGTGGTGGGCGCTCAGCACGGCTCCGCGGTACGCGAAGAGGAAGTAGCTCACCGACGTGTTGACGAGATGGATCAGATAGAGCACGTGGAGGTCCAGGCCGGGTGGCAAGTCGCCGTGGACGAGCGTGCGCACGAACGGCAGGAGGCACAGGCCCACCGTCAAGATTGCCGTACCGACCCAGCGATAGACGGTACGGTAAAACCGCAGATAGGCGCACACGAGTTCCTGGTCGTCATCCGCCACTGGCTTGTACATGGAACACACCACGGCCGTCCCGAATCCCAAGTCCGCGAGCGACAGTACGCCGAGGATGGAGAGGAAGAGCCCGTTGAGGCCGAGGTATTCCGGCCCCAGCAGCCAGAGGAAGAGCGTGCGGTTGAGAAACGGGAACACCAGCCCCACGCATTTGTTCAATACGCTGGCGACGACGTTCCGCTTCGTGTTCTTGACAAAATCCAGTTTCATTTCCTGACTCTCCCTTCGCGTTCCTGGGCACGACGCTTTCCGGCAAGCGACTTCATCAGAAGGTCGAGACGGAAGGCCAGCCTGTAGCGGAACCAGTAGAAATCGCGCACCCACTTGAGGCTCCAGCCGCGCTTGGCTTTACGCTCGATGGACGACGCCTCCTCGCGCGTTGCGGCGCATGGACGGGTGGCTACTAGGATGCGCACTCCGCAGCGCGCGAACGTTGGCCAGGCGTCTGCCACGTTCACCATCGGCGTGAGGATGTCCGCCAACCGCCTTGCCGCCGCCGCATTGAGGGCGTAGCAGTGCGTACACCAGGCGTGGGCCACGTCGTCGGACGTGCGGAGATCGTACCAGCGGGCAGACATGTCGCGTCCTTCCGGAAGTCCCTTGTGCAGCAGCCACACCGTGGGTATGGATGGGTCGTTCTCCTCGGCGATTGCGTGCAGTGCGTCCTTGAGCCCGTCGACGTCGAACGAGACGTCATCCTCGAAGACGGCCGCAAGGGGCGTACCGTCCGAAAACGCCTCTTTCCAGCATTTTTTGTGCGATAGCGCGCAGGCGATCTCGCCTGGACGCACCCGCCGCGCGTTTGCGAGGTAGAACCGCACCGGCGAACAGGCGGCGGCGAGGTCGGCCTTGGAGAGAAGTGATGCGTCAACCGCATCGACGCGGTCGAATTCAAGCCCGGCCCCGGCGAACAGCGCCTGCACGGACGCGAGGCGCTCCGTGGCTCGTGCGAGGTTGATCACCATGAGCTTCATGCCGGGTATCACTGCGCTCTTCATGGCATGAACAGTCCTTTCGTCCAAAGGTATGCCTGGATGGCGCGCGAATAGGCCGCTGCGGGATGGGGCGTGCGGATTCCGAGCTTGTGCGGGGGGCGTTCAGGCGCGCGTCCGGTCAGTTCGCGCATCAGCTGGGCGAACGCCTCGCGGTGGATGCGGGCCTTCGCAAGCCAGGCGGCGCGCACCTTCCACGGATTGGGGCGGTTCGCAACCCAGTGCTCGACGCCTGCGCCGACCGCATCGGGCGTTGATTCCACGTACTGCACGTACTCATCGGGGTACAGTGCGCTGCGTCCTCCAAGCGCGGGCGTGTCAACCACGGGAATTCCACACAGGAAATACTCGCTGGAGCAGAACGACGCGCCCTCACGCGCGGAGAGGACGAGGCCGCATTTCGCCATACCGAGGAACTCGGAGACTTTCGCCCCGGAGAACACGGGCACCACGCGCGCGGCGGCGTAGCGCGTATATACCATTTTGGCGTAATCGCGCTCGGAATCGTAGATTTTCGTGGCGCATCCCAGGAGCAGAAGGCGCGGGGCCAACGCCGGGGGGATGAGTTCGTGCCGCTTGCATGGGGTGAGGCGGGCGATGTATGCCGCGTCAAATGGGCGGCGGTAGCCCATCGGGCGGTAGCGGCGTTCGTCGAGGAAGCAGTTCTGGTGGATGAAGCGCGCTTCGACGCCGGCCGTGCGCAGCGAGTCACATTCGCGTTCGCTGTTGCCGAGCGCGATCACGCGGCTTCCCGGCGCATCGGCGTAGAACGACGAGACGTGTCCCGCGAGTTCGGCGGCGAGTCCGGGGGTCTCGTGCTCGTAGCCCAGCTGCAGCAGAAACACGGATCCCGGATTCTCGCGGGCGAATCCGGCGAACGCCGCGCGCTGGCGGGTGAAGTCCGTGTCGAACGCAGCGACGACTGTCGGCTCGGTGCTCAGCAAGGACGCCTGCCGTTTTTTGAGGATGGAATTGAACTCTGGCGTCGCTTTCATTTCGCTTCCAGTCCTTTCTTCTCGGTAAGTTTGCGCCAATTTGTGTTTAGATAGGCCACGAGCGCGAACATGAACATGATGCAGATGAGGTTCTGCTGCTGGCGCAGCACCCATTCAAGCGTGCTTTGAAGGTAGTTGGTCGTAAATCCGCCCAGGAGGCCGGCTGCGATGAAGTGCCATTTCGTCCCGCGCAGATGTTTCAGTAGGCGCAGGCAGACGAACCAGTACCAGAGCAGCCAGATGATGAAGCAGAGCAGGGCGGGGATGCCGCATTCGGCGCCGATGAGGAGGTAGACCGTCTCCACGATGCCGCGGTAATCCAGATGCACGCCCAGAACCTCGGATGCACGCTCCTGATAGGGGTACTCCGGCCTCATGTTGATGCTCCAGTTGTTGATTCCGACGCCGATCATCGGATGCTCCCTGATCATCTCCCAGGCGCATTGGGCCAGCTCGACGCGCGTGTTGGCCGAAGACTTCGGCGCGTTCACGAACCGGTTGATCAGGCGTGGCAGCATGGCAGCTAGGCCGAGACATGCCAGCATGGCGAGGGGGATGAGCTTCTTGATCTTCGCCCCAATTCTCTTTCCATCCCGCAGACAGCCCAGCGTCGCGATTCCGTAGCCGACGGGCATCATCGCGATGGCCCCGCGCGAATACGACCACAAGGTGGCGATTGCGGCAAGGGGAAACGCCGCCGCGCAGAGCCGATCGACTCCTGTCTTCAGGCCATGTGTCAGGTAGTAGGCGAAGAACAGCGGCCCGAAGAGCAGCATGGCCATCGACATGCTGTTGCGGTGCGGGAACACGCCGTTCGGCTGGTAGATACCGGTGTAGTGCTGTTTTGCAACCACCAGGCCGTTGAAAATCGTGAACAGCGCAACCGACACCAGGACCGACTGCACGTCGCCCGTTGACTTCAGATACGTATAGACTGCGAGATACAGGCAGAAGAGCATTATCATCTTCCAGACCTCGAACCAGGCAATCAGCCCGTCCGCAGCGGCGAAGGCGCTGGGCAGGCATATAAGGAAATAGACGAGGTAAAGCCTGTAGCCGCCCTCCGGGAACAGCTGCTTGAGCTTCCCGCGCACGAGAAGCGCCAGCAGAATCGCGAACGCCAGCAGGTGGATGAGGCTCACCTCCATCCCGCGCGCACTGCCGGCGTACTTCTCATGCGAGAAGAAGTTGATGGACGTTGCATGGTACAGGCACAGCGCCACGACCATTCCCCAGAACGCGTACTTCACCCACCGGAAGTTGACGCACAGCAGGAATGCAAGGAACGGCGTACCGATAAACGCCAGGCTGAAGACTAGGTACTTCATGCATCAGTCGAGAAGCGCCTCGCGCGTGAGGCGGGTCGTAAGCAGGTTGAAGAGCTGCGCCGAAGGAAGTATCTTGCGGACGAACACGTTGTATTCCGAGATGTTGTCCTTCGGAACGTACACGATGTCGCCAGCCTTCAGCACGATGTTCCGGCACTTGCCGGCGAGGATGCCGTCCACGTCCACCTTGTACATCCTGGGATTCGCGAGGCCGTCGCGGATGACGATCACGTGGCTCCAGTGGGTCTCTTTCATCCAGCCGGCGGCCGTCAGAGTTTCGATTAGGCCCATGCCTTTCTCGTAAAGGCGCTTGTGCGGGTTGCTCACGTCGCCGCAGACGGTCACGGACGCCTCAAGTCTCTGCCCGATGAACACGTGGTCGCCCTTGCGGATGCGGAGGTTGTGCAGCGTGTCGCCCTCGTTGATTGCCTTGCGGAAGTCCACGGGAAGCACCTCGCCCTTGCGGAATATGTACGAATGGTCCAGGTCTGCCACGTCCACGTGGACGCCGTTGAAGAGACGCACGGAACTGGATCCTGCCATGGCGTAGAGGTCGGCCAGCCGGGTGCCGTTGGAGATGCTGTAGACGCCGGGCTTTGCGCACGCGCCCACGATGGTGGCGGTTTCGCTGGAAATCTCCTTGACCGTGATGCTCACGACGGGGTGCTTCACGAACGGGGACAGTCCCTTGCTTATATGCTCGGCGCCCTCTGATATGGTCTTCCCGCTGAGGCGAATCTGTCCGAGGAAGGCAATGCCCACGGTGCCGTCGGGGCCGATCTTGGTTGTCATGCCTATGTCATCGTGTCCGTAGACGCGAATCTCGATTTCGTCGCCTGCGTTCATGCGGTAGGTTGGCTCCTCTTCGTTCGCCAGTTCCTGAAGGCGCCTCCTTATACGCGCCTGGGCTTCCTCCTCGCGGCCGGTCTCCTCCAGCACGGCGCTGTCGTCGTCGGTGTTGTTGACCTCGAACACGTCGTCGTAGTTGCCCGTGAAGCGGTCGGAGTAGCATCCCGCCGCGAAGAGCGTTGCCGCGGCAGCTGTCCACACCACCATTTGCCATTTGCAATTTGTGAACAATTGTGTCAATTGACATTTGTGAACAATATTCATTTGGCCTCCATCTCCGTGCGTATCACTTTCGCCGATGCACCCGTTGCGATTGCCACCATCGGCTTCTTCGCCGCCTCCACATGGCGGCGCACGTAGCCGAACCAAGACCTGGGAGTGCTCTTCGAGCCTAGGATCAGGACTGTCGACTCGCAGATGCCGAGCAGCTGGTCGAAGAACGAGCCGCCCTTGCGCACGCCTCCGTCCATGATGACGAACACGGTGTCGAAGTCGTTCCTCAGCGTGGCGATGTCCGCCTGCAGCATCTGCAGTTCCGTGGGCGCCATCGCCAATCTGTTCTGGACGGGGAACCAGCCACGGGACTCCTTCCTTATCGCGCCGATCATCTGCTCGCCGTCCTCAGGCGGCGTGAAGCCGGTGCTAGAGACGATGTTCAGCGCGAACAGACGCGTTCCGGACATCGTGGCCGTGTAATCCAGGACCTCGGTGAAGCCCGTGTCCTTCGCCGCTCCGGGCAGAGAGGAAACCAGCATGATGCCTTTCGGCACGTCTGCGGAGAGGAGTTTTAGGGCCACGACGCCCATCACCTCGCGCGTCTCTTCCTCCGGAAACTCCCCGATGTCTGGCAGAGACCCCAGGAAATTGACCTCTTTGTACGCGGCGATCTCCTTCCCGCCACGCACGTTGCCGTACAACAGCTCAAGGACGACCACCACGAAGAGGAGGCCGCCAAAGCAGACCAGGTCGGCGCCAATGACCATTACGAGCTTCTTGGCGCCGAGGCTCCCGTTGTCGCTTCCGCCACGCGCCCGCTCGATCTGCCTGAGGTCGTTGCGCAGCGACGATTCCACGTAGGCGATGTCGTTCAGCTGCTCGGTCAAGCTACGCACGGAAGCCTCCATGTCGGCGTGGTGCGCCGTAAGCCGCTCGTGTTCGGGAATCATCGCAGTCAGCTCGGAGGCCTTCTTTTCGTTGTCCGCGATCTCCTGTTCGAGGGCGCGCCGCTTTTCGTCCAGAACCGCCAGCCTCGTTCCGCATTCTGCCAGCTCGCCGGCGGATTTTTCCATCTGGTCTATGCCGTCCACGTTGATGCCGGCAACGCCCTTCGACTTTAGGAAATCCTCCAGGTCCCTCACAAGCGCGTTGCGGTCCTCAAGCTTGCCGATGACCTTGGGGTTGCGGTCCGTGTATTTTTCACGCAGTGCGGCGATTTCCCTGTCGATGGCCGAGATGGCCTCGGCCTTGCGGCGGATCGCCGGCGCGTTGGCGATGATCGCTGGGCCGCTGACCCCTACCTCCTTCTCCAGCCGGGCGCGCTTCACGTTCTCGTTGGCGATGTCGACCCCCAGTGCGGACAGGTTTCGCCGCTGGTCGGAAAGGAACGCATTCAGGGCAAGAAGCGCCTCCTGGGGCGCCAGGACGCCCGTCTTCGTCTTGAGAGTCTTCTCGTCCGCCTCGATGGCTGCAAGCTGGTCGAGCAGCGTCTTGCGCCGCGAGGCGATCGACTTACGCCAGTTCTCCAGGTCGGCGGTGCGGTAGGTGACGTACTCCTCGATCAGGATCTCCGCGTATGCATTGGCCTTTTGCGGCGCGCCGTTCTCCGTTTTCGACGCCACGGTCAGCGTAAAGAGGTTCGACGGTTGCCGCTCCTGGACGAGCTCCACGTCTTTGCCCAGGCACTGCTTCTCCAGTTCGGGCATATCCACTATCTCGGCGATCTTCCGCTTCAGCGACGGACGGTTGAGGATCGACATGAGCTGCTTGTCCGAGAGGTTCTCGATTCTTGCCACCTTCCTCGGATTGTAGAGCAACCGCGTCTGGGCTTCGAACCTGGCCACGCTCTTGGACGCCTTGAAGCGAAGGTAGGTCGCGAGCGATGCGCCTACCAGCACGATGACCAGCAGGAACAGCCACTTCCACTTAAGGACAATGCCGAGCACTACCTTCTGGAAGGCGATGATCTTCCTCAACTGCGCCTGTTCGGACTCGGTTGTTTCCTCTTCAGACATTATGCCTCCGGGTTGTCTGTATGGCCTTGCCAAGCGTGGCGGGTGTGACGGGTTTGAGAATGATGCCGTTGAATCCCATGTCGGTACACTTCGTCTGCGATTCCACGTCGGCCGTCACTGCGATGACGCGCAGGGATGCAAACGCAGGATTGGCGCGGATGGCGCGGATCAGCCCCGCACCGTCCAGGTTCGGCATCCACATGTCCGTCAGGACGAGGTCAAAGTACTTTGCATCCTGCTCTTCCAGCACCTTGAGCGCCTCCTGCCCGTCCGACGCCATGGTTATCTCGAAGTCGCCCATGCTTTTCAGAAGTGCCTTGAGTACCATGAGGTTCATCCTGGAGTCGTCTACAAGGAGGAGTCTGTGCGGCATTTGCTCGGGAAAAGCGCTCTGCTGCGCGTCCGCCGGGGGGGTGACGCCCTGCTGCTCGTCCGCCTCCGCCTCGGCAATCCTCACATTCGGTATGATCACCGAGAACGTGGAACCCGTGCCAAGGGTGGAATCCACCTCCAGCCTGCCGCTCATGGCCGCCGCGAGCTGCTTGCAGATGGCGAGGCCGAGCCCCGTGCCGCCGTTGCGGGACGCCTTGGCGCCCACCTGGGCGTAGGCCGAGCCGATGCGTTTCAGGTCCTCCTCGCTGATGCCGCAGCCGGTGTCCTCAACCTCCAGCCGCAGCATGCCCGTGTCCGCGTTCTTCCGCCGTTCGAACCTGGCACGGAGCTCCACATGCCCATTCACGGTGAACTTGACGGCATTGCCTACGAGGTTGAAAATGATCTGCCGCAGACGCTGCGGGTCGAGCATCAGAAGGGGCATCGCCTCAGCGCGGCACCTCAGCTCGAAGCCCAACCCGCCGCTGGAAACGCGGAACGCCTCCATCACCGTGCGCATGAGGCGGGAACAGTCCGTTGGCTCCGGGAGTATCTCCATCTTGCCGCATTCAAGTTTAGAGAGGTCCAGCACGTCGTTCACGAGCCCCATCAGGGTCTTGCCGCTCATGAGTATGGAGTCGATCGCCTCCTTGCGCTCGGCCTCGGTCTTGAAGCCTGACTCGAGCATCGTCGAGTAGCCGATGATGGCGTTGAGCGGGGTGCGGATGTCATGGCTGACGGTGGAGAAGAAATAGTTCTTGGCCGTGGCCTTCTCCCGTTCCATGTCGCGTTCTCGGCGGCGAAGTGTCGCGTAGAGGGCGAACATCAGGGCAAGGGCGAGGAGGTTGAGTCCGGTCTGGACAAGATTGCTGCGGAATATCGAATGCTCCACATTGGAAATGTTCTCCCGCAGGATGGCATGCCAGTCGCCGGCGTCCTGCCTGCGCCCCACCATGTTCGGAGCAGTGTCCGTGCAGGTCTCGGCATGTCGGCTGACGATGTTTTCATACGCCTTGTTCGTCGTTTCGAGGGTCGTCTGGCGTATCCACATCAGCGACAGGATCATGATGATGACGAACAGGGAAATCCATGCGACGGGCGACCTGCCGAAGCGGTGCGTGCTGTCGCGGTGGAAGATGGTGATGAAGGTGGCGAGGGCGGCAATGCACCAGACGATCAGGACGAGGTAGGACTCCGTGGCGATCATGGTGGCATCGAACGTCATGAACGGCATGACGAAGAGGAAAATGACCACTATTGAAACCACAAGCCCGAGAAGTCCCGTTACCTGCGTACACCTGTCCCTCGCCTTGCGCGCGGTCTTGAACGCAGCGGACGAGGTGTAGGCGTATGCCACCGCCGCGCCGAGAATGGAGATGTCCACGACGACGCCGATGACCGACCGTCCGAGGGGCACCACGAGGGCGACCAGCGCCGCGATGGCGATAACGGCGTTGCGCGGGGCGCCGTCGGCGTTTCTCCCCCCCAGGAACGACGGCAACGCGCCGTCGTCCGCCATCGCCGCCACCAGGCGGCTTGCCGCGACGGTGTTGCCGATGAGGTTAGTGAATATGGCGCCGACCAGCGTCACGCCGATGACGATCCAGCCCGCCTTTCCGAGAAGCCGGCGGGCCACGTCAAATGCGTGGTGGTCAGGTTCGCCCCCGGAGCTGGCAAAATCGGCCACGGCGCCGGTCCAGCTGGCAGAGGAGGCATCGCCGAACGAGAGCACGGGGATGGCGGTCAGAAGCGCGTAGGCGACCACCGCCGTGACGAGCGCCGCGAGCATGACCTTGAAGGACTTGCCAACGGGGAAGCAAAATTCCGAGGCTGAGTTCGATATGGACTCAAAACCCACAAAAAGCCATGGCGCAATGGCGAGAATGTTCAGTATCTGGAAAAGCCCATGTCCGCGATTGGGGGCGAACGCCGGACATGCCGTTGCAAGCCCGCCGCTGTGGTTCAGCACCGCCGCCGCGAAGCACACGAGAATCCCGGCGGCAAGCATGACCGCCATCACCGTCTGCACGACGCCTGAAAGGCGACGGCGGCAGCAGATGGCGGTGGCGACGGCAATGGCGGAGACGGAGAACAGGATGTCGCCAAGGTAGATGACGCGACTCTGGATCGTGTAGCGGAACCCGAAACTTAAGACGTCGCCCAAAGTGTAGTGCGCCACGACCACCAGCGCGGTCACGTCAAGGCAGATGATCGCCAAGTAGGCAAAGCCGAGAAAGACGCCGCAAAGGTATCCGTGGTCGTTGCCAAAAGCCTCCGCCGCGTAGGCGTACGATCCGCCCGGTCCCGGCTGGCGGTTGATCATGTAGTGGAAGTTCCACGCGACGACGGCCATCACAAGCCCGCCGATGAGTATGCCGATCACCGTGCCGAGAGGGCCGGCCTTTGGCAGGAAGTCGTTCCAGGGCATGACGAAGGCATCGGAACCCACGGCGCAGCCGAAGGCGAGCGCCCAAGCGCCCAGCATGGAAAGATGCCGCGAAAAAGACGTTTTTTTCATTTGTACCCTCCCAATAACGCACGAAGGGATAGCCACGAGAACTTTGCCAATCCGTACGCATACCGCTTCCAGAGCCTTCCGGGCTCCTGGATTATGCGGTAGATCCATTCAAGGCCGCGGCGCTGCATCCACTTGGGTGCGCGCTTCACGCGTCCAGCGATGAAGTTGAACGTGCCGCCGATGCCGACCATCACCGAAGCGTCAAGCTTCGCGGCGTTGCGCCCCATCCACAGCTCCTGCTTCGGATTGCCGAGCGCCACGAAGAGGATGTCCGGCTTGGCCGCGTTGATGCGCGCAACGATATCCGGCTGTTCCTCGTCCAGCTTCACGAATGCTGGGTCGATGCCCGCGACGCGCAGCCGCCCGACGCCCAGTTTCGCGAATGCCTCCTTGATCGCATCCCCGTCGCCGCCCAGCACATAGACCGAAAGCCCCTCCTCCTCGCAGCGGCGGCAGATCGCGGGAACCATGTCCGCACCTGTCACGCGCTCGGGGAGCCTGTTGCGCAGAAGCCGCGAAAGAAGCACTATCGGCATTCCGTCCGCCGTCACGAAATCGGCCTTTTTGAGGTATCCCCAAAGCTCGTCGTTTCCGCCGAACGGCCAGCCGCTCACCGCATTGGAGACGAAATCCACGTTGAGCGTTGCGACGAACGCGGCGTGGCCGCGACAGGCGCGGCCCTCCCGGGCGAGCGACACGATCCGCTCTACCGCCTCCGCCTCCGTCACTTTCGCAACGGGGATTCCAAAGAGCTTGACCACGTCGTTCATGACGCGCCCTCCAGTAGCTTTGCGAGCCCCGCCGCATGGTCGGCCCACGAGTAGCGCTTGATCCATTCGCGCCCGCGCGCGATGCGGGCCTCCCTTTCGCGTTTCGGCTCCGAAACGAGCATGAGGAGCGCGTCGGCAATCGCGCCCGTATCCTCGGGGGGGAAAGTAATCGCGACGTCGCCGGCTATTTCGCCGAGCGAGCCGTTGTTCGAGCATGCGCAGGGGATTCCGCGTGCCATAGCCTCGATGAGAGAGAGTCCGAATCCCTCGAACAGGCTGGGGAACACGTAGAACCCCGCCTCGCCCCAGAGTTTTTCCATCTCGTCGTTCGGTACGAAGCCGGTGAAACGGATGAGATTCGCGTGCGGACTCGCCGCCGCCGCGGAATGCACGACTTCGGCATCCTTCCAGTCGGCCCCGGCGATCACAAGCGGGTGCGCCTCGGCGAGCTTCCGCGGCAACTTCCCATACGCCTCGATGAGCCGCACGTGGTTCTTCCCCGGATGCTCGATGCGGGAGATGTAGAGGATGGAGCCATTGTTCACAAATCTCAATTGTTCACAATTGCCACCATTGCCACAAATATCAATATTTGCCATTTGTGATTTGTGAACATTTGTGCCAATTGCCATTTGTGAACAATTCTCGGAAAGTCCGTTATACAGCACCGTCACATCTTCCGGGCGGCAATGCCAGAACTTCACCATGTCAGTCTTTGTGGCGCCGCTCACGGCTACGAGGCGCTGCGCGCGCTTGGCGAAGAAGGGGAGTACGTGCGCGAGGTAGAACATCCTCAGACGCGAGTACTTGCCGGGAATGTGGAAGTTCGCCAGGTCGTGTACGGTCGCCGTCGTCGGCAGCGGGTACCACGCGCACACGCGCCGGTTGGCGGCGCAGATGACGAAGCCGTCGAACTCCTTCCGGTGCCGCCGAATCCAGAACGGCAGCACGAAAAGATGCCACATCATGCTCAGCACGGCCTTGCGCGTCCAGCGCGGGGCGTGGACGACAGGAACGGCATTCGACATTCGACATTCGACATCCGGGTGCGGGTTGTCGGTTGACGGCCGTCGAATGTCGGCGTCATCCACCTCGGGCTCGCAAAGAAGCGTCAGCTCGTGTCCCTGGCGGCAAAGCTCCCGCACGACTTCCCGGACGTACACCGAGATGCCGCTTTTCCCCCCGTCGTAGGGTATGCAGGATACGAGCAGTTTCATTTGATTCTATTCCACTATTCCAAACAATGCCTTCAACTTGGCGGCCGTCACCGGCTTGGATATGACCTTAGCGAAGAGGCTCATGTCGTACGACGAGCCAACGTCCACGTCGGCGGTCACCGCCACCACCGGGATCTCCGCAAGACGCCTGTCCTTGCGCATCATCTCCGCGAGCTGCGTACCGTCCATTCTCGGCATCCACATGTCGGTCAGCACGACGTCCGGCACCCACTCGTCCATGACCGCCAGGGCGGCCTCGCCGTTTATCGCGTAGCGTATGTCCTTGATCTTCAGGTTCGCGAGGTGGATGCCGAGGATCTTGCGGTTCATCGCCATGTCGTCCACGATGAGGACGCGGTCCGGCAGCACCTCGCGGATCGCCTGCTCTGCGGCACGCGGCACCATGGAGATGTTCTGCACCAGTTCCAAGTTGGGGATGTCGATGAAGAACGTGGTGCCCTTGCCGAGCTCGCTCTCCGCGCGGATCGTGCCGCCTGCGCCGTCAACCATGCGCTTCACGATCGGGAGGCCGAGTCCGGTGCCCTTGATCTCGCCGGCGCTGGCCTGCATCCGGCTCGCAATGTCCTGTATGAACGGATCGAAGAGCTTGTCCATCTTGTCCTTCGAGATACCGCAGCCCGTGTCGCTGACCTCGATGTGAAAGGTTCTCGTCGCGCCGTCCCACCTCACTTTGACGGCGATTTCGCCGCGGTCCGTGAACTTGGACGCGTTCCCCACGAGGTTGATGAGTATCTGCCGCATTCCCTGCTGCGCGAGCACGACGATGGGGAGCTCTTCCGGCGGCGGCGCGTCGATACGGAGCTTGACGCCGTGGCGCCGCACGCGGTAGCCGAAGATCGCCGGAATCTCCCGCAGGAGCTGGCTGATGTCGCACGCCCCGGAGCGCATCTTCATCGCGCCCGCCTCGAGCTTGGAGAGGTCGAGGATGTCGTTGATGAGGTCCAGCAGGGCGTTTGCGCTCAGGAGCATGCCGTCGGTGTACTCCCCGCGGAGCTTCTCGTCCAGGTCCTTCTGCGACATGAACTCGGCGAAGCCGATGACGGCGTTGAGCGGCGTCCTCAGCTCGTGCGACATCATCGCGAGGAAGCGCGTCTTCGCCTGCGCGTGGTCCTCGGCCACTTCGGCGGCCTTGTTGGCCCGCCTAGTCTGACGGACGAGCATGGTGATCATCACGGAACCGAACAGGACAACCAGCACCAGGACGACCGAGGACACTACCGCGATGGTGTGCGTAAGCTCGTCCCTCGTCATGCCGAACAGGCGGTGTACCACCTGGCGCTCTGCAACGTCTGCCATGAACATCTCCTGCAGATGCGTCTGGTCAATGCCCGTCATGACCTTGTTCAGGATCGACACGAGCTCCTGCGGCACGCTGGGCCGTGCGAACATCTCGAACTCCTGGTACAGGTCTTCCGCGCCAAAATCCTGGGCAGCTGACTGCGGCACTGGAACCGCGAACACCGACGTCGCGCCGTACGTGGCGGCGGATGCCTTCGCGGGATATGGAACCCAGAGTTCCGTGTCGCCCCGGAGGAACTTTGCCTCTGCGGTCGTGATGTCTGTCTGCGGCGCGAGTTTTAACGTGAGACCGGTCCGCGCGCTGATCTCGTCCAAGAGGTTGCCCACCAAGCCCGTCACATTGCCCTGCTTGTCCACGAGGGGGAATGGCCAGGGCGAGAAGTCGATGACGACCGGCGAGAAGTTCAGCTGGCGGCGCGCGAGCCAGTTGCTTTCCGCCAGGGAGAGAGCGGCCATGTCGCTGTGCGTGCCGTAGTGGCGCTCGCTGATCATGCGGAGGTACTTGGGAAAGTCGTCGCAGATCTCCTCCATCGCCTTCTCCAGTTCCTCGAAAAGATCCTTGCGCTGCAACGACGTGCAGATGTACATGGGATGCGATGCGTAGAGGTGGAGAGCCTTTTCGTCCTTGAGTTCCGGCATCTCCACGTCCACGCAGGCGTCGATCTTCCCTTTGGCGTATGCGGCAAGCATGTCGCGGTCGGACGAGAACTCCGTAAACGAGACGCTTTCGTCGTTTGCGAACTGGCGGCGGGCGCGCTGCGCGCTGATCGAGCTGGCGAGAAGCCCCACCTTCATCCCGTGCCAGGTCGCAGGATCGCCGGGCTTGTATGGGCTATCCGGCTTGGCCCAAAGATAGACGCGAAGCATTCCCATGGGCGTGTGCGGATAGCGGAACGTGTCGCGGCGCTGCGGCGTGAACCCCACGCCTCCAACCAAGTCAAGGCGCCCGCTCTGAACGTCCGCTATGCTCTGGTCGTAGTCTCCGTAAACGTAGTCAAGGTTCCAGTGGGTGTGGCCGACGATGGACTTCATCCACATCTCAAGCGCGCCCGACCGCTCGCCGTCGGGCGACACCTCGAAGAGGTCGCCGCGGCTGTAAGCCGCCACGCGCACTCGCTTGCCCGGCTTCGGGACGCCAAGGAACTTCTCCCTTAGGGCGTCGTACCTGTCGATTTTGTCGATGTAGCATTCGCGGTAGGCCCTCTCGAGCTTCCTAAGTAGCTGGGGTTTCTTCTTGCTGACGGCGAAGTAGACGTTGCGCGACCCGATCGGTACGACCTCCACCACGCCCTCCGGGCGTTTGCCGAACGGCGTGTAGAGGAAAAGCGCGTCGATTTCGCCGTCGTGCAGGGCCTTCACCGCGCCGGCGCTCGTCGGGATTTCCACGTAAGTCGGCGACAGGCGGGCGTGCTCGAAGTACTTCGTGCGGTCGTCGTTGGAAATCTGTCCCTGCGACACGGGCGAGTAGCCGATGCGCATCCGCGGCCATTCCGTGATCTTCGTGGACATCAGCTCCATCGCGCGCGACGGCGTGGCGTAAAGCGCGAAGTGCATCCGCCCGAGCGGCTGGACGGGGAAGTCGAAGTCCTGCAGCAGCTTCTGCGTGCGGAACGCGGAACATATCACGTCGGCGGTTGCCGCGTCCATCATGTGGTCCTTGCCGAACTCCAGACGGACGGTCTCCACGCCGGCCGTCTTGAACACGTCGGACATCACCGCAGTGCAGAAGTCGTTGTCCGCCTTCGCCCAGAAGTCGAGCTTCGGGTCGCGCTCGCAGTCCACGACCCTGACGCTTTCGGCGTTCGCCGAAAGCGAATGTAAAGTGTAAAGTGTAAAGTGTAAAATAATGGCGCAGGCCACCTTTACGCGTCTGGAACTCACTCGTTTCATGCAATTCCTCCCATTCCTTGCATTTTACACTTTACATTTTACACTTTACACTTTCACTCGAACTTCGCGTCCGCGACGGTGGGCACGATGTCGAGCACGCGGCTCACCTTCGTGATGTCAAATACGATCTTCGGCCCTGGCTGGAGTGCCGCCAGAACCACCTTTCCGCCGCCGGCCTTGACCTTCTGCAGAACCTGCACCAGCATGCCCAGGCCGCTAGAATCGATATGGATCATCTTACTCAGGTCGAACAGCACGTTCATGCCGACAGTGATGCGTCCAAGGATTTCTTCGCGCATTCCGGGCACGGCTGCCGCCACCAGACGACCGTCAATTGCCACCTTTAACACGTTGCCTTCTGTTGTCACTTCCATTGCCATTTTTTTGTTCTCCTGTTATTCACTCAGTTAAAAATCTCCCAGTCGCGTCGCAGCGACGGAGGCAGCGTCTTCCGCGCGCGGACGACCTCGGTCAGGGCCTGCAGCAATCTCGCCGCAGCGACCTGTCCGAACGTGCGCCAGTTCCCCAGCGTGCGCCGACGTACGACCCAACGCGCGGCCTGGTAGATCGAACGCCGCAGCGCGCCGGTGCGGCGCCCCGTAGCCATCACTTCTTCGACCACCTCGAGCCAGCGCGCCCGCGCCGTCTCCCAATCGCACACGCTTTCGGCGCGCGGACGGAACTTCCACGCGACAGCCGCCGAATAAAGCTTGTCTCCTAGCGCCGCAGCCCGGTCCTCGACCCGCCACTGGTACTCGCCGCGCACGATGAGCCGAGCGTCTCCCGCGCCCAGCACGCACTTGTTGATGTTGCGATTGACGAATTCCTGGACATCCCCCGCCACTTTACACTTTACACTTTCCATTTTACATTTGGCCAGCACCAGCCCCACCCCGCGGTTCATCAGCAGGCGCGCCGCCTCGGCCCAGGGGAACGCCGACGGCGGACGCCGCTCTATCTCCCCGAACATCTCCTCGCCCTTCTTCCCGGCGACGTCGAAATAGCCGTGCATCAGCTCCTGGATCATCACGCGGTCCTGGTCGTGCCGCATCCGCCACGGCGTGCGCACCACGAAATCCACCTCGATCCCCAGCTTTGCGGTCCACTTCTCGGAAACGGGCGCAAGCGCGTTCGCGATGGCGCAGATGTCCTGTGCAGACACGCCTTTTTCCGTAACGGCGAAGAAATCCAGGTCGTTCGACAGGTGCTGCACGCCGTTCGGCAAATCGAACACGCCACCCTCGCCGCGTCCGTACCCGCCGCCCAGCACCACGCCCTGGAGGCGCGGCACGGCAAGCGCGGTGACCACTGCGCCGATGTCCCGTATCGTTTCCTCCACGAGCCGGTCCATAGCCGGCGCCTCTCCTGCCACGTACCGCCCCATCAGTACCTCCTCCCGCGCGACCTGCCGAGCAGGAAGCTCCACAGGGCGCGCAGCCAGCCCAGGACGCCGAGACGGCTGCGGATGCGGCGGGCAATGCCTTCGTCCTCCACGTCCGTCCACACGCCCGTCTCCGCGTCGATGATGCGGTTGCCGGCCACGATCTTCCCGTCCAGGTCCAGTTCCGTTCCGATGTACGTGTTGCCGCACACGACGGTCCGCTTCAGCGTCGTGCCCTCGGCGATGAACGTACCGGACCCGACGATCACGTCGCCCTCTAAGTGTACGTTGCGCGCGCACCATACGTTGTCCTGCAGCAGCACGGGCGGCTTCACGTCCACGCCGTGCTCCAGCACCACGTTGCGTCCGAGGCGCACGTCCTTCTCCGCCGAATAGCCCGGAAGCGTGAAAGAATCGGACGCATGCAGCACGGTGAAGTTCAGGTTGTACCAGTCCTTGACTCCTCGCACGGTCAACATCCGCAGCTTGAGGCGCTTCCACGCCCCCTCCTCCCGCCGGTAGATGCCCAGCGGCGTGTCCGCGCAGTCGTCCGCCGATACTGGTTCGGACTCTGCCGTAGTGTCCAGGGGCATGCAAAGCCCCCACACGACCACGAGGCCGTCTGAAAGCGACTGGGTGAGCGGCGAGTCGATTCCGTTGAGGTCGTCCAGGCCGCGTGGAATCGGCCCCTTTCCCTTCTCGTAGAACAGCGCGCTGCCCGTGCAGGCAAGGTCGGAGAAGTCATTCGCCAGACGCTCCATCCAGCACCAGTCCAGCACCTCCAGCAGCGTGCCTTGCGCCCTCTGCGCCATTTCCAGGCCGTAGTCCACGAAACGCCGACCGGCCACGGGCAGTTCGGCGGGGCTCATGGACGGCAGGATGTCGAGGACCCATTTGCTGTCCTTGACCAGCGGCACGAAGAGGAGGCTCTCCATCAGTACGCCCCCTTTCCGCCGAGGATTGCGGGAATGGTCTTGAGCAGGATCACGATGTCCTTCCAGACGCTCGGCTCGAGGATGTACTCCTTGTCGAGGCGGACCTGCTCGTTGAACGGGATCTCGCTGCGTCCCTTGATCTGCCATAGGCACGTGATGCCGGGGATCACGTCAAGCCGCTTGCGGTCCTCGAGCGTGTACTCCTGCACCTCGCTCGGGACGGGCGGGCGCGGCCCCACGAGGCTCATGTCGCCGATGAACACGTTCCACAGCTGCGGCAGCTCGTCGAGGCTCGTGCGCCTGAGGAAGCGGCCGACCTTCGTGATGCGCGGGTCGTCCTTCATCTTGAAGATCACGCCGTCCTTCGACTCGTTCTTGGACATTAGCGCCGCCTTCTGCGCCTCGGCGTCCTGCCGCATGCTGCGGAACTTGTAGAACTTGAAGTGCCGCCCGTAGCGCCCCACCCGCGTCTGGGTGAAGAACACGGGACCCGGGCTTGACAGCTTCACGGCTACGGCGATTGAAAGAAAAACGGGCGAAAGCACCAGCATGCCCACGCCGCTGAGGACGATGTCCATGAGCCGTTTCGTGGCATACGACGCCGTCACCGTGGTCTTCCACGCCAGCAGTCGCAGGCTGCGCCGTCGGTTCCCGCGTGTCCGCGACGCCAGCTCCTCGACAAGCTGGTCGAGGTCGGCGTCCTTCGATCTTTCAAGCAGGCTCGCCATGGCTGCGCCGTCAGAGCTGTTTCGCGAGCGCCTTCATGTCCGCGATGAGCTGTCCCGCCTGGTCGCGTTCCTGCAGCTTGGCGGCGTTTCGGAGCGCAATGGCCACATCGGCCATCTGCTGGTCGCCGGCGGCGAGCGAGTTGCCCTTGACGGCGTGCGCCACCTTGTCTAGCGCGTCCCATGCGCCTTCTGCCAGTGCCGTATCGGCCTCGGCCATTTTGGCGTCGACGGAGGTGACGTACTCGGCGTAGATCGCTTCTACTACCTCCGCGTCGTCTCCGAACTGCTCATTCAGGTATTTTCTGCAGCATTCCTTCATTTTTTACTCCTTTTCCTGGTAGTCAGCCAGTTTGACATGGTAAATCGTCTCGTTGAGATGTCCGTAGAGCTTGCGCTCAATACCGCAGCACAGCTCTCGCACCATAAGCCTTCCGCGACCGTGGTTGCTCATCTGGCGGTTGATTAGCTCGAAGGCGGTTGAGGAATCTCCGGCCGCGACCGCCAGACTTGGCTCCGGCGTGCCGTTGTCCCACACGGACAGGTCGGCCACGCTGGCATTCCGCCTGATGAGTCGCACGCCGACGACTTCGTGCAGTCGGTCCGCGTCGTCGAAGCCGTGGTCGTACACGTTCATCACCTTCTCCTCAAGCACCAGCTGCACGCGGCTCACGTCGTCGTCCTTCCAGCCCGCCGTGCGGCACCAGCTGCCCATGTTCTGGGACAGTTCGTCGAGGGCTGCAGGCGAGAGCGGCATTGTCGCCTCGAAGATTCCCCACGGGATGTTCCGCGGCCCAAAGAGGAAGATCGTCACGTCGTCCTGGAGATAGGCGTATCCGAATTCCCGGCAGGCGTGCATGAACTTGCTTGCGGCCGCGAGGACAGTTCCATTTCGGACGGACTCCTGTATGAGCTCAACGCGCAGGCGGCGAAGAAGGTCGTCCGGTATCTTTTCTGAGCCGTCCTCGTCCTGCGAAAGCTCGAAGACACCGTCCGTCATGGCAATGCACACGGAGTCCTTGGAGAGCTTGGCCGTTGCCATGTTGTCGGCCGTATAGACGGTATCTGGGAACAGGCCGATGGGCAGTCCGCCTTTCTCTGCAATGTCTCCCGCCCCGGACTCCATGTCCGAAATGATGAGGCTCGGCGCACCGCAGCTCAGCCATTTGACCTCGTTGAGCGCGAAGTCGTAATGGCAGATCAGGGCGGTCATGTACGAGACGTCGGCCAGGTTGTCCCGGAAGAAGTCCTGCAGGAGGTTGGCGATTTCCACGGGGCCGTTCCCCAGCGCATCGATGGCGTGCGCCATGTTCTTGAGGAAGGCCTGTACCGCCGTCATAGCCAGCGCCGCGCTCGTCCCGTGGCCCTGGATGTCGCCGATCACGTACACGCAGGCGTCCTTCCCCGACGGAATCACCTCGTATAAGTCGCCGCTGACGATGTCCTTCGGCTGCCACCAGACCGTGTAGAACGTCCGCTCGTCCATGAATGAACTCACGGGCAGGATGCTCCGCTGGATGTGCGCCGCGAGTTTCAGCGACTGCCGGGTCTCCTCGATCTGGCGCTCGATGAACCGCTCCACGCGGCGCGAGGCCACGATGCGCTGCACGCGCTTCAGCAGCACGTCCGTGCCGGCCGACTTCGGCAGGTAGAAGCTCAGGGGGTCCGACAGGATGCGCTTGAGGAAGCCGCTCCCCTCCTCCGGGTCGAGCGCCGTCATGAAGAAGAACGGCATGGAAGAATCCAGGCCGCGCGCAATGTCGCGGAACGCAAACCCGTCCATGTCCCCGAGCATGATGTCGGAGATGATGGCGCTGAACAGGCGGGGATGCGACTTCAGCATTTGCGTGGCCTCGCCCACGGAACCGGCCGACACCGGCATGTATCCTGCGCGCTTCAGCCGGGCGCAAACGGACATGCGGATGACCTTCTCGTCGTCAACGACGAGAATCACCGTTTTGCCCTGCAAATCCGAGCTTTTTGCAAGCGGATCCACTGTCTCCATTTCTCAACTCACTTTCCAAAGAGTCTGCGGCAAGAATTTTACAATACAAACAGAGACGAAACCCGACCCTCCAGAAATACCCATGTTACATACCTTTTGCGCATCGCTGGGAGGGCTTCGCTTCGTCGTTGCCGGCTCTTGCCGTAGGCTCTATTATTGCGTGCGGATATGATACCATATTCAAGCACTTGCTGTAAAGTGTGAAGTATTGGCTTGTTTCCCGCCAGATGGCGTGGTAAAATATGCGGCAGCGTTCAACTAAAAAGGTATAGTGTGAAATGAATCTGGAAGACTGGAAGGAGTCCGTCTGAACGGCATGTCATGCACAACTATTTCTACGGCTATTTCTATTCAATAGTATCAGGCATCGCGCTGTGCGTTCACCTGATAATCAACTGGCATCAGCTTGTCAATAGGCCAAGTGACAAGGCGCATGTCGGCGTGCTTGAGTTCAGGCATTTCCTCGTCTATCTGTCGGTCTTCTTCGTAACGGACGTCCTGTGGGGCGTGTTCGCAGCGTTTAAATGGCCGCGCGTCCTATACGCCGATACGTTCGTGTTCTTCGTCGCCATGGCGCTTTCCGTTCTTACGTGGACGCGCTTCGCGGCAACGTATCTGGACCTGGAGGGCAAGGCGCGCGCGTACCTGCTATGGTCGGGGCGCGGAATGATGGCGTTCTTCATAGCTGCACTTTTGATGAACGGGTTCACCGGCATTTTCTTCACGATCGATTCTCGGTGTGTATACACCGCCGGGCCGTTGCGCCAGCTGGCGTTCGCGCTGCTGGCCGCGTTCAACGCGATCGCCTCCGCGATGACGCTGCACAAGGTGTTTCGCACTGAGGGCAAGACGCGCCGGCACAACAAGATGGTGTTCGCATTCGGAGTCTCGATGACGGCGGCGATCCTGATCCAGCTCTGCGACCCGCTGATTCCGCTCTACTCGATCGGGTGTCTCTTCGGATGCTGCTTCCTGCACGTGTTCGTGGTCGAGGACGAACGCGACGAGATGCACCGGCAGGAGCTGCTCGCGCGCAGCTACGAGGCGCAGCTCGAAGCCGAGCGCACGGCGACTCAGGCAAAGAGCCTGTTCTTCTCAAGCGTTTCGCACGACATCCGCACGCCGCTCAACGCCATTATCGGCTTTTCCGAACTGCTTGAAAAGGGCGTGGGGGACGAGGACGAGCGCTCGCGCTGCATTTCATCTATCCGTTCCAGCGGAAAGGTCCTCTTGCGACTCGTGGACGACATCCTCGACCTTTCGAAGCTGGAAAGCCGGAAGCTGGAGATCGTCGAGGAGCCGACAGACATCCCGACGCTCGCCCGCGAAATCATTGCGGCGTGCGAAGTCGCACGTCAGCGCAAGTCGCTGGCATTGAAAACCGAAATCGGGGAAATGCCGTGGGTCAGCGTGGATCCGCAGCGCATCCGCCAGATTCTCTTCAACCTGCTGTCGAATGCGTACAAATACACGGACCACGGCACGATCACGGTACGCGTCGTCTGGCAGGACGGCACGCTGTCGCTCTCGGTGGCGGACACGGGCAAGGGCATTTCGGAAGAGGACATCGCCCGCATCCTCCAGCCGTTCGTCCAGCTGGCCGACAGGAACCACCGCGACGGCACGGGGCTCGGCCTGCCTATATGCCAGAGGCTCGCCGCGCTCATGGGCGGGAATCTGGAAATCGTCTCCAAGGTCGGCGAGGGCTCGACCTTCACGGTCACGTTCCAAAACGTCAGAACTGTCAATCCTCCAGCCAGGCATTCGGAAGGGGTTGCACACTTTGGGCATACCCCGTCCCGCGTCCTCGTCGTGGACGACTCCCCCGTCAACCGTGCGGTGCTCAAGGCCATGCTGGCTAAAAGCGGCGTGCCCGAGGTCGTGATGGCGCAGAACGGACGCGATGCCCTTGCGGTGCTGGAGGGCAATGGCGATTTCGACATCGTGCTTTCAGACCTCTGGATGCCGGAGATGGACGGCTACGGACTGGTAAACGCCATCCGCGCCGACGCAAGGCTCTCGCACCTCCCTGTCTATCTCCTCACCGCCGACGTAGAGGCGCGCGGCCAGCCCGAAGCAAGCGGTTTCACGGGAATCCTCCTCAAGCCAATAACACTTGAAAAACTACAGGGGCTGTTCGCATGATGCTGCCCGGTAACAATCTACCCCGATTCGCGCAATTACGCTGGAAATTAATTTTTGAAAAAATTCTGTAACCTTGTCTTGGGAGGTGCGTATACGGGGCAACCAAACAACTTTTCAAAGAAGGAGCAACAAAATGATCAACGTTAACACAAACACCAGCCTCCAGGGCATTCAGAACTGGGAAAATCTGGCAAAATTGCTTGAGACGAATAGTACTGGAAACGTCAAAAACGGCACGATTGACCTCGATAAAGGTCAGATAACCATTACCGTCAACGACGGTACGAATACGCAGTCGGTGAATGTGTCCGTTCCGAACCTCGGTACGGTCGACGGGGCGCCGGATACCGCAGCGCTCAAGACGCTGGCGGACAAGATCATAGCCGTGGCTACCGAGTTGTCGGCCTCCGGGTCCATTGCGGCCGACGGTACTCTCAGCGCGCAGCTGAAAGACGCGATTACCAAGCTCGAGGCAGCCCTCTCCGCCTCGGGGGCGAATCCGACCTCGGCGAACACCGTGAACACGTCCAAGGCGCTCTTCGACCTCTACAAACTGATGGCCATCATGGTGGAAGTGGCCCAGAAACAGCGCGACACGTCGCGCGAGATCCGTCTCGTCGAGAACCAGCAGGTACAGAACTCCATCAAGCAGCAGGCTGCCGACATCCGCAGCGCGGCGATCATCTCACTCGGGTTCGGCATCGCCTCGGCCGTCGTGTCGGGCATCATGAGCGGCTTGGCCATGTACAAGCAGGGCAAGGCGTTCGACCAGCAGACCAATGCGGCGAAGAATCTGAACACGCCAATGGAAAACCTGAAGACGGCGCAGCTCGCCTCCAGCCCGGCGGCGGCGGAGGCGAACCTCCAGTCCGTTACGGCGAAGACGCCGCAGAACATCATTGACAAGGTGAACCAGCAGTTCGGCGCCGCAAAGACGGACTTCGTCCGGGACATCACGGCGGCGGACACGCGCCTCCGGACTGCGGAGCAGGCGCAGGACACGGCGGGCGACGAGCTGAACGCCATCCGCAACCAGCAGCCTCCCGCCTCGCAGGAGGCGATCCAGGCCAAGGTGGACGCCTACGACAATGCGAGCAACGAGGTGCTGGCGGCCAAGCAGAACCGCGCCTCGATCGAGAAGAGCTTCTTCGACAAGCTGGACACGCAGCTGAAGGCCAACGAGGTCGAGATCAATACCAAGGAGGGGCTGGGCGAGGACGTGACGGCCCTCAAGCAGGAGAACACCTACCTGCGCGCCTACACGGCAAAGTTGAAGGCCGACCACGCCTCCGACTCCACGAAGAACCTCGACCTCTCGGTCGCGCAGAACAAGTACGACTTCGCCAAGCGCGCGATGGAACTGGACAACAAGTACATGGGCTCACAGAAGATGATGAACCGCTGGATGGGCATCCAGCAGCTTCAGATGAGCCTCACGCAGATGGCCAACGCCTCCGGCAACATGATCAGCCAGATGGTGCAGGCCAAGGCGACGATGGAAGGCGCGGAGCAGACGCAGCACAACGAGCAGCTCGACCAGATCAAGGACCTCTTCTCGCAGGCCGAGACGGTCATCCAGGCGGTCATCCAGCTCATGCAGGCCGTGCTGTCCGCAGAAAACGATTCGTTGATGGAGGCGATCCGCGCCTAATAAATTGCAAAAAGAAGGGAGAAAGACAATGGATATATCTCTTAGCAACGCAATCATCGCAGAGACGGCGCAGGCGCGCGACCTGTCATCTGAAGGCGGCGGGGTGGGGGCCGCCGCTGAGCGCGTCCTGCGTCCGATCCTCGGCGGCGACAACGTGCGCGTGAGCAGCGCGATCACCGGCGACCTTCAGAAGCTTCTGGCGCAGGTCCGCGCAGAGCAGGAGGACAAAAAGGTCCAGCTCGCCCACCTGCAGCTGAGCGCGGTACTGGGCCACCTCTCCGCGATGGCGGATCTCACGGCCTCCCAGCAGGCGCAGGTCAGCGCGATGCAGATGCAGATCGACGCGCTGGAGGCGGCGGTCGAGCGCGAGAGGACCACGTCCGCGGAACGCAAGAAGGCGATTGAGACGAAGCGCCAGCTGGAGTCCGACGCGCAGGATGATCTGAGGGCGGCCGAGCAGGCCGGCGACGAGGCTGCGGTGGAGGCCGCCCAGAAACGTCTCGCCGCCGCCCAGGCCCAGGTCGCCACGCTGGAGGCGGAGATCGCGAAGATCGACGCGGACATCAGGGACGCGGAGAAGGAGATCACGGGATACAGCGACGATCTCACCGCCCTGCTCGCCAAGCTCGACTACCCCGCACTCGTGCTGGTGCTGGCCGCGATCTCCATCTCGGCGAGCGATGCGACCCCGTCCGAGGCGAGGGTCGAGGACGATGAGCAGAAGGGCAAGAAGATCCCCACTACCCTCGATGTCGTGCGCGAGTCCCTGGAGAAGGCCGTCGAGGACATCCGCGATGAGATCGTGGAGAAGCGCATTGAATCGGTCTGACCGGCAGAGTCATTTTTTCACCAGTTAAAACCCAACAGAAAGGAACCAGAAAATGAGCGAAAACACCAACACGAAACTTGCCGAGGAACTTGACAATGAAATCAAGGACGTGGCGAAGAAGCTCTTTCAGGACGGAGCGACGCTTGGAGAGCTCAAGGGCATCACGCCCCGCGAGCTGAACGCAGTGTACCAGATGGGTCTCGGCTTCTACAACACGGGCCGGTACGACGACGCCGAGAAGGTCTTCTCCTTCCTCGTGATGTTCGACCACCTGGAGCCGAAGTACTGGCTGGCCGCCGGGGCGGTGCAGCAGGTGAAGAAGAACTTCGAGAAGGCGAAGGCCGCCTACGTGCAGGCCGCCATGCTCGACATCCACGGCCCCAAGCCCCAGTACTACGTGGCGGAATGCTACCTCGCGCTCGGGCAGAAGGACGACGCGCTCGCCTCGCTCGAGACGCTGCTCGAGTACTGCAACGGCCAGGACGAGGTGACGAAGGAGTTCCGCGCCAAGGCGGAGGCGCTGAAGAAAAAAATCTTAGGATAATTGTACCGGGGGCGTAACCTTTCCGTAGGTTGCGCGTAAACAGGGCAAAGAGAAAACGGAGGTACAAAAAATGAGCAACATGACAATAGATCCAAACGCGCGTATGCCAATCGGCAACACGCAGACCGCAGCGCAGCTGGCCGGTGGCAGCAACGACGGCAAGGTCAAGGACAAGACGACCACCCTCACGCGGGAGATCACGTCCCTCGCCCAGCGGGCGATCACGGTCTTGACGACGAACAAGGCCCAGACCCAGCAGACGACCGGCGCGAGCGGCACCACGGGCGTGCCCGTGCTTGACGACCCCGAGGACCCCAAGGCCCTCCTTCAGGACCTCGAGAGGCTCGTGGCGTTCCTGCAGCTGGACAACGACCAGCGCCAGAGCGAAATGGCGCGGGCCCGCATCGAGAACCAGCAGGGCGTCATGGACAAGGAGCACCGCACGCGCCTGGATAAGATCGACGAGTCGATCAAGGCGGCCAAGAAGGCCGAGAAAGCCGCCAAGGCGAGCCGTATACTCGGCTGGCTCGGCGCAATCGTCGCAGTCGTGGCAGCCATCGTGGTGACGGCCGTCACGGGCGGCGCCGCGGCCGGCTTCGCGATCGCAGGCGCGGCTCTTGCCGTTACGCAGCTCGTGTTGAGCGAGACGGGCGCGGCGGACAAGATCATCGACAAGATGGCGGAATCCTTGCAGAAGAACTTCGGACTGAGCAAGGCCGACGCAAAAGCCTGGGCGGCCGGCATCTATTCGGCCATCTTCGTGGTGCTGGGCCTCGCATCGGCCGGCGTCGGAATCGGCATGTCCGCCGTGAGCGCGGCCAAGGCAACGGCCGACACGATCTCCAACACCGCGAAGATCGCGCTGTTCGCCACGCAGGTCGTCAACATAGGGATGGGACTCGCCGGCGCTGCCACAGGCGGCGTGCAGACCAGCCTCAACTACAAGGCGTCCGAGGCGAGCGCGGAGGTTTCCGACGTCAACCGCTACATGGCCGTCATCCAGCAGCTGCTCGAGGAGTCCGAAGAGGAGCTGGAGCAGATCATGAACCAGATCCAGGCCCTGTTCTCCCAGCTCGTCGCGATCATCCAGAGCAAGACCGACACGGGCAACATGATCGTCGAGAACATGACCCAGATGATCTAAAGCCTCGGCAAATAGCAGAAGCAGAAAGGAACTCTAAAATGAATATCCGCCTTGACACGAACTCAATCCCTGCGCAGATGCAGTTCCAGCCCGCCTCAGTGCGGGCGACGGACGACGCCGCGCGGGACCAGTCCAACACCGTGACCGTCACGAAACGCGAGTTTCCCGACTTCACGGGCACGGAGGAGGTCGACGCCGTGACGGAGGCGGATGTTTCCACGCGCGACGATGCGCTGGGAAAACTGTTCCGCAGCGTCTTCGCCTACGCACCGCCGCCGATGCCGAACTTCGTCTAAGGAGCGTGCGCCATGCCGCCAATCGTTGGATTCCAGACTTATCTCTCGAACGCGCAAAGGCTCATCTCGCAGGACGCGCAGCCGCCGAAGAAAGGCGAGGCGCGTCCTGCGGACTGCACCTTGGGCCTGAGCGGACGTAAGTTATCGGCAGTTCCCGCAAACGGACCTTCTGCGGACATAGAACTTGCCCGCCGGGACTTCATCGAGTCGTTCGTCGTGCAGTTCGGCGAGGGATGCCGCTCGCTGGTCGAGAGCGCCCTGCTGGGAAAGAACGCCAAGCCGCTCACGGCGCGTATGATCGTGGCCCTGAACGAACAGGCGATCGCGCTGAAGCCCTCAGACCTGACCGCCTCGCTCTCCGACCTGCTGCGCCGCGCGGCGCAGGAGAACGCCGGAGGCGTGACGCACGCGCAGTTCCAGGCCCTCATCGACGAGGATCCGGAGCTGCGCGCGGAACTCGAGCCGCTGAACACCGTGCGCAAGCAGGCTGAGGAGGCCCTGGCGCGCCTGGGCGCGTTCACGGGCGCGGAGATCGCCGCCGCGTTCCGTCCGGGGGCCGCGGCTTCCAGGGAGGAGCAGGCGCTGAAAGACACAATCCTGTTGCTCGTCCGCACGGCGACCAACAAGCTCTTAGACCTTGCGGACGGCCTTCGCCGCATCTACAGCCAGCATGGCGACGAGACCGGGATGCTGTTCGGCCTGATCACGCGCTGCAACAACCGCGCGATCGAGGTGCAGCGCATGGTCGCCGAGCTCTCGCAGCTGGATTCCGACTCCGACGACCTGCGCCTTTCAATGTACGCGGCGGAGCTGCTGCCGAAGATCGCGCTGCAGATGCACGGCACCGGCCGTGCGATTGAACAGCTGAGCCTGTCGCTGCAGCCTCTGGCCAGCCGCTTCGACTCGATCCGGGCCGCGGCCTCGCGCGACGGACGGGTCAGCATCGAGGAAGTGGCGCTGCTTCTCCGCGAGATAACCGTGGCGCAGGCCGCGCTCCGCGATGCGGCGAAGCACGGCATCGAGATGCCGGATGGGAGCAAAGAGCGCCCGGATCCAGGCCTGTTCAAGTCAATTGACGAGCTGCTCAACAAGCTCAAGACCGACGTGCTCGATTTCACCACCCAAGCGCTGGAGGAGAAGGCCAAGAACTGGGTGAATGGCGTAGTGCCGACGTTCTCCGCCACGAAGCTGTTCACCGTCTACCGCGACGTGGTGAAGGACGTCGCGGACGACGCGGAGGAAATGGAGCGTTTCCTGCAGGATATGGAGGCTTTCCGCATGTCCGCGCTCGTGTGGGCTCGGGGACTGGCCAGCATGACCTCGATGGCGGCGTTGAACGACTCCTTCCAGCGCCTGCAGACGTGCCTGAAGGCGTACCAGCTGGCCACCAATGTCATCAACATCCTGTTGTCGAAGAAGGGTGGATCCTCGAAACGCTCGGCCAGGACCGAGCACGTGGAGGAGGTGAAGGCGAAGGTCGCGGAGCTGAAGGAACGCTTCCAGAAGCTCGGCGAGATGCGCGTACACGAGCTTGAAAAGGCTGCGGATGAGGACCGCGTGGAACTCGACAAGCTGCAGAATCTGCTGGAGAACGGATCAGACGTAATGGGCGAGGCGGTTAACATACAGCGCCTGTACGAAATACTGGTGGGACGAAGGGAGGAGAGCGAAGAGGAACGCGAGTCGAATGGAAGCGGAGTTTGAAAACGGGTTTGCCCGGGTGGAAGGCGGCGACTGGATGTTCGGTGAACTCCAGCCGTCCGCCGTTTCCGGCACTCTCACGCCGAGGCGTCTGCCGCGCGAGGACGTGTCGTGGTGGCGGCGTCTGTTCCAGCCGGACCGCCGTCGCCTCCGGTGTGCGTCGCTATCAGGCCGGATGTGGTGCGGCGACAGGACGCATCCGTTCCTCACGCGGATTGACCTCGCCGAGTGCGTGACTGCGGTTACGGAGAAGCTTCTTCTCGCCCCGGCGTCCGCCCGCCGTGCGGGCGGGGTGCTGCGCGTCGTGCCTTTTTCCATCCGCGGCGCGATCTGCACCACCGCCTTGGAGGGCGGATGGGCGGTCTTGGCGACGCAGGGGCGCACGACGAGGGTCGTGGTGGCTGAAGGCGAGACCCTCGGCTTGAGGCCGGAGGCGGCGGTTGCGTGGACGGGGCGTGCGCCGACGGGGTTCTGTCCGCGCCTTCGCGCGCGCGACATATTATTACCGCGCGCGCCGAGGTGCCTGCGCCTTAATTTCCACGGTCCGTGCGTGGTGTGGTTCGAGGGGTCATAGCGCCATGCAGTTCACCGACTTCCACCGAATGATCATCGCCTTCGTGCTGTCCGCCGCTAGGGTCGGCGGCGCGCTCGCCATCTGTCCCGCCACGACCAGCTCTATGATCACGGGCGTTGCGCGCAATGCGGCAACGCTCTCCTTCTCCGCGCTGATCGTGCCGTGCGTGCTTCGGTGGATGCCGCCGGGAGAGCTCCAGACCGGGCTCGTCTGCGTGATCGCGGTGAAGGAGGCGCTGGTGGGGTTCCTCATCGGGTTCTTCGCCTCCATTCCGTTCTGGGTCGCGGAGAACGTAGGCAACTTCATTGACAACCAGCGCGGCGCCACGATGGGCGAGGTGTATTCGCCGCTGTCGGGCACGCAGGTCTCCACCACAGGTATATTCTTCACCCAGATCGTCTCGACGATATTCTTCGTCGGCGGGGCGGTGCTGGTGTTTCTCGCCGCCATCTACGCGAGCTACGGCGTGGTGCCGCTCTTCGGCGACTGGCCGGCCATGCGCGGGGACGCTCCCGGCTTCGCGCTGGACACCCTCGACGGAATGATGCGAACGACGTTCATAATCTCGGCTCCCGTCATCATCCTCATGTTCCTAGCCACCATCGGCCTCGGGTTCGTGAACCGCACGGCCCCGCAGCTTAATGTGTTCTTTTTGTCGATGCCGATAAAGTCCGCGCTCGGCGTCGCCATGCTCGTGGTGTACCTGCGGTACATCATCGACATGCTCATGTACACGGACGAATCGTCCATTCTCGGACCGCTCTCGCGGCTCTTTGCGTCGGCCGCGCCAGTTTAGGAGTGAAAAACATGGAAATCGAAAAGAAAATTGAAGGTACAAAGATGACCGTTTTGGTGACGGGCCACATCGACACCGTGACCGCGCCGCAGCTGGAGGCGGAGCTTGTGCTTGACGCCGTAGACGAACTGGTGCTTGACCTCTCCGGTGTGGCGTACGTTTCGTCAGCCGGCCTTCGGGTGTTCCTCTCGGCCTACAAGGCGATGTCGAAGAAGAGCGGCATGACGATCGTCGGCGCGCAGCCCGCAGTGCTGGAGGTGTTCAAGATCACAGGATTTGCGACAATCTTCAAGCTTGCCTGACCGCGATGAACGCCTACCGCAAGTACCGGGTGCTGATCGTCGCCGCCGCCTGCATGGCTGCGGTGGTCGCGTATTTCGTCTCCAGCGAGGTGGAGACGCGGCTTGTGCGCGAGCGCGTGGAGGCCCTGATGGGTCCGGCCGTACAAGACATGCGCGAGGAGATGCTCGCGGGGGCGGATCCGATCCTCTACTACCTCGCCAGCTGCATCCAGCGTGACCTGCCGACCGTTGCGTCGGCCGCTTCCAACCAGCAGAAGGTCATGGATATGATGCGCACCTACGCGCTTGACGAGATCAACTTCGCGGACACAAACGGCGTCATCCGCGCGACCACCCATCCCAGTCAGAAGGACTACTGGATGGGAACGGATCCCGACCCCACCAAGGCCGCAGGCTTCCTCTGTCTCCTCACCAACCGCCTCTGGTACACGCAGCCCCCGCGTCGTACCGTTCGCGCCGACGGCGCCTACCGCAAGTTCGCCGGCGTGCGTCTGCCAGACGGCTATCTCCAGCTGGGCTTCGACTTCGAGCGCCTTTCGCGGGATTTGAAGGAACGCTTCGCCGACACCGCGATGGACTGGCATGTCGGGGATGCCGGCTACTACGTGATCGCCGATGCGAAGACGGGCGAGGTGATCTCCGACGGCAACCCGAACATGCGCTTCCGCCCCGGCCTTGAGCATGAGCCGATCATGGTCGCCGACCTCGGCTTCGAGCCGTGGATGCTCAAGAAGGACAAAGGCGAGTCGTTTAGGGCGAATGTCTCGGGTGAGGATGCCGTCTGCCGGGCCGTTCCCTTGCCGGAGAGCGGACACATCTTCTTCGTGGTCGTGCCCATGCATGAAATCCTGCACGCGCGGAACGTCTCAGTTGGGACGATGATGTTCATCCTGCTCGTCCTGATCGCGGTTGCCGCGTTCGTAGGCCTGCGCGCCGTCGCGATGCGCGAACGAGCCGAGGAGGCACGTCTCGCGGAGGAGTCCAGGCGCCAGAAGGAGCTGATGCTCGCCACTTCCATCCAGAGCGCCGCGCTCCCAAGCGTGTTCCCGCCGTTTCCGCCGATCGCCGACTGTCTTGACATCTACGCGAGGATGCACGCCGCGAAGGAGGTGGGTGGCGACTTCTACGACTTCTACTACGTGGGCGAACGCCATTTGGCCATGATGGTGGCCGACGTCTCTGGGAAGGGCGTGCCGGGTGCCATGTTCATGATGAGGGCGAAGACAACGCTCATCGACCTCCTGTCGCGCGGGGGCGACCTGGGCAAGGCCGTAGCCGACGTGAACGCCCGCCTTGCGGAGGGTAACGACGCGAACATGTTCGTGACAGCGTGGATCGGCGTGATCGACCTCGAGACGGGCGTGGTGGAGTACGTTAACTGCGGACACAACCCGCCGATCATTCGGCGCGCTGACGGCGGCCTTGAATGGGTGCGCGACACCTCGGGACTTGCGCTCGCCGCGCTCGACGGCATGGCCTACGAGCCGCACACGCTCCTCCTCCGTCCGGGCGACGGACTGTTCCTCTACACGGACGGCGTGGTCGAGGCGCAGTCGCGCGGCGAGCTTTTCGGAGAGGAACGCCTCACCGCCGCGCTTGCGACCGACATCGCGGACGCCAAGGCCGCCTGCCACGTGGTGGAGATGGCCGTCAACGCGTTCGCGGCTGGCGAGCCGCAGGCTGACGACATCACGATGCTCGCGATCGGCTTCAACGGCGCCCGCCGCACGTTCGCCGCCACCACTGAGGGCCTAGCCGCCGCTGCCGCCTACGTGAGGGGCTTCTGCGACGACCACAGGGCTGCCATCGTGATTGACGAGATCGCCTCCAACATCGTGCGCTGTTCCGGGGCGACGACCTTCGACCTGACGTACCGCCGCGCGGAGACCGGCTACGCGCTCGTGTTCTCCGACGAAGGCACGCCGTTCAACCCGCTCACGCAGCCCAGTCCGGACGTGACGGCGTCGGCCGAGGAACGCCAGATTGGCGGGCTCGGCATATTCATGGTCAAGCAGATGGCGGAGTTCGTCAACTACGAGCGGCGCGACGGACGCAACGTGCTGACGGTCTGCATGAGGAGACGCTGACGTGGCGGACGAAGGCGGCGAGAAAACCGAGATGCCCACCGCGAAGAAGCTTCGCGATGCACGTCAGAAGGGGCAGGTATGCACGTCCAAGGACGTGGTTTCCACGGCGCTGCTCGTCGTGCTGATGTACCTCACCGCCATGCTGGCCGCAATCCTCATGGACGACATCGAGCAGCTCATCACGTTCATCGGCCGTGCCTTGTCGTCGCAGGACGTGGACGGCGCGGTGCGGCAGGCGGGGGTGAACGCGGTCACTGTTATCTGCAAGCATTCGTTCATCTTCGTGTGCGTCGCCGCCGTGGTGGGCGTGACCGCAAACCTGTGCCAGATCGGCTTCCTCTTCACGTTTGAGCCGCTGAAACCCTCGCTCAACAAGCTGAACCCCTTCGAGGGCTTCAAGCGCATCTTCTCGATGAAGAACTTTTTTGAGTTCCTCAAGAACTGCGTGAAGGTGACGTTCCTCGGATACCTGATCTGGAAGCTCATCGTTGCGTCCTATCCCGAGCTTCTCACGCTCTGCTACGGCACGATCGACGACATCATGCCTTGTCTCGCCGTGATCATGAAGCGCCTCGCGGGCTACACAGCCTTCGGCTACATCGTTATCGCCGTCGTGGACCGCCTCTTCCAGCAGAAGAACTTCACGAAGCAGATGATGATGACGAAGGACGAGGTGAAGCGCGAATACAAGGAGATGGAAGGCTCTGCGGAAGTCAAGCAGGCGCAGCGTCAGTTCCGCGACGAGATTCTCAACGGACCCGATCCCGTGAAGGCCACGAAGAATTCGTCCGTGGTTATCACCAACCCGACGCACATCGCTGTGGCCATCTCGTACAAGCCGGAGGAGGCGCCGCTCCCCAAGATCGCGGTCATGGGTGCGGACAAGGTGGCGGCGATAATCCGCCGCACAGCAATGGACGAGGGCATCCCGATCACGGAGAACGTGCCACTCGCCCGTCGTCTCTACGCGGAGGCGAAGGTGGATGAGTTTGTTCCCCTGGCGCTAGTTGAGCCTGTTGCACAGGTGCTGAAGTGGGTGAAGTCGCTCAACGACGCCAAAAAGGAAGAGGCCGCGCTAGACTCCATCCAGATCGAAGACCTTTCATGATTGTTCACAAATCTTAATTGTTCACAATTGCCACCATTGCCACCAATACAAATAGGAGTGGCATCCACCCCTCCGCAATTGATATTTGTGATTTGTGAACAATGTTGGCAATGAAGATTTGTGAACAATACTCGATGTATAGTTCAAGTTATAGGTGAGTGATGACTTAAATCAGGCAAAAATGCCGCAGGGCAGCGGCCACGCCGTCTTCGTCATTGGAAAGCGTCACATAGTCGGCGGCAGCCAGCACCTCCGGAGCGGCGTTCGCCATTGCCACGCCGATACCGGCCATGCGCACCATTGAGAGGTCGTTGAGACCGTCACCGAACGCCATGCAGTTGTCGAGCGTCCAGCCGAAGTGTTCCGCAAAGCGTTCGAGGGCGCATCCCTTGTGGGCGGAAGCCGCGTTGATCTCGAGGTTGTTGAAGGTGGAGGTCGAGACGGCGAGGCCGTCGAAGTGGGCGGGGATTTCGGCCGCGATCGCGTCGCGTACCGCCGGGTCACGTGCGAAGAGCATGATTTTCTGCACATCGCGCCCCTGTCCTGCGAGGTAGTCCTTGAGGTCAGGGTAGGGCTTGCGGAACTCTCGGATCATTTTTGTGTAGTGGGGACACTGGGCATACTCTTCGGCTTTCTGCTGCATCGACTGTGTCATGCGTCCCCAGTTGTCCTGATAGCAGTCGTAGATCACGTCGAAGTCGTCGAGGTAGTGCATGATAGCGAGAGCTTTTTCGAGCGGAAGCTCCTCGCGCACGATGGCCGTATCCGTCTCGCGGTCATACACCTGCGCGCCGTTGACGGTAATCGCGTAGCGTACGAAGGGGAGGTCGCGCACGGCGGGCGGCATCATGCCGAAGAAGCGTCCCGTGGTAGGCACCACGAGGATACCCTTCTTCGCAGCTGCGGCGAGGGCGTTCCGATTGACATTCGACAGTTGTTTCTCCGAGTTGAGCAGCGTGCCATCGAGGTCTAACGCGAGTATACGTATCTGAGGCACTTCTTGTTGCATGTCTTTCTCTGGCATGGCATTCTCTTGTATGGCATTCTCTGGCATGGCATTCTCTGGCATGGCTTTTGAGGCAATTGCAAAATCATGCGTGCAAGGTGTGGCAAGGCCGCCTCGGCCTTGCTGCAAGGGCGATGGAGCCTTTGCCACATCAAGTTTTGCAACTATCTCTTTTTCTTGCACGGTTGCCATTCTATCAAATTTCCCTTTCGCCACGCAACCATTTGCTCTTTTTTTCATTGCTGGCTTCATCTTTTTGGTTCCGCATCGTAATCGCACGCACAGTGCCGTCCACGCTCCGTACCGTAATCGCTCTTCACCTGTATTCTGTTCCACACCGTGATATTACCCCCAAAAACACCATCTTACAGTCCGCACCGTAATAGTACAGCCCAGAAGCCGGACTCGTTCCGCACCGTAATCGCATGCGTAGGATCCGTTTATGGCCGTGGTTGCGCAAATCGGTTGGATGTTCCAGTTGAAGGTCTTACGCAGAGGCGCAGAGATGCTGAGAACGCAGAGTTTTAGGGGATTATCCCACTTTAGGTTAAGTCCTTTTTGTTTATCAATAAAACCTACCGCAAAGCCTTTCTTGCCTTCGCTATTGGGAGTTTTGGAGATTAGGAGACTTGGAGAAAAACTTCAAGGGTCTCAACAACTCCAAGACTTATGAACCCCCAGTGGCGAAAGCAACGAACGTGAGGCATTTGGCCGAGGAGTTTAGTTTCAGCTGAAATACGGGGGATGTGGCGTCAGGCGACCTGCCGTCGGACAAGCCAGCTGATGACCTTCTGCGGAATGCGCGGACAGCCTGGCTTGCGCACGTATTCCTCCCCCGTCGCGGGGATGCAGTCGGGGTCCAGCCGCAGCGCA